>CADEGN010000330.1 GCA_902826865.1 uncultured Myxococcales bacterium
ACCGGGCCCTTCAGGTGAATTCCGCGTCTCGCCCGTCTACTGCGCTTATTTCAGGGCTAGTGTCCTGAGTCCGCGATTCGCAAGAAAAATCACGCCTCGTCGCCTAGGGCGAGCACGCGCTGGCTGTGACGCGCCACCGCGGCGATGATCTGGTCCGCGGTCTTGGTCCAGATGAAGGGCTTCGGGTCCTTGTTGTGGGCGTCGATGAACAAGCGGATGGCCGCCCGGCTCGTGCATCGACGACGAGGGGCTTGGGCCTATGCGGCGGACAGGGCATCGGAAACTGCTTCTGCGATGATGCCTGTGCCATGTTCGGCGACTGCTGCGCCGACTGTGTGCTTCAACGGCGAAGCCGACAACAACAACGGACGCACCGACTGCGATGACCCGTCGTGCGCAGACGACCCGTCATGTTCCGCAGCCGACGTCGCCGCGAGCTGCGACGGCATCTGCGGCCAGCAACACGGATCAGGCTGTTGGTGTGACGAGACCTGCTCAGACCACGGCGACTGCTGTATCGACGTCGGCTTGATTTGTGCGCCTCCCGAGTTCGGCGAAGTGTGCTTCAACGGTGAAGACGACAACGACAACGCGCTCGTCGACTGCGACGACCCAGGCTGTCACGCCGAGTGCGAGTAGTCATGTCGAACGAACGGGTCGCGGTGGATCGCGACACGGATTGATGCTCCGGCCCGCCACTGCCGTCATCGTGTCGCCGAGTCGAGCCGCGTGAATGCTCGGCGAAGCTTTTTCGCGAGGCCACGGACCTCGAATCGACGCTCCGGGATTCGACGAATCTCGCGGCCGTGCTGCGAGAAGATCATCGCTGCGGCGGGGGATACCTTGCCGCCGAATTCGAGGTGATCGAGTCGCTCGGAGAGGTCGCTACGCGCAATTGCCGGGCGGACATCGCTCATGTCACCAGCGCCCCTCACACGCAAGCGACGCAGCTGCGGGGTATTCGCGCGAGAAAGCAAGCGGTCCCAGTCTACGGACGACGTTGGAGGCGGTGTGCTCTGCCCGAGTACGATCGAAAGCTCGATCAGATCCGCGAGCGCTCGCTTCGTCATCGCATCGACGCTGTGGGTATGCGACGTCGAAATCCACGTGTGCAGGCATAGAAACTGGAGTGGTGCTTGGGGGGGAAGTCCATCGAGTCGACCCTCGACGTCGAGCCGAGTCAAGTTGGCAAAGCCCGCCGCGTTCAGATCGACAGCGTGCGCTCTCACGGTAAGCGACTCGAGATTCGGCGCCCCGCGTGCGAGCAGTCCCGCGACATGGGCGCTGATGGGTCCGTGACAATCGCGTATCGAGATGGCCGTGACGTGGACGAAGTGCTCCTGCGCGACAACCGAGGCGATGTCGACTTGGGCAAACCCGTTGAACTCGAGCGCCCGGTATCGGCGTGCCTCCGCTGCGGTAAGATGCGCCCGGAGCTGCTCGCGAGGATGGATTGCCGCAAGTCCGGAACGGTCGTGGTTGCAGATTAACGGCCCCGCCGCAGGCGCTACGAGGCCAGCTTCGCGCACGTCCGTGTCGCACGTGCGGTCGTGTTCGTCGATGTCCGTCCGGTAGAAGCCGCGGTCTACGTGTTGCCGAATTCGGGCCGCATACTCCGCCGCGGCGGACGCTTCCGAAGGCAGGATCGTGGTCTCCAACGCCTGCGTCCCATGGAGGTTGAGGTAGCCATCCACAATCGTGCTGCCGCGTTGCTCAATCGTCCAGACGAGTGAGCTGCCGTGGAGTTCGTAGTGTCGCATGGAGGTCTTCACTCGATCGCCGCCTTACTCCGCTGATGGCGGCGGGCCTGCGCAACCATGGATGCAAGGTAACAGGCGAAGTAGCCGAGATGCTCGCTGGCGAAATCGCAGTAATATGCGATCGTTTCATCGTTCACGGGGCCTGCCGCCGAATGGTGGGACCAAGGGCCGCGCTTCGGTGGGACAGGTCCGGGTAAGCCCCGTATCCCGCAGCTTCGCCAGTGACGCACGCGGTTCGTGCGCTGTGGGCAATGGGTCGACGCGGATCCGCTCGGTCGTCCCTTGACGGTGGCAGTTCGCATCCGCACGGTGGTCGCGCCATGAAAGCTCCCGTCTTTCGCGAGTTCGGGGACCCCGGTGTCCTTCACCTCGAGGAGGTCCAAAAGCCCGAGCCGGGCCCGCGTGACCTCCTCGTCCGCATCCACGCGGGCGGTTAATGGTTTTGAAGTGGCAAGGACGTGGGGAGGCTGAGAAGGCTCCGAGGGCCGAGCGTACTTGGTGTGACGGCGGTCATGCGAGAGAGTCCGGATGTTTCCGAGGTGTGCAGGCGGCGGGGCCGCGGACAGCTTGCCGTGCAGAGAACGGCGGCAAACGGACCTGAGCCTCGCGAACGCAGACGCGAAGGGCCAACCCGCCCGGTTGAACCGGAGCGGACGCGATCACGAAAACAGCAAGTGGCGCGCGGAGATCGCCGCGCCGCACGCCGCGACGAAGGACGAGCTGGCGAAGCTGGTCGCCCCTGCCCCCGACGTCGCGAACAAGCTCGGCGACGGGCCACCCAAGCGCGTGATCGTGGTGCCGGGCCGGCTCGTGAACTTCGTCGTGTGACTGTGCGATTCTCGGTAAAGTCACAGCCTATGCGCGCCTCGTCGATCGCAGTCGCACTCGCCGCAACGATCGGGTGCAGCCGGAGGGAACCCGCCGTGGCCGCGGTCGAGCCGGCGCTCGACGAACGCACTGGCGCGCACCCACTCGAGCCGGTGTTCGAGCGGTCACCACTGACCGTCGTGACTCGGATTCCCGAGTTGTGCGAGCCGGCGGCGATCGTCGGGTTCGTCGTTGCCCTTTCGGCGCGGCCCGAGGCGGAGGGTGCGGACGTCGTCGCCACGATCGAGCCTCCGACCTCGCCCGGCGCATGTGCGCTCGTGCTATCGCCGAACCTCAGCGACTACGTCGGCGTGATCCCGGGCGCCCGTCTGCGGAGCGCTCCGCCGGCCGCGCACCACGAGGGCCTGACGGCGCGGACCTCGGGTGACGCGCTCGTCATCGGCCGCGTGCGCGCGCTCGACGAGCTCGCGACATTGCCTCCCATCGTGCAGTGGGCCGCGATGGATCACCTCGTGGCGGCGGTCCCCGACGCGTGGGCGCACGGCATCGCGCGCTTCGACGTCGCGACGCCGATCTTCGGACACGCGTTCGAGCCGAAGATCCAGCACGCCACCTTCGCCATCGAGGACAGCGCCTTCCTGCTCGGCGCAAGCGGCGAGCAAGAGGTGCTCGACACGATCGACGCCCAGCTCCGCGCAGAGCTGGATAGGATCGCAGCGCTGGGCGGGCCCGCGCGCGTGCGCGCAGTCGCGGCGGGTGATCCCGTCGCCGGGCTCCTCGTCGCGCTCGGGCTGGCCAACGCCGTCGCCGAAGGCCGCGTGCACTTCGAGTCATCGGCGGACACCCTGCAGATCCGTCTCGACATCGAGCGCGCCGACGAGACCAAAGCCGCGGTACTGCTCGGCATCGTGTCGGCGCTGTTCGGGCCCGCGATCAGCAAGTACCACCGGCGCATGCAGACGGCCGAGCCGCGGCTCGCGCTCGCCCGCATGTACGATGGCATCGCCGCGTCGATGTACGAAGACCCCAAGCAGCCGAGCACGTTCCGCGGTTGCCCGATCCTCGGGCGCGAGATCGGCTGGACGCCCGCGCTCGACGTCCCGTGCTCGCGGGGCCCCGGCGGACGCTGCACGATCGGCGGCGCCGGCCCGGCCGCTTACTCGGGCCTGCAGTGGACCTCCGCCGAGTGGAAGGCGCTGGGCTTCGCGGTCGCCGAGGCCCATCGTTTCCACTACAACTTCCGCGCGAAGCAGCTGCCCGAAGGCTGCCAGTTCACCGCGCAGGCCTTCGGCGACCTCGACGACGACGGCCTGTTCTCCACCTTCGAGCGCGCGGGCGCGGCCAACCGCGTCGGCATCCACTCGCTGGGGATCTACATCGACCAAGAAGTCGAGTGACCACGGCGACGACAACCGGTCGGGCGAGCATCCGTTGCTCGACGGCCGCACACCGGGCGGTTAATGGTTTTGAAGTGGCAAGGACGTGGGGAGGCTGAGAAGGCTCCGAGGGCCGAGCGTACTTGGTGTGACGGCGGTCATGCGAGAGAGTCCGGATGTTTCCGAGGTGTGCAGGCGGCGGGGCCGCGGGCGGCTTGCCGTGCAGAGAACCGCGGCAAACGGACGAGAGCCTCGCGAACGCAGACGCGACCGGCCAACCCGCACCGTTGAACCGGAGCGGACGCGATCACGAAAACAGCGCCGGTGGGTCGCCGAGTCAGATGAGCGTGAGCGCGAGACTCTGTGCATCCGCACTATCTTCCCTTCTGCCGATCTTGCGCATCAGCCCAATGACGCACGAAGTTGCGTAGCTTGGGCCGGACGATCCTTCCCGCACCGCGCTCCGCTCGCACATACAAACGCCCAACCTCCCGGCGCGGGCTTCACGAACGTGGTCCGATATCCGGGATGAGGCGAGCCCGCGCGCGCGCTTTGGCCGTGACGCTCGCAACAGCAACGTCGTGCGAGCGCGCAAACACTCCCGCCGCACCCGCGCCGGATTCGCGCGCATGACCGGGCGGCTCGTCCGTGATCCCGATGCGGCACCGGTCTTGCTCCACTGCCTCATCTCGGCGGGAGAGCCCGTCGAGGTCCACGCGGCGATCGTCGCGGCGCTGGCGCGAATCGGTGGCGACTTCAGCGCGGCGCTTGCCGAACTCATCGCGATCGAGTCCGATGCACGGGTGCGCGAGATGATCTGCGGGGCGCTGCAACGTGCTCGAGCGCCGTTCGCCAACGCAGGCCTCGCCATTGGGCTGCGCGACCCATCGCCGGCCCCGCCCCGCCGCCCAAGGCCGCACGCAGGAGGTCAGCGCGGATGCGAGGCGAGCCAGCGTTCGATGCCCTCGCGGAGGTCGGCACGCAGGCCGCCCGCGCGCACGACGGCGAGGGCCTCGCGCGCGGCCGCGACCGCGGCGGGGCGATCGAGGTCCTGCTCCCAGCGTGCCTGCGCCCACAGGTACTTTGCCTCGGCGGTGCGGATCGGGTCCATGCCGGTGCGCTCGGCGATCGCGACCGCCACCGTGGCAAGCTCGGCCGCCCGCGTCGCGTTGCCGCGCAGCACGTCGAGCTGCCCGAGCCGCACCCGCGGCATCACGCCGTCGGGGTGCTCCGCAGCCATCTCTGCGAACTGCGCGACCGAGCGCTCGAGCACCGGGTAGGCCTCGTCGTCGCGGTCAGCATTGTCGAGCGCGACCCCCAGGTTCCCGAGCGAGCGGGCGACCTCGAGCGAGCGCGGGTCGAGGCGCTCGCGCTGCGCGAGCGCCTTGCGGTGCATCGCGATGGCCTCGTCGTAGCGCTGCTGGCGTTCGAGCGCATTCGCGAGGTTGTTGGTGAGCATCGCGGTGCGCTCGTGCTCCGGTCCCAGCCCCGACGCGGTGAGCTCCAGCGCCTCGCGGAGGGCCTGCTCGGCCTCACCGTAGCGTTCGAGCTCCATCCACGCGCTGCCCAGGTTGCCGAGCGTGCTCGCGACCAGCAGGTGCCGGGGCCCGAACAACTTCCGGCGGATCTCGAGCGCGCGCGCGGTGTGCTCGGCGGCCTCGGCGAAGCGGCCGGTCTGGTACAGCGCCGCGCCGATGTTGTTGAGCGCTTCGGCCACGCGCGGGTGATCGTCGCCGTAGGCGGCGCGCCGCAGCTCGAGGGAGCGCTCGAGCAACTCGGTGCCCTCCGCGAAGTCGCCCCTCGCGATGTAGGCGTTGCCGAGGTTGTTGAGCGCCGACGCGACCATCACCGACGAGTCGCCGTACAGCTCGCGGCGGATCTCCAACGCGCGGGTGTGGTGGGTGATCGCTCCGTCGTAGTCGCCTTGCTGGCGCAGCACCGTGCCGATGTTGGTCTCGAGCGACGCGCGCTCGGCCGGTCGGTCGCCGCTGCGCACCAGGGCATGCTCGGCGAAACGCGTGATCGTGCGGGCCTCGTCGTAGCGCGCCAGGCTGTGGCCGACCAGGTAGACCATGTCGGTGGCCGACCATGCCGCGACCGTGTCGTGGTGTCCCTGGGCCGCGGCCGCCAGCGCACGCTCGTGCGCAGCCATGGCCGCGTCGTAGCGTTCGTCTTCGGCGTAGGCGCGCGCGAGCCGATAGGCGGCTTCGGCCACGGTCGGTGCATGACCGAGCGCCTCGGCGTCGGCCAGCGCCTGTTGCAGCTGCGAGATGGTGTCGCCCTCGACGTGATCGACCAGGATCTTCGCGTTCAACGTGTCGAGCTGGGCGAGTAGCTCGTCGACACGCGCACGCGTCGCCGGATCGTCGGGCACGAGTTCGCCGCTGCCCAACCACTGCTCGTCCTGGCACACGTCGATGGGCGGGGCCTGCCCCACCACCTCGATCGCGCGTCCGACGAGCTCGGCGTCGGCGTGCGAGAGCTCGGCGATCGTGGCGGCCAGCTCGCGGTCACGGCGCTCGAGGCAAGCCATGCGCAGATCGAGCGCGGCCTCCGACTGCACGCCCTCGACACGCGTCGCGCGACAGGCGGCCTGCCGCGCGCTCGCCCACGCGGTGACGCGCTCGTCGATGCGCTCGGCCACGCCCTCGAACGCGAGCTCGGCGTAAGGGACTTCGGTGGCCATGAAGTGCGAGCGCAGCTGCTCCCGTACCTTCGGGCCCCAGCGCTCGACCACGCGATCGTCGGCGGGCGGACACGGATCGCCGCCGGAGATCGCGAGGATCGTCGCACCGCCGCCGACCACGACGGTGGCCGCGAGCCCGAGCGCGAGCGCCGAGTTGCGCCGCCGCGTGCGAGCCGCGACGTCGAGCCGCGCGAGCAGCTCGTCCATGTTCGCAAAGCGCTTGCCGGGCTCGGTCGCGAGCCCGCGCAGCACCGCATGCTTCACCCACGCCGGCACACCGGTGCCGCCGGGCGGATCGACGATGCGACCCTCGATCACCGACGTGGACAGCTCGGCGATGCTGTTGCCGGGGAACGGGCGCACGTCGTAGAGCGCCTGGAAGGTCGCCACGCAGAACGCGAACTGGTCGGCCGCGGCGCTGGCGTAGCCGCGCACGAGCTGTTCGGGAGCCATGTACGCGGGCGTGCCCATCAGCGCGCCGGTCACCGTGAGTGGGGACTCCAGCGCGCCGCCACTGGTGCTCACGAGCGCCGGCATGTTCGAGCTCGACACCGGGGTGTCCTGCGCCCGCGCCAGCCCGAAGTCGGTGACGACCACCGTGCCGGCGGCCGGCCCTTCACCGATGAGCACGTTGTCGGGCTTGAAGTCGCGATGGACGAGGCCGGCGCGGTGTGCTGCGGCGAGTCCGCGGCCCGCGGCACAGATCACCGCGAGGCGCTCGCGCCAGCTCGGCGCACGCTCGAGCCACGCGGTCAGCGTCACGCCCTCGACGAACTCCATCGCAATGAAGACGCGCCTGGCGCAGACGCCTACGTCGTGCACGACCACGACGTTGGGATGGCGCAGCCGCGCCATGGCCTGGGCCTCGCGCAAGAGCCGTGCGTGCGCAGCGTCGTCCGTCGTGCCGCCGGTGGGCGAACGCAGGAGCTTCACCGCGACCTTGCGATCGAGATCGGGATCATAGGCCGCGTAGACCACGCCCATGCCCCCCGCACCGACGCGCCCGAGCACGACATAGCGGCCGAGCGACGCTCCACGGCGGATCTCGGGATCATCGTCCGCGCTGCCCACACGACCGGTGGCGTCGCCGGTCGCGAGCGTCGGGTCCTGCGAGGCGGGCGCGGCCGACGGGCCGCTGTCCGCCCGCTCGCGCGGCATTGCCCGCACCGTCTGTTCGTCCCCGCTCACGGGCTGGTACGCTGCGAGCATGGTGCGTCGTGACGATCGGGGACCGAGCCGCGCGCGAGCGCGGACCGGGAA
>CADEGN010000331.1 GCA_902826865.1 uncultured Myxococcales bacterium
CGAGAACGATTCCCGCGGTCCCGGGGTGATGCGACGCGAGCGGCACCGGCGAACACGCGGGGCGATCCTCGCGCCGTATGAGTGCGTGGGTGAAAGCGCAGCGATGTCGAGGGGCTTCGACGCGCGTATCCGCGGCATCAGTCGCCGCCGGCCCCCACTGGGCCAGCATACCAGCGCCACAGCCGGGCGACCGCACCCGCGACGAGCAGGGTCCATGGCAGTTCGGGGACGAGTGGAATCGCCGTCAGGAGCACGACGAGCTCAAACAATGGCGCGCCTTCGATCCACGGTGGCAACGGGAACCCGACGCGCCCGGCAACTGCGTGTGCGTCCGGCAAGGCAAACACGGGCTCGACGTGGCCGCGCAAAATAAGACGCGCCTGCACGAGGTCGATGACCGTTGCCGCCGCCCCGGCCGCCAGTACCACAAGCCCCGCAATGTCTGCTCGATCGGCCTTGGCGATCAGCGCATAGGTGATCCCTGCCGTGATTGCCGCATGCCCCAGCGGGCGCGTCGCCCTGGCGATGCGTTCACCGGCCGCGTCACCTTCGTCGCCGCCGATCCCCCGTCGCAGCAGGCGCAGGGACTTCAGCAGCTTGCTCACGTGGACCCCGACGAGCAGCGCGAAGGCGGCGAGTGGCAGCATCCACGGCTTGCCGGCCAACGCCAGCGGGAGCGCCGAGGCGGCCGCCAGAATTGCCGCCAGCTCAAGGCGGGCCAGCGGCCCCGGGAGGGCCGCCAAAGCTCGCACCGTCGGTAGTCCCACGCGACGTCGCCACCAAGACGGGGCGGGCGCGAACACCTCATCGCCGGTGACGACGAGCGCCTCCGCGCGCGCGAGATCCTCGCGATAGACCACCCGCACCACGTCATCCGCCCCGAGCCGCTCGGGGTACGGCAGCTCTTCACCGATCGGTAGTTGCGAGGGGACCTGTTTCAGTAGGCCAACGAACGCCGCAGCCGGCCGCCCGAGGGCGTCATAAAGCGTGTAGCTTTCGTCGGGTTCGAGCGGGTGCGCGACCATCAACTCGAGCAAGTTCCGACGGATCACCGTGGCCTCGTAGACCACCAACGCTGGCCCGCCGATCGGTTCGAACGTGGCCAACTCGCGCGCGCTGGGCAGCACTGTGGTGGTGCCGGGCGCCATGATGATGCGGCCAAAACCGGCCCGCGTTGCCGCGATCGCCAGGCGTGGCAAAAGCGGCGCACCGAGCACCGCTGTGTCCGTTCGCACGCGCGCATCTGGGTCGGGCAGGACCACGAGCGCAGGCGGCCGAACGACGTCGGCGGCCGAGGCACGCTCGAGCTGGTCGCCGAGATCCCCATCGGTCATCTCCGCCATCTTGCACGTGGCAGCGTAACACGCAGCGGCCGGGCGCCCGCGACCGCGGCCACCCCGCCCTCTGATGGGTCCCACCAAATGCGTCGCCCCGAGCTACTATCATCGCGGCGAACGCCATGAGCGCGGAGCAGAACTCCCAGCCGACGCGCCGGCACGATCCCGAGGCCGAGACTCTCATCGACGGCCAGCGAGCGGGTGCGGCCCGTGGTGAACACGGCTTAACACCCGGCACGCGGATGGGACGCTACGTCGTGCTCGAAGAGATCGGCCAAGGTGCCATGGGCTTGGTCTTCTCCGCCTACGATCCGGAGCTCAACCGCAAGGTGGCGCTCAAGCTCTTGCGTCCCAACCAAACCGAACGCAAGCGCGCCCGCTCGCGACTGCTGCAGGAAGCCCAGGCCCTGGCCAAACTCGCGCACCCCAACGTGATCACAGTCTACGATGTCGGCACGATCGGCGATCGCGTCTTCGTGGCGATGGAACTCGTCGAGGGCTCGACCCTCAAGGGGTGGCTGATCGAGAAACCCAGGCGGTGGGAAGAGGTACTCGAGGTCTTTGTGCCGGCCGGCCGCGGGCTCGCGGCCGCCCACGCCGCGAACCTTGTCCACCGCGATTTCAAGCCCGACAACGTGCTGATCGGCCGGGACGGTCGCGTACGCGTGATGGACTTTGGGCTCGCGCGCCCGGTTCACAGCGATGCGAGCGACGATTCGCAGCCCGAACCGTTCGAGTTCGACGAGAACGAATCGGCGATCGATGAGCCCCTGCTTACGCAAACCGGATCGATCATGGGCACGCCGGCCTATATGGCGCCGGAGCAACACGCCGGGAAGCCGACCGATGCGCGCAGCGATCAGTTTAGCTTCTGCGTTGCGCTCTATCAGGGTCTCTACGGTGAGCGCCCGTTTTCCGGCGAGGACACCCAGACCTTGGCGGAGCAGAAGCTGGCCATTGGTGTGCGCGAGCCGGCGGCCGGCGCCAACGTGCCCGGCTGGGTGCGGCGCGTCGTTCTGCGTGGGTTGCAGCCGAATCCAGCCGACCGCTTCGCCAGCATGGAGGCACTGCTGGTCGAGCTCAGCAAGGACCCAAGGGCCGTTCGCCGCAAGATCGCAGGGGCTGCCGGCACAGTCTTGGCGATGGGCGGCACGGTGCTCGGGGTGCACTACTGGCAGAAGCAACCGAATCCGTGCCTGGGCGCCGCGGACCTCGTGGCCGCGGTATGGAACGACGCGCGCCGGGACTCGGTCCGCGCGGCCCTGGGCGCAGTCGATCGCCCCTTCGTGCCGGCGACCGTGGCGTTGGTGACCGACACCCTCGACCGCTATGCCGGCGGATGGGCGACGCTGCACACCGAAGCATGCGCAGCCACGCACCTGCGGGGGGAGCAATCCTCGCGACTGCTGGACCGACGCAATCACTGCCTGCAGCAGCGCCTCGACGAGCTGGATGCACTCGCGACGATCCTGGAAACGACCGACGCGGCCACCGCCGCGGACGCCGGATTTGCCGCTCTCGAGCTCGCCCCGCTCTCGCAGTGTGGCGACATCGAAACCCTGAACGCGGAGGTTGAACCGCCTCAAGATCCGGCGGCCGCCTCCGCTGTGGCCGAGTTGCGCACCGAACTCGCCCGGATCAAAGCCTTGGGGGCGACCGGACATGTGAGCGAGGCGGTGCGTGCGGCCGAGAGCGCCTACGTGGCGGCCCAAGCGATCCGAATCGCCGAGGGCGAAGACTACCCGCCGATCGTGGTCGAAGCCCGGTTCCGTCTCGGTGTCGCGCGGGCGCTCGCCCACGACACCGAAGCCGCAGACGTTCATCTCTCCGAGGCCTCGTGGCAAGGCGCCGCGGTGAAACACGACGTCGTCGCGGCCGCCGCCGCGGGTGCGCTGGTGCCGGTCGGGCTCGCGCTGGGGCGCCCCGACGAGGGCCTGTCATGGGGTCGGCACGCCGAGGCCGCACTGCACCGGATCGCGATGGGCGGACGCCCTGAGGCGCGCCTTCGCCTCGACTTCGGGTTGGTCCAGGCGGCGATCGCTGAGCAGGATCGCGCACGCGAGTCCTTCGCCGCGGCGCAATTGCTGCTGGGCGACGATCCGAACCACGCGTGGTGGCGCGCCGCGGTGCTCCGCGCCGTCGCGGATCTTGATCTCGCCGCCGGTCGGCCTGCCGATGCCCGTTCGCGCTTCGAAGACGCCCGGCAGACCCTCAGCGCAACCCTCGGCGAGAACCACCCCGACGCCGCGTTGGCGGTCGCCGGACTCGCGCGGGTGGCCGAGTCGGAGGGCAATCCTGTCGCAGCACGCGACCAGCTCGCGGGTGCCGTCGCGCTGGTCGAGACCGCCCTGGGGCCCATGGCCCCGCGTCTCGTGCCACTCATGCGCCAGGGGGCCGGGCTCGACGCGCGGCACGGCAACCATGACGCAGCCATCGCCCAGCTGCGGCGTGCCTATGAAATCTCGCGCAACACGTGGGGCGATCATCCTCGGGTCGCCGGGGCGCTGCACGAGCTCGGCAGTGCCTACGCCGCGGCCGGCCGCCTCGACGACGCGCGCACGCAGACCGATCTGGCACTGTCGCTGTGGGAAAAAACCCGTGGCGCCAGTCATCCCGACGTCGCCTACGCGCTCACGAGTCTCGGGCAACTCGATCTCGAGCAGGGCCGGCCGAAGCAGGCGGTGGAACGGCTCGAGCGCGCGCTCAAGCTCCGGGGTGGGCATGGGCTCGATGCCCAGCTGTTGGCGGAGACGCAGTTCGCCCTCGCGCGGGCGCTTTACGTCGTGGAGGACCGCCCACGCGGGGGGGAACTCGCGGCCAAGGGGGCCGATGCGTTCGGCCGCGGGCGGCCGCCGAGTCCCGATCGGGCGGCTGCGGTCGAGCGCTGGCTCGCCAGCGTGGGCGAGGGCGTCGCTCGGCGGCCTTGATCACGCGCGTCTTAGTCGGGCGCGTCGCCGCAGGCACTGCAGGCCGCGTCCGCGACGTCGCAATCGGACGATGCGCGCGTGCACACCTCGCGGTAGCGATCCTCGTCCGCGTGCTCATCCGCCAAGGCACAGATCCGATCGCGTAACTCGCAGATCGCCTCCGCCGTGGCGCAGATGTTCGCGCATGCGCTCGAATCCGACGGGACGCTGTCGGACATCGCCCGCGGGCGATTCGACGCGGCCGGCTTACGGCGCGGCCCCGCCCCGTCTTGGGCTGTCGCCTTCTTCGCCTTGGCGGGCGGCGGGTCCACCTTCGCCGCGCGGGCCGGCGTCTGGGTCGGCACTGCCGGGGGGCTCTTCTCGCCCCCAACGCTGAACTCATCCGCCATGGCGACGCCATGGCGTCGGAGCACGGCCTCGTGGGCGTTGAGCTCGGCTTCGTACGCCGCCAGCGATTCCCCGGCGGTCCCGCCAGCGCCCACAGGCCTCTCGGCGGTCGCGGTCGGATCGGACATCGTCTCGGCCGTGGCGGCTGTCTTGGCCGCACATCCACAGAAGAAACAGAGGGCGGTCCACACGGCGCGCCTGTTCACGGCGCGCCCCCCAGCTCGCGATCGAGGAGCACGCGGTTGAGCTCGAGCGCGGCCTCGTAGGCACCAAGCGCGTCGTCATCTCGACCAGCGTGTTCAAGCACTTCGCCCCGCAGCGCAACGAGGCGCGCGGTGAAGGGGTTGGCGTCCACATCTCGCCACGTTTGGCCGAGGGCCTCGTCGATGGTCACGAGAAGTTCGTCGTCGGTCTTTGGGTCGACATCGGGGTAGTCGAGACGAAGCCGCACCAACCGGCCGACGGCATCGTGGCGGAGCTCATCCCCGAGGTCACCCACCTCGTCACGGCTCGGCCAGGTGTGCTTGCGGAGTGCCTCGAGCACCGCGATCGCACCGGCAATGTCACCGCGTTCGACCAAGACATCGACGCGGTGGTGCTCGACCTCGACAAGCTGGGCGAGGGCGATCAGCGCATCGGGACGCGCCGGCGCCAAGCGGCCGGCCTGGGCCAGACCGACCAGCATGCTCCCCGCACCGAGCACAAACCCGATCGCCAGGGTGAGCGCAGGGCGACTCACGGCGCACCTCCAGCCGGTCGATCGGCACCCACCGCGGTGGCGATCAATCGACCGCGGAGGGTTTGGCGTTGGCGATCGACGCCGCGCGCCACGGCGTCCCTGGCCGCCGGTTCGAGGAGTGCGAACTGGCGCTCGAGTTGATCGGCCAAGCTCGCTTGCGTGTCGGCGCGCGGGCCCGGCGATCGATCGTCCGAGATGCGCACCGCGATCACGACCGCCGCGGCGGCGGCCACCGCCGGGAGCGCCCACAGCAGCCATGGACGCTTCCACCACGGCGTCCGCGCGACACCGCGCTCCACGTCATCCCAGATCCGTTGCTCGATCGCGGGCGAGAGATCGGCCGGCGCCCGCGCGTGCAGCAGGAGGCGGACGACCGCGAGTTCGGCCTCGACGCTGCCGGTCGCACCGTCCTCGGCCTGCCCCCGCGCGAGTTCGGACTCCCAGCTGGGATCCGTAAGCTCGCCCGTATCGTCTCTGCGGGTCATGGCTTGGCCCCGTCTCGCCTCCGAACGCCCGCCGGGCCGGGGGCCTTACGCCCTTGCGTCATAGCTCACCTCTGAGGCTTAGGCCCTGTTTGTCGCACGCCTGGCGAAACGCCTTGCAGGCGCGAAACAAAAGCACATCCAGGGTCCCAATCTTGACGTCGAGGGCGGCGGCGCAGTCCTCGCGGCTGCGCCCCTCGAGCAGCCGCAGGCGTAGGATCCGGGCGTAGCGCGGATTTACCTCCGCGAGCACAACCTCGATCCGTGCGCGCAGATGCTCACGTTGCAGCTCCTCGTCGAGGGGATCGGTGCCACCGTCGACGAACGCCTCCACGTGTTCCTGAAACGACCCGCGCAACCGCTGACGGCGTCCGGACGCCCGTAGAAGATCGCGGGCCTTGTTCTTGGCCAACACCTTGAGCCACGGGTAGATCCCCGGCTCTTTCCACTGGTAGCTCCGCAACGCTCCGAACGCGGACAGAAACGTCTCGCGCAGGCAGTCCTCGGCGTCGTCGCGGTCGCCAAGCATCGGCACAAGGACGTAGCCGAAGATCGCGCGTGCATAGGCGCGGTAGATCTGCTCAAACGCCCGGCGATCGCCCGCCGCTGCGCGCTCGACCAGCGCGCGCTCCTCGGCGAGGGGATCGGGTTTGCGACCCACGTGCTTGCTAAGGGTATCGCGGGCCGCACACGCCGGGCTACCATCGCGGCTCGGCGGTGCCTCGACTCGACATCTTGCTCGCGCGCAACCTCGGGATCTCGCGCAGTGCGACCACACGCCTGCTTCGCCGCGGAGCGGTCCGCGACCAGGACGGCGCCCCCCTGGACGACGGCCGGGCGCAGCTTCCCCCATCGAGCCTACCGCGAACGGTGCTCGTCGACGACACGTCGGTGGTACTGCACACCCGCGTCGATCTCGTGTTGCACAAACCGGTCGGCTGCATCACCGCGTTGCGGGACGATCGGCATCCAACCGCGTTCGCCCACGTGCGTGATGCCCCGCTGTGTGGGGAGCTGCGGGCGATCGGGCGCCTCGACCTCGACACGAGCGGCCTGCTGCTGTGGACAACCGACGGCACGCTCCTGCATCGGCTCACCCACCCGCGCTGGGGGGTCGAGCGGCAGTACCACGTCGCGCTGGCACGGCCGTTTTCAATGCCCGAGGAGCTGGTGCTCGAAGACGGCCATCGCCCCCGATTGATCGAGCTTCGCGAGCTCGCACACGACGACACCCACCCTGCCCTCGTCCCGGCGCCGGCCGCTGTGTGCTTCGCATCGATCACGATTGCCGACGGAAAGTTCCACGAGGTAAGACGGATCTTCGCGGCCGCCGGGAGCGAGGTACTGTCCCTGTGCCGCATCCGTTTTGGCGTCGTGACGCTGGATCCGCAGCTGGCTGCCGGCCAGTGGGCACCGATCGATCTGCGGGCCCATTTCCCCGGAATCGCCCCGCAGGACGACTGATCGGGCTCCGCAGGACGACTGATCGGACTCCGCAGGACGACTGATCGGGCTCCGCAGGACGACTGATCGGGCTTCGCAGGGACGACTGATCGGGCTTCGCAGGGACGACTGATCGGACTCCGCGGTTTCGTCGGCAACGCGCCCGCATCGCAGGCCGGCGTCCGCGTGGCCGAAAGCCGGACATGGACGGGCGAGCACGGACGAAGTCGGGCCGGATTGCGGCTGTTGTTGGGCCGTGGCTCAAGCTCGGCCGCCATGATGGCGATGTGGCTCACTGATGTTTGGCACCGTGAACACCCGCCTCGCCGCCCTGACCCTGGCCCTCGTCACCGGTTGTGACGTGGCCCTGTTGCCCGAGTCGGCGAGCTACGAGGGCACCGCGACGCCACGGATGTCGGTCGTTGTCGAGGTCGAGGCGATGCCTGAGTCGACGGTGCAAGCGGTCGATTTCGAGCTCGTCGACGTCTACCTCCACCGCCAGAGCGACGACACTTGGGTGTGGGTCGCCGGCGGAATCGACAGGATCCAGCTCGACCTCGAAACCCACGTCGAGAGC
>CADEGN010000332.1 GCA_902826865.1 uncultured Myxococcales bacterium
ATACCCGCGGTGGCCGACGAGTGCGATGGGGTACGTTGGGGCGTGAGGCGTCATTTTCGGGGCGGATTCGGCGGTTCTAGTCCGCCGCTGCGCGGGCCGCAAGGGGGCCCGGCGGGTTTCCGCATTGGTGCATTGATGCTGCATGCGACGGCGCTCCCGCCGATGGCCGAGCCGTCGCTGAAATCCCGTTTGACACCGCCGTCCGGCCGTGTAGGCTCCGCATCCCCGAGCATCTCCGTGCGGGAGTAGCTCAGTTGGTAGAGCGCAACCTTGCCAAGGTTGAAGTCGCGGGTTCGAGTCCCGTCTCCCGCTCCAGCGAAAGGCTCCGTAGGACCTCCTACGGGGCCTTTTCTAGCTTGCCAGAGCTGTGCGCGCCGACCACGGCGAGGGCGGGGCAGGGCGGGATTCGGTGTGCCCGGTGGGACACGGGCGACCCGGGCGTCGACAACGATGGCGACGCCGGCACGAGCGCCGACGGAAGCCGGGACGTAGCCGTCGCGGATGTCCCGTGGCCAGCCCCTGAGATTTCATTCGTGAGCCGCGAACTCCACCACGCCTGGCCTCCACTTGCTGCCGGCGCCGCTGTCACCTCCGGGTTCGTGCCCGCCGTGACGGCGTCCTCTTCGGAAGGTCCGGTGCGCAAATGACCGACGAAGTGTTCCGCCATCGCGTGTCGGTGGCCGTGCTTCCGCACTCGTTCAACGTGATCCGCGAGCCGTTGCGTGTGGTCGCGTGCTGGCGCGTGGGCGACGGTGTCTTCGGGTTCGACCAGACATTCGTAGGCATCGGGGCGCGCAAGCACTTTCGGGCCTTCTACGGCCTCCGACAGCAGCACCCGATCGCTCCGATCGCGTTGTTCGGCCATACCGACGTGACCGGGGACCAAGACTACAACCATGACCTCGGCGCGTGGCGTGCTCGTGCGATCTATGGGGTGCTCGTTCGCGATCCGGAGATCTGGTTCGAGATGTACGGCGACAGTCCGACGCTGCCGTATGTGCAGCAGCGGCTTCGCACGACGGGATACGCGATCCCCAAGGCCGAGACCGGTCTGGGCCCGGCGACCCGCGATGCAATCGCGCAGCATATTGACCGCCTCACGCTCCTGGACGATGCGGGCACATACCTGCAGCTCGCGCCGACGGATTTCCTCGGCGAGCACGGACAGTTCTCGATGCAGTCTTGCTCGGAGTTCAACGCGCTCCGAAGGATCTCGGCCGATCTGGCCGAGTCGCTCGATGGGATGCAGCGCAGCGCATTCGAACGAGCGAACCGGCGGGTGCTCGCCTATTTCTTCGCACCGGGTACGCAGGTCGATGGCTACTGGCCATGCCCGCGGCTTGGCGACGGGGTGCAGGCGTGCCGGACGCGGTTTTGGTCCGACGCGAAGAGTCGACGGGCGGCGACCGCACCCCCGCGTCAGTTCGAGCCGCGCGGCCAGAAGGTCCAGGTGTTCGCGCCGGTGGTGGCGGCGGAGAACACGTTCGCGTGTCGGTTCTACGACCGGATCGCCCATTTCTCGCCATGCGAGAAGGCGGAGCCGTGGATTCCGCCGCCCGACCCACCGCCAGCACCGCCGCCACCGCCGCTGCCACCGTCACCGCCACCGCCTCCTCACTTGGATGACGATCACGACGACGACGATGACCCCGTAATCCCCGTGATCCCAGAGGAGCCGGCGCTCACATACCTTGCCCTCAACTCTCGCGATAGCGCGTACCGCTACAACAGCGAGTTTCTTGGCAAGTACGAAGGCGTGAACCGGATCGAAATCGTGCCCGAAGACGAGGCCATCATCGACGCGTGGGTGAGTCCCGAGGTCGACGCCACGTGGTCATTGCCAGATGGTCTATCGGAGCATGGTTCACACACGCACGTGCAGATCGATCAGGTGATCCCCGCGGGGTCGCCCGGTTTCTTCCACCTAGGGAGCTACAGTCCGAAGGTCAGCCGCGTGGCTGCAGCGTGGAAGGGGACTAGCCTAGCCGCCGAGATCCACGCCTACCCCTTCGACGGCTACGCGGGCGATGCGGAGAAACTCCTGAAGGGGCTCCACTGGCTCCTGTCGCCCGCGATCTGGGGATGGTCGATCATCGGCGATATCTTCGCCGATGGCATCACCGTCGACATTCTGGATCCGGCGAACTGCGACTTCACGGTCTGGGGGCAATGGCGCGAAGCGCCCGTCGAGGACGCCGTGGTCGCGCCGGACTACCGTGCGTTCTACGCGTATGAGATCGTGCTGCGCGGCGACCCCATCATCGGCGCAAGCGCGAGGCTGCTGACCTCTCTATCCAAGCTGGTAAAGAAGCTGTCCAAGATCAAGAAACTCGAGAAGCTCGAGGAGAAACTCCCTTGGTACGTTCGAAAGGCGCTCGAGGCAGTGGAGCTCACAGTGGAGGTCGCCGTCGACCTGCGCGGCGCCGTCGGGGTGCGCCGAACCGCCCCTGACACAGAAGAAACCGAGACTGCTATCGGGAGTCTCCGATACACGGCCTTTGCGCGAGGAACGGGGATGGATCTCAAGATCTTCGACCTGAGCGACCAACACGTGGACCTCGTGTTCACCCTCGACGCATCACTCTCGCTGGGTTTCGGCCTGGACGCGGCACGACGTGCGCTCCTCGTCCGACTTGCGACGGGCATCGACACGCTGAGTCTGACACTCGACGTGAATGGCTCCAACGTGTTCGAACTCGCAAGCGACGAGGGCTTCCACATCGACAACATCGAGGAGTGGTTCGAGCTGCCATGACCATGCGACGCCTGCGAACCCCTGTGTGTGCGTTGCTCCTCAGCGCGTGTGGTGCCCGGACGGCTGAAGACGCTGCGCCTACGCTCGGATCGCTCTCGGACGCGCCCGTAGAACCCGGCGAGGAGGGCGCTCGACGTCCTTCGCAAGAAGCGGGCGCGGGCGACTACTGCGCGGAAGGCATGGCGCTCATCCCGGCCCGGGCGGGCAGGCATGCCCAGGACGCCTTCTGTCTCGGTCGCACGGAAGCGACGGTGGCGGACTGGCGCGCTTGTGTGGCGGCCGGCCAGTGCGAGTGGCCAGCGGAGCGCTCGCAGCAACGCGAAAAGGATGTCGAGCCGTCGGAAGACGACCAGCTTCCCATGGGTTTCGTCTCGGCCGCCGCAGCGACGAAGTACTGTCGCTGGCGTGGCGGTCGAGTTCCGAGCCTCGATGAATGGAGCTGGGCCTATGTAAGTGGCCTCGTGGAGTTTTCGGTGCCATGGGGGTACGCGTACGAGATCTCCGCGGCGCCGAGCGGTGCCGAGGGAACGCTGCTGGCGAGCCGACCACCCGGTGACCTTTGTTGGGGTGATCTGAGCTTGGCGCGCGGTTACAACCCCAAGGACCTGCGACCATGCCGTGTCGGATCGAGCTCCGGGGATCGCACGTTGCAGGGCGTCATGGACATGGTGGGTAACCTCGCGGAGTGGGTGACGTTTGAAGCGGGTTCGGAGAAGATGTGCCTCGCTGGCGGGAGCTATCAACCCGTGATTCGCGACGGGGGGTACAGGTATCCGCGCGCTTCATGGTGTGGCGGTCGGGAGTACTTCAGGCCGTGGCAGCACGACGGTGTTCGATGCGCAGCCGACGTCTTGCGCCCGGCGCCTCCGGTGCCCCTCGCTCCTTGCTTCGTCCCCTCGGAGAGCGACCGTGCCGCCGCGATCGCGATCGCTCGCGCCGTTCATGCGGCGGCGTTGGTCGGTGACTACCACCGCGCCGTGTTGGTCCTCGCCCATCACGTCGACGGCCAGAGCATCGACGTCGTCCGCGGACAGCACGGGTTGACGAAGGCCGAGGCGCGCCAGTGGTACGTCGACGCGCGAGTGGAAGACATGCGGTCGAATTTAGCGGGCGGACAGATTGACGATTTTCCGCGTGACGCGGACGTGGTCGTGTCCTGCTCCGGGTGGCGTTACCATGTGTTGACGTCGATGGGCGAGCCAGTGCTTCGCCGTCGCGACGATCCGCGCCGAAGTACGTCCGTCTGCCTCTTCCGGAGAAAGGAGGGATGGACGACATGCTAACCATGGGCTCGGCCGTCCACCCGCAGCCGGCGTGTCGTCGCAAAACGACCTGCGACGTCACCGGCGCCAGCGTCGATGCGCTACGGGCCGGTCGCTCAGGCGCCGTGCGCCTCGGCGAGGAGCTGCTGCGTCTTGGGCCCCGGTATGCCGTCCACGCCCGACCCGTGATCGTGCTGGAACTCCTCGACCGCGGAGCGCAGGAGGTAATCATCGGCCTTGCCGGTCAGCGGGCCGGGGGCATAGCCGAGGTTCGCGAGCCGGGCCCGCACGCCATCGAGGGTGTCCGGCGGCGCGAGCCTGGCCACCTCGAGCACGTAGTCCCGTCCGTCGATCGAGACGGCGACCTCGCGGGTGAACGGACCGATCTCGATCTCCAGCAGGCCGTCGGATTCGGTCGCCAACAGCTTCTCCTCGCCATCGACGAGGACAGAAGCGGGCTTGCCTGCCCGCGCCGCGTCGCTCGGGTGACGCAGCCGCACACGCAGTCGGCCGACCGCGAGGTCGACGACGACCGTGTGTTCCTGGCCGGTGTGCAGGTCGTCGAACACCCAGACGGGGCCGTCGGGGACGTGGACCGTATCGCCGACGGCGAGGACGCCCGGGTCGGCCCGCTTCGCGCGCAGGGCTTCGTTGGCGGCGTCGGCCCAGATGAGCATCGGGTCGCGCATGCCCTGGCCGTACGCGAGTCGAACGATGTGATCCCCCTCGGCGATGACGTGGTCGTGTGCCATGTTCTCGATGAAGTAAGAGCGAGCTTCGCACTTGTCAAGCCGGTCACCGCAAGGACACACGAACGTCGTCGAGGCCGCGATCGCGAAGGGAGGTTCGATTCGCCATGGAAGTGACGCGCACTCGATGCGAGTTGTGGAGCACCCTCGCGGACTACGTCATCGCCGAGGCGGACGGCACCGTACCGCGTGACGCGGTGGAGATCGGGCGGCTCCGCTGCGCCGATGGGCTACGCAGTGTGTTGAGTGCGGCACTCGGGGGTTCGCCGGGCAACGCCGCCATGCTGCGGTGGTTTGTCGGCCCCCATGCGTGCGGCACGGACGAGATGATCGACGAGATCACCCAACGTGTGGTCACCGGCCAGCTGCGGCTGTGGGAAGTCGAGCGGCGCATTCGGTGGGATTGGCCGTCGGAAGACATTCCGCGGCTGTCCGACCTCATCCCCCGCGACGGCGACGTGCCCGCCGCGCTCACGTGGATCGAGGTCGGCGTGGTCGATCAGTTCGGCCGGCCGTTGCCGTGGATGCTCGCGCGGTTGCGGCTGCCGAGTGGGAGCATGCGCGAGCGACGACTCGATGTGGCTGCCCACACGCGCGAGGACGGGATCGCGGCGCCTGGATTGTGTCGCCTAGAGCTGCGTGCTCCGGCTCCCGAGGCGGCCGTCGCGATGACACCGTCGGCGAGCCCGACGACCGGTGGGGCGGTGGGGCTCGGCGAGCCGGTGTGGCTCGGGCTGCGCGTCGTGGATCAGTTCGGGCGCGCGTTGCCATGGATGCGCGCGCGGCTGGCCGACCCGCCGCTCGAGATCGCGGAGATCGGGCTCGACGACGATGCGCGGGGACGGCTGCAGTTCATGGCCGCGGCGCAGCGGTGCACCGTGGAGGTCCGTGCTCCCGCGACACCGGGAACCGCGCAGTGACCGGCAGGGGTCCCGCAGACGTGTCCAGTCCAGTCGAGAAGGAGCGGACAACCCGATGAACAACTCCACACCGATCGCACGCGTTCAGTATCACCTCGATGTCGCGCCGTGGTCGCGGGACGACTGGCGCGTCCGGCGGATGGAGCTGCACGAAGCGATCGCCCAGCCGTACCGCCTCACGGTCGTCGCGTCGCTCGACTCGGCCGGCGTCGACGGGCGGGCGCTGCTGGGCCGCGAGGCGAGCTTCGAGATGTGCCGGGCGGAAGCGACTCGGCGAGTGACGGGAATCGTCTCGCGGGTGGTCGAGCAAGGCGTCGTCGCTGAAGGAGGCTCCGGACGCCTGGGGTTCGAGCTCACCATCGTGCCGGCGCTCGCGCTCGCGTCGCAGCGGGTCGACACGCGGATCTTCCAGGAGCGTGCGCCTGCCGCCGTCGTCGCGGAGGTGTTGAAGGGGACGCTCACGCCACGGCAGCGTCACGTCGTCAGTCGTCTGACGACGGATGGCGCGGCGCGCGACTACTGCGTGCAGTACCGCGAACGCGACCTCGAGTTCTGCCGACGCGTGCTCGAGGAAGCCGGGCTCTTCTACGTGTTCGAACAGGTTGGGGAAGGGCCCGAACGCGTGGTGTTGCTCGATGACGTCGCGGGTGCGCCGGTGTTCGAGGCCGCGGACGGCACGGACGAGATCGCGCTGGGCGACGAACCCGAGCTCGGCGACCGCGAGTGCTTGCGCACGTTCACGTGGACGTCGACGCTCGCGAGCAACGGCGTCACGCGCTCCGATTTCGACCCCTCTAAACCGCACGCGCCGATCGTGCACGAGCTCCGTGCGGATGAGCCGACCGCAGGCGAGCGCGAGATCTATCGCCACGGGCAGCGGCGATGGACGCACGACGATGGCAGAGACGAGGTCCGGCGCGAACTCGAGTCCATCGAGAGCCACCGCGTCGCCGGGCACGGCCGTGGCAACGCGATCGGGCTCGGCGCCGGCGTGGTGTTCAGGCTCGGGGGGCACGGCGAACCCAGCGGCACGCGCCTGTTGGTGACGAGCATTGTCCACCGCGGCGACAACCCGTGGGTGGCGGACGATCGCGACGCCGTGGCGGGCCCGTCGTACGTGAACGCATTCGAAGCGGTGCGTGCTGAGCTGCCGTACCGCCTGCCCGAGGCCACAGAGAGGCCGCACACGCAGGGGCAGGAGACCGCCACCGTGGTAGGCCCACCCGGTGAGGAGATCCACACCGATGCGCTCGGGCGCATCAAGGTCGCGTTCCACTGGGATCGCCGGGGGGCGCGGGACGACTCGGCCTCATGCTGGCTGCGTGTGGCGCAGACGTGGGCGGGGCATGGATTCGGTACGGTGATGCTGCCGCGAGTGGGGATGGAGGTGGTCGTGGGCTTCTTCGCCGGCAACCCCGATCGTCCGTACGTGGCCGGGTGCATGTACAACGGCGCGAACGAACCTCCGTATCCGCTCCCGGACAACAAGACCAAGACGACGCTACGCACGGCGAGCTCCCCTGGCGGTGATGGACACAACGAGGTCTCCTTCGAAGATGCTGCCGGCCACGAGCAGATCTATCTGCATGCGCAACGCGACCTCGACGAGGTCGTGCGTGCGCGTCACACGGTCCGTGTGGGCGGCGACGAGATCCGCCACGTCGGAGGACAACGCAAAACCACGATCGATCAGTTCGAGCAGCGCGAGGTGGCGAAGGATTCGGTGACGCACGTGCACGGGTCGCACGCGTTTCAGATCGGCGGCAACCAGCACGTGGTGGTGCTCGGTGGAGAGGGCAGCGGCGACGCGGTCGAGCCGGAGCACCCTGGTGCCGAGCTGTTTGTGCATGGCACGTACACGCTCGACGTTCGTGACCGCATCGTCTTCAAGTGCGGCGAGACGTCGATCGAGCTCACGCCGAAAGGGATCTCGATCGTCGCGGCGCAGACCGTCACACTCCAGGCCGGGCCGACGACGCGCATTGCGATGTCGACTTCGCGGCTGCAAATGTACAACGACGAGAGGGTCACGTGCGCGTCCTTTGGCGTGGAGCTCGAGCTGGCCGCGGGCTGCGCGACGATCGAGGCAGCTGATAAGGTCAAGCTGATGGCCGGCGATTCGCGGCTCACGCTGGATCTCGCGACCGCGCGCCTGCGTTCGCTCGCGACCTCGGTACTCGGCCGCAGCG
>CADEGN010000333.1 GCA_902826865.1 uncultured Myxococcales bacterium
GCTTCGCTTCTTCGTCCGCCAAGCGCTTCGCTTCTTCGTCCGCCAAGCGCTTCGCTTCTTCGTCCGCCAAGCGCTTCGCCGCTTCGTCGGCTCGGCGGTTCGCTTCCTCGTCCGCCAAGCGCTTCGCTTCTTCGTCCGCGCGCGCAGGGGCCTGGGCGAGCAGCGCCGCCTCCGTGGGTTGCACGTGTTCGGTCGTGGGTCGGCCTGTGGTGGCCTTGCCATCCTTGGCAGCTCGCCGCTTCTCTCGCCGCTCCTTGCGGCGGTCCCTGCGGTCGCGCTTCTCGTCCTGCTCCCGCTTTTCCGCGCGAGCCGGCGTCGCCGCACCCCCACGTTCAGCCGCGTCGGCCGTCGGCCGCTGCTTTCGCGCGCGCTTCTCGTGCGCCTCGAGAATCGGGCGAGCTGCCTTGCGAGCGCGCTTGAGGAGCTCGCCGGCCAAGTCGTCGCCCGTGAGATCGTCGGACTCCTCGACGAGCTTGAGAAGCTCGACGGCTTTCTCCCCCTCCCCGGTACGCACGAGCGCCAGGGCAAGGCCCGCGAGGACGCGGGGATGCCCACCAAACGCGGCATACGCCCGTTCGAGATACGCGCGCGCCTGCGCTGCCTTCGACGGATCCTCGAGCAGCACGATTCCATAGTCGAGGCGATCTCGATCCGAGAGCATGTTGGAGGCGTCCAACTCGGCGAGCAGCCCCTTGGCCTCCTTGCGATCGCCCGCGCGCGTGAGCGCGTGCGCCTGCCCGCTCACGACCGCTGGAAAGTGCGGCTGTCCGATCATCCGTCCGCAGTCTGCGATCGCCTTGGCAGCCGCGCGATCATTGCCGAGCCGCAGATGTAGCCGCCCGCGCTGCAAGGCCACCCAGGCATGGGGTGCGAACAAGGCCACGACCCGGCGCTTCTCGAGGCCCGCGAGCAAGCGCGCGGCGCTGGCCCGATCGCTAGTTTCCACGACGGCCGCGATCGCTTCGAGCCGACGATCCATAAACACGTTCAAGAAGACGAGCACCGCCACCGCAGCCGCGATGAAGATGAGCCGGGTCGTGAGATCGGGAATTGCCAGGGCAAGAACGAGGAACGTAACCGCAAAGCCCACCCGCAAAACGATGCCCCCGATGGGACGCCCGCCCCGCCGCCAGAGTTGACGCGGAACATCTACAGCGAGATCGCCCCGCGGAAGCGCAGCCGGCACGGCCCGCAAATACCGGGTTTGCCGACCCGTCGCAAGGACCCCGCCGCGCCAGCGCCCCCGGTCAGGTCCGCTTGCCGCCCCTGCTACAATCCTTGGGTGGTCCACCCAGCGGCCGACGTCGCCCAACTCATCCAGCGCCGTGAGCTCGCGGCCTACGAGCAACGCTTGGCCCGTGCTGCGTACGCCTACGGTGTGGATCTACGGCGCGGCGCCTGGCTTGAGGGCTCGACGCTGGGTGACCCAGTCATGCGGGCGGTCGACCGAGGGTGGAATGCCTTGGTTGCGGATCTATCCGGATCGATTCTCCAGGATGCGCGACGGAGCGCACCGCTCTCGGTCATGGAGGAGCTCGGCCGATTGATCCGATTGCTGCGTGCTCCACTGCCGACGCTGCGTTTGCTCGTCCGCGGGATCTCGCGTGACGCTTGGCCGATCGTAACACCCCTGGGCACGACCAAAGGCGCGCTGCACTGGCTCATCCTTGATGCCGAGCGGTTGATCGCCCTGCCTAAGTATGAGCAGTCGTTTCTGCTCGGTGCGGCACTCAGCCATTTTCAGTGCGATCACGGTCCAGTCATAACTGCCCACCTCATGGCCGATCGCGCGGAGCGGGGCCTCACGTTGGTGCGAACGCTGGCGCGTCCGTGGACCTCAGTGGGCGTGTTTTCGGCCGACCGCGCCGGGCTGATCGCCTGCGGCGAGCTTGAGCCAGCGATCGCCGCGCTGCGGGCCCACCACGACGGTGGTCCGCGATGGTTGCCTGGACGCCCTGCCCTCGCCCTGCGTGAGCGCGCGTTGGTCGACTTCGATCGCTCCCGGGTGATGACGCGACTGCGCCTCCTAAGCCAGCGGCGCGAAGCGTTCACCATCGGACCTCCGGCGGCAACGCCTCAGCCGGCCGAGCAGGCCGAGTCCACTCCGAACAGCGACTCCAACCCGGCCGCTCCGCCAAGTTCGCCCCCCATCGAAGCTAAACCCACCAACGGCAGCCCCTACCGCGCTGCCGCCCCGCAACCACCCGCGCCCGAGCCCGCAAACCCTGACGAAGAGTTAATCCGCGCGCTCGCCCAGGCGTGGTCGCTCGCGCGATGCGATGCCCGACTCACCCGCCGGCTGGGACTGCTGTGAACGCCAACTCCACAACCATCCAAGAGCACCGAGCCCGGCTTGAACCAATCGCGCTTCGGCTATGCTCCGTCGCTCGCGAGCTGGGGCTAGAAACGCTCGCCGACACCATTGCGACCGACACTCGCCGACGCCTCGCCGACGACATCATGCGCGTCCTCGTGCTCGGCGAGATCAAGCAGGGCAAGAGCACACTGATCAACGCGATCATCGGTCGCGATGCCCTCCCAATGGGCGTGACGCCAACCACCGGGGCCACCGTGATCGTGCGTCGGGCTGACGCTGGGGGTCATTACTTGGTGACCGGCAACGGTGACCGAACCGAGCTTTCTGCGCTCGAATTCGCGGCCAGGGCCCGCGGTCCGGCCCCCGCGGGCGCACCAGCAGGTCAACTCGAGCTCTGGCTGAACGACGACGTGCTGCCGATCGGCCTTGAGCTTGTCGATACCCCTGGGATCAACGACATCGCGGCCTATCGCGCTGCCATTAGCCGCGGTGAACTTCCGCGGGCAGACGTCCTCGTCCTCACCCTCGACGCCACCCAGTTACTCAACCGCACTGAACTCGCGTTCTTGCGCGATGCGCTGTCCGCCGTCGGCGGTTTGGGTGATTCTGGCGCGCGCCTGTTGTTGGTCGTCAATCGCATCGACCTCGTCGGTGAAGACGATCGACCAAAGCTGCGCGAGTATCTCGATCGCGAGCTGGCCGCGCTCACGCGACCCTCGGGCGCTCCGATCGACGTATTCGAAACCGACGCCCGGGGAGCCCTCCGCGACCCTAGCGGAGACACCCACGGCGTCGCCGAGATTCGACGTCTACGCGCACGGCTGCAGGCCCTCGCCGGCGACCGCGCCGACGTTCTGCCTGCGCGAGCGCGCGCCGGGCTGTTGCGGCATGCGGTCTTACTCGCACACAACGCGGCGATCGCCGCACACGCGCTACGCCTCGAGCGCGAGACGCTCCAGCGTGAGATTCGCACGCTCGAGCGCGAGTGGTCGGAAAGCGAACTCGACATGGGCGCGCTCCGGAGCGAAATGGCGTCGTCGCGCGAGCGGCTACTTCGGGCGAGCAAGGTTCGACTCGGAGGCTTCCGTGACCAGCTACACACCAGCACCTTGGCGGCGATCGGAGTTGCCAGCCACCGCGTGCTCGCCACCCATCTGCCCGGAGCACTACACGATGCGTTTCTCGGTTTTTCACATGAGGAGGCGCAGACGCTGCGCACAGGCCTAGACGAACTCACCCGGCACGCGATCAAAACCCACAGCGATCAAGTCCGGCGGCGCTTGCACCAAGCGACGCTGCGGCTGAGTTTTCGTGGGCCTACGATCTATCTCGATCCTCCGTCGGTCGCACTCGAGGTTGGCCTAGTCGCGATCGGCCTGGCCGGGACCGCGATCATGTACTTCGGCAATCTCGTGGCGGGCATGGTGATGACGGTCGCTGGACCGCTGGCGACCGTCTTCCTGCGAGAACAGTCCCTGCGACAAGCCCGACAGCGTGCGGCGGCCGAACTTCCCGGAGCGCTCGAAAGCGCGAGCGTAGTCGTGGAAGAGTCCGTGGCGCGAGCGGTGGATGGTCACATCGCGGCGCTCGACGAACATCTCGTGTTGGCCAACCGGACCATCGGCGAACAGCTCGCCGCGGTGCTGCGCCACGCCGAGGCCCAGCTCGTTCGTGACGACGCGCCAAACACAGACGACGCCATCGGTGCTCGCCGGGAGAACGCGCTCGACCAAATCGCGGCCCTCGAGCACGAACTTGTGGCCCTGCGCCAGCAACTCGATACGGCCAACTCCGACCACGCCCGCGGCTGATCGCGGTCGTTCTCGCCGCGTTGTGACCGTGTTCGAGTCACCATCGCCGCGCCGAACCGGAAGCGATCCGCGACTGACCGGCGTGGGGTAAGCTGCGCCGCGATGAGCCAAGAACCGACGTCCTCGGGCCGCCGCCGCACCGTGGGAGATGCGCTCGGCGGATTCGCACGGCGTGTGGGCGAACTGCTGGGCGAGGTCTCAGGCCAAGCGCCACTGCCTGAAGGGCTGCGAGAAGGCCTCGATCGTGCCCGCATGCTGCGACTCGGCGGCGCCACGGATCAGGCGGCAGGCGTTTTGCGCGGGATGCCGGACGCCGCGCTGGCCCATCCGATGGCTCGCTTCGCATTCGGCCTCGGGCACATCCACGACGGCTTGCGCGGCGGACGGCCGCTTAGGGCCCTCACCGAGATCGCCGACGAGCTCACGGACACACTCGGCCCAGCGCCGCTGCAACTCATCCGCGCCGCGCACGCCGTGTTTTCGGATCACAACGAAGCTGCGCTCGACGAGTTGCGCCGGGCGGCGCGTGACCCAGGTCGATTGCTCGACGGCGAGGCCGAGGAGGCGCGATTTCTCATCCACCTGCTCGCGTCTCTTTCTCACTTCGCACTCGGCCACGAGGAGCGGACGCTACGCGAGCTGCAGAAAGCCCGTGCCCGTCTACCGGCGGAAGCGGGCAACTACCTGCGCTCGGTCGTTCTGGTTCGCGGCGTGGAGCACTTGCTTGCCGCCGATCAGCTCAGCGATGCCGCGGCCTGGGTCAACGAGGCACTCGAACTCGACCCGCACGATCGCGATGCGGCCGAGCTCCGCGTGCGCGTGATGGCGAGCCGAGGCGATCGCACCGCGGCCATCGCTGCCCTCGCAGCTTTGGGAGACTCCCCCGAGTCCGATATCACGCGGCTGTGGGTCGCGCTCACCGTTGGCCTCGAAGATCCGCGCGAGGACGCGCGAATGATCGCGATCCGCCTGCTCCAAACGGCGCCGGAGGATCCGCAGCGGAGGCGTTGGTGGGCACTGGCCGAGCTCAAGCGGATCGGTCACGACCCGGATGCTCCGATCGATCCCTCGACCCGCCGGGAGGTGATCGAGTCCCTTGCACGTGCGACCGAACGCGCACCGATGGCCGCCCGCGATCGGCACCTGCAAGAGCTCGCGCACGCAGCACTTCGCCTCGATCTCTTCCCCGAATCCGCGCGATCCCAAATCACCGCCCGCTTCCGCAGCGATGCCGCGACCGCCCCCGAGGAGCTCCGCCTCGTCCGGGCGCGCATCCGCCTCGCGGACGGAGATGACTCCGATCTTGAGGGCGATTTCGCCGCGGGCGCACCACCTCGCTTCCGCGCCGACCCCGACATCGGTGGGCCCTGGGGTCCTGATCCAATTAGCCCGGTCCGGAGTGTCGACACCCGCAACGCCGTCCTCGCGGCCCAACGCGCACTCACGGGGGCCGAGCTCGCCCTCCGCCGTGGGCACGTAAGCGACGCCAGGGATCTCCTGGTCGAGAGTTTGGTCGAGTGGCCCGCGCTTTCACGCGCACGCTCGCTCCTGGCCGAACTTGTGCACCCACCGGGGAGCAGGCGCCTTGAAGATCTCCTCGGCGAAGCAACGGCTCTGCTTGCCGCGGTGCCCAACCGCTTGCTCGGAGTCGAGCTCTCCGAGGTTCCCCGCGCACTGTCGCAGGTGATCGCAGCCCGCGAGCGTCTGGTGCGTCCGCTAACGATCGCGATCATGGGCGAGTTCTCGGCCGGCAAGAGCACCTTCGTGAACGCGTTGCTCGGGGAGGCCGTCGCACCGATGGGCGTGCTACCGACGACGACGACGATCAACGTATTTCGCCGCGGGCCGAGCGGGAGCGCGCGAGTGCACTACCGCGACGACCATGTCGAGACACTCACCGCAGAGGAAGTGCCGAAGTTCCTGCACAGTCTCGATACCACCGCAGCCGCTGCGATCCGTCACGTCGAGATCGAGCGGACGGGCCCGCGCATGGGCGACGCCTCGGTCGTCGACACCCCGGGGCTCAATGCGCTGGATCCGTTTCACGAGCAGGTCGCGCGGGAGTTCATCGATCAAGCCGACGCGGTGATCTGGCTGTTTTCGGCCACACGATCCGGGGCCGCGTCCGAGGTGGGCCTGTTGGCGAGCTTGCGCGCAGGCGGCCGGCAGGTGTTGGGCGTGCTCAACAAGGTCGACACACTCGACGCCGCGGAGCAGCGCGAGCTTACCGACTACTTGCGGCAGCAGCTGGGTGAAGTGCTGGTCGACGTCATTCCGGTACGCGCGCGCGAGGCCCTCGAGCACCGGACAGGAAACTCCGTCGGCGAGGACTCGTTTGCGGCCGTTGAGGCTGCGCTCGAGCGCCACTTTCTCACCCGTGCGCGCGAGCTCAAGCGGGCCCTCACCACGCGACGCCTCAGCGAGGCCCTGTCGGCTGCGCGCGCGGCGGTCGTGGCTGCCGCGGAACAGCTCGAGCAGCGCGCTGATGCGATCACCCGCGCCGACGATCGACGTCTCGATGCCGCGGGTGTTCTCGGGCGATTCGCCGACGCGTTGTATGAGGGCGTGTTGGCGATCGACGATCTCATGCTGCGAGAAGGTCTTGCGCTCGGCTTGCTACGCACGGGCAAAGGCTCGACCAAAGGCCCCCTCGACCCACAGGACGCATCCTACCTCGCGGCGTGCTTCCGCGACGGTATCTTGGCGGCGCTGCAGCGGGCGTTGCTCGCGGTCGTGAAACACGATCTCGCGACCACCGAGGTCCTTGATCGAGAGTTCGTGCCGTGGGCGCAGGGGCACATCGAAGGACTGGTCGCGGCGGGGTTCCTCACCAACCTCCTCAGCGGCCCAGGCGAACGCATTGTCGAAGGCGAGAACGCAGCCCGTCAGGCGTTCCGCGGGGCACTGGATGCGCTCGCGTCGGCTTGGGCCAACCATGCGCGAGGGCTTGTCCGTGCCGTCGATCAGGTGCGCGGGCGAGCTGCACGGACGGGCCGAAGCGCCCCACGCACCGAAGCCCTGCGGCTGCGCTCGACGGTGGTTGCATCCATCGATGCACTTGCGCAAGCTGCACGGGAAGGCGCGACATGAAAGCCCCGGCGAGCAAGGTCCGCGTGTTCGGCGTGGATGAGGCTGGCCGCGGACCGATTCTTGGCCCCATGACGATCTGCGTGGTCGGACTCGAGCGCGGGCAAGCGACGGCACTGCGGCGCGCCGGGGTCGCCGACAGCAAGTCATTCGGCGCTGGCCCCGATGCGGTCGCCCGCCGAGCCGAACTCGCCGCCCTTGTACGCAACCGGTCGGCGGCCTGCGTGGTGCGCCTCGTAGATGTCGACGAGATCGACTTCTACACCTGGCGCGGCCAACTCAACGCGCTCGAGCGCCGCGTCGCATGCGAACTGTTGCGCGAGCTAGCCGTGATGCGCAGCGAACGCATCGTCTGCGACGGCGAGACGCTGTTCTCGCCGTTGCGCGCGTTGTTCCCAAGCCTCGAGGCCCACGATCACGGCGAGTCCGTGCACACCGCAGTCGCGGCAGCATCGATCGTGGCAAAAGACGCTCGTGACGCCGCCTTCGCTGCGATCGCCGCCCGCTACGAACGCGACTTTGGCCCGATTGCCGGGGGCGGATACAGCAACGCAGCCACACGTCGATTCCTCGACGCCTATCGCGAACGCCA
>CADEGN010000334.1 GCA_902826865.1 uncultured Myxococcales bacterium
CGGCGTCGCCCGTCTTTGCGGCGTCGCTCGGCTTTGCGGCGTCGCCCTCGGGCATTGCGGCGTCGCCCGGCTTCGCGGCGTTGCCCTTCGATGGGTCACTCTCAGGCGTGGCCGCGTTGCTCGGCTTGGCGGTCTCACCGGGCTTTTCGCGGGCTGTTTGGGTGGCTTTTCCACTCTCCGGCTGGCCGGCTTTGGCGTCGTCTTTGGGCTTCTCGCAGGCGGCGAATACCAACGAGGAGATGAGGGCGGCGAACACAGTGCTTCGGTGCATGGTTGGAGAACCTCCGTCACTGATCAATGTGGCTCGCACCTCGTTGCGCCGCCGTCACCGCGTGCGCATCCCACTGTCACGGTTCGATGGTCGTCCTGGAGCATGCACCTGGCTCGCGCCTCCCGAACAGTATCGCCAGCCCGCGGCCCCAGCCAGGCAGGGGCCCCTACGCACGATTTCTACGATTCGATGACACTCAGCTCGCGCCGCTGCGCATCAGCACCGCGGGGACTGTACGGAATAGGATCTTGATATCGAGCCACAGTGACCACTGATCGATGTACTCGAGATCGAGCTCCATCCAGCGGCGGAAATCGACCGCATTCCGGCCCGAGACCTGCCACATCCCCGTGATGCCCGGGCGGACGGACAGGCGCCGGCGCTGCCAAGCTTCGTATTGCGCCACTTCTGCTGGCAGCGGCGGACGTGGTCCTACGAGGCTCATGTCGCCGAGCAAGACGTTGAAAAGCTGCGGGAGCTCATCGATGCTGGTCTTGCGGATGAAGCGCCCAACCCGGGTAATGCGTGGGTCGTGTGTGATCTTGAACACCGGCCCGTCCATCTCGTTGAGGTGCGCGAGTTGTTGCTTGCGCTCCTCAGCGTCGGTGCACATCGACCGGAACTTGAGCATCACGAACCGGCGACCGTTGCGACCCGCACGGACCTGCTTGAACAGCGCCGGCCCGGGCGAATCGAACTTGATGGCGGCATACGCCAGCAGCATCACCGGAGATAGGATCAGGATCGCCAGCGCTGAGCCGACGATGTCGATCACGCGCTTGATCAACAGGTGTCCCTGGCTGCTGGGGACGCGGCTGAGACCGAGCATGGGCATATCAAAGCCGGTGACGTTGGCGACCTCGACCTTGCCACTACCCGGTAAGACGCCCTGCATCGTGACCAGCACATCGACGCCTCGCAGATCACAAGCCTGCAGCGCCGGTTGGAACATGTCGAGGCTGCGGCCAGGGACGGCGAACACAACCTCGTCGACAACCTCGGTGTCGAGCAACGACTCGAGCTGGGCGAGGTCGCCGCGTCGCGGCTGAGCGTCGGGGTGGCATTCCTCGGCCGGCACGCAAAGGTGTCCGAGAAACAGGTTGTTCCAGGCGCCGCGGTCGCGGAGCGAGCGGGCGAACGCGACAGCTGGCTCGCCGCACCCGATCACGAGGACGCGGTGGTTATCGACGTGCTGGCTGCGTCGGATCGCCCACATCACTACTGATCGCCCCGCGACAACCGCGACGAACTGAACCAAGCCAAGCAGGGCGACGAATGAGCGCGAGAGGAACGACCACTTGAACGTGAAGGAGGCCACGACCAAAAGGGCAAGCCCGAAGCCGATCGCTCGGACATAGCGCCATGCGACGCGCTGGGGCGACAACCGGAAGTCATGGGTTCGCAGCCACCCGAACGCCACGAGCCACAGGGGGAGCATCACGAGCAGCACCCGGTTGTAGGCGGCGACGCCCTCGAGATGCTGGAGCCATGGCGCATCGATCTCCCCGGGCAACCGCTGCCGGATCCAAAATGCCGCGACGAACGCGCACGCTAGGAGAGCGACGTCGATCGCCAGGAGGATCTGGCGGAAAAGGGCGGTTTGGTGGCGGGTCATAGGAGGCGAAGACGCGGGCGGGTTCCGGTCATGTACATGCGGCATGCCAAGTTGCACCTCCGCGGGTATCTGGTGCTTGCGGGGGTCCACCCCTGGCCAAGGACGTTGCCATGGCTACACCAGCTGGCAACTTAGATACGCTCGGCAACGGATGTGACACACGCGGGATTCAATTGGCGCCGCCGACTCAGATCCGTTTGACCGGCAAAGCCAGTACGCGATCACTTCCCGTTATCTGACGGGATCCAGCCGCGGGGGTATTTCGAGCTCAACGGCCACTGCGGCGGTGTTCTCGCCCTGCGGGGTTAAAACCACGGGCGGCTAACTAGGACCGGCCGCGGCCGGCTGCTCGTGCTCCCCGGCCGCCAGTGCCCAGGTCGCGGTGACGAGCTCTCCGATCGCATGCGGCCCGACGGCCGCGGCCCGATCGAGGCCGGACTGGTCGATCAGTTGGTCGAGCAGCACGACCCCGGCCTTCGTTGCATCGCTCACCTTGCGGGGAAGCTCGATCCCGCGCGTGCGCGCGTGATGCTCCACCAAGCTCCATACCAGAGCGCGGCCAGTCGAGTCGCCGTGCAGTGCCACACAAAGCAACGCGGGACCCGGGTCCGCAAACGTTGCCAGTTCCTGCGGGTCCGCCCAGACCTGTTCGCCGTCGCGGGTACGCAGGGCGATCGGCGGGATTCCAAGGGCACCCACGCGAGGCTTGCGCCGCCGCCACGGGAAGCGCTCAAGCACGCGCTGGAGCTTGTGCTCGTCCATCGGGAGCATTCGCCGCCGATGGTACGCACAAGCGCCCGGCAAGGCAAACGGCGCGTCAGCCGGTGCCTGAGAGCGTTGTGTCGGCGCCGGCGATGCGGAGATCGAACCCGATGAGGTCCTGCTCGCTGCTGATGCCCTTGAGCCCGACGCGAAAACTGCGGGCTTCGAAATTGACCAGCGCCTCGCGCAGAATTTCGGCGAGATCGCGCGTCATCACGAGCTCGCCATTGCGGGCCTGTGATTGCAGACGAGCGGCGACGTTTACCGTGGTGCCGAAGAAGTCGAGCCGATCGTTGGCGCGGACAGCAAGACACGGCCCCTCGTGGACGCCGATCTTCACGCCAATGCCGTGAATGTCGTGGGCCCGGGAGGTTTCCGCGACCATCTCGATCGCTGCGGCAACGGCCTGCCCGGTCCGCGAGAAGCTCGCCATGACCGCATCACCCATGGTTTTTACCACGGCCCCATCGTGGGCCGACACGATGGTCTCCATGCGGCGGAAGTGATCTTGGACGATGGCGAAAGCCCGGGCATCGCCGACGCGCTCGTAGAGCGCCGTCGACCCGGTGAGGTCGCTAAAGAGAAGGGTCAACCGTCCGATCGATAGTTCCAGGCCCGCCGCCGGTGCTTCGGTTGCAAACAGCTCGACGAACTCGGGCAGCGAGGCGACGACCGTGCCGAGCACCGCGTCCGCCGACCAAGCGCCCCGCTCGATAAGCACGTAGACCTCGTCGTCGAGCTCCGAGCGCACAAGCAGATCGGTACAGCCGTCGCTGCTTGTGCCCTCGTGGTGGGTTTCAATCCGATCTGGCAGCACGCTGATCTCAAGGCGAGCGGGGACAAGGGCCTCGACGAGATCGGCCGGGCGGTGCGTGCCGAGCGTGCGGATGTGAAGTCGTCCATCGTGGAGACGAATACGCTCCCGCAACTCGCCACGCGGTGCGACCGCGAGTTGGGCGACGACGTGGGGGCGCATCGACGGGCTGGCCGCGCAAAAAACCGCGGGTTGAACGTCGCGAATCGCGGGACTGCACCGGAATACGGCCTCGACGTTGGCCCCCAGGTCGACGTCATAGTTGATGTTGCAAGCGTCGCAGTGCATACGTCGCCCAACGTCGGCCATCGTCGGCGCAACCGCGGCCGCGACTCGACACACCGGACAGTTGATCTGCCAATCGAGTTCGAGCAGGCCAGACCGCGTGGCGTGGAGGAAAACCCGCAGTACCTCGCGACGATCGGCGCGCCACACCCGCGCGCGCTCGAATGGCTGAATCTGCGCGACTTCCTCGTCTGGGCGCTCGCCGAGCATGGCGATCACGCGCTCGACGATCTGCGGGTTGACGTTTAGCCCGCGCAGGCGAGCGCCGCGGCGATCGAGTTCCCCGCGATCTACGATCCCGACTCGCCCCGATGCGTGGCTTGGAGAATTGGCATCGATCACCCCCTGGATCGCGATGACTGGTGGCCCGTCGACCGCCGCTTCGTGTTTTCGTACCAGCTCGCCGATCGCGTCGAGGTAGCGCAGCACGCCCGCGCGGAGGCGGTACTGCACCAATGGTTTGGCCAAGCCCATGTACCAGCGCGGCGACTCGCCGTGGACCAGCGCACGCGCGTGTGTCCCGGTCGCGGTGGGCGTAACGTCGATGCGCATACCACCGCTGCCGAGCGGGCCGTGGATGTACTTTCGGAACCCCGACATCATCTGCCCTTCGATCCACTGGTAGGGCGGCTCGATCCACTCGACCATGATGCCGGCTTGCAGCCCGCGCGCGACGTGTTGGCGGCGGCCATCGATTTCTTGCCAGCGGTACGCCGGCGGCGAAAAACCCATGGCGCGATCAAAGCGGTTGCTGTCGGCCAACAGCGCCCAAACCACATCGACAGGCGCCTCGTAGTGGCGCTCGAGGACGATGCTCATTTCGGGCATCGCGTCGAATCGTGCCACAGGTTGGGCGCGTTCGCTCGCGGCGTCACCTGGCGCGCACGCAGGCGAGGCCTTGGATGAGCGCCGTTGCGGCACGCTCGATGTCGTCTGTGGTGGTCGATCGTCCCAGCGAGAGTCGAATCGCGCCCATCGCTTCGCGCGCCGCGATGCCCATGGCGCCCAGGACACCCGACGGGGAGTCGTGGTCGCTGTGGCAGGCAGACCCGGTACTCGCCGCGACCGCGGGCGCGGCAGCCAAGAGGTCCGCGCCGCGTACTCCCGGCACGCGGACGTGTAACGTGTTGGGGAGTGTGGGGGCGCCCGCGCCCGTGCGAACGAGGTCGGGCACGCGGGCGAGCAAGCGTTGCCAGAGAAGCTCGCGCAGCGTGACTTGGCGGGCGGCTTCTGCCTCGAGGTCACCCGCTGCGAGCTTGCACGCCGCACCGAGCGCGACTGCGAGGGCGACGGGCTCGGTCCCCGAGCGCAGGCCGTACTCCTGCCCGCCACCGAGGCTGCGCGGATGCAGTGTGACGCCGCGACGAATCACCAACGCACCGATCCCGGCCGGCGCGTAGAACTTGTGGCCAACGATCGTCAGTAGATCGACCCCAAGCGAACGCATGTCGAGGGGGACCTTGCCGACCGCCTGCGCTGCGTCGCAGTGCACCAGCGCTCCGGGCGACTGGGCGCGCACGATGGCAGCGAGCTCGGTGACTGGTTGGAGGACGCCGGTTTCGTTCTGCGCGGCGATGAAGGTCGCGAGCCCGACCGGGCCGTCGATCTGCGACCGGGCCCGATCAAGGTCGACGACGCCCTCGCGGTCGACCGCCAGCACGATCACCTCCACGCCGGCGCGCGCCCGCTCCATCGCCGCCGCCATGACTGCCGGGTGTTCGACGGCCGTGACGACGATCCGCGGGGCGGTAAGCTCGACCCCGAGGAGCACAGGGTTGTCGGCCTCGGTTCCCCCGCTCGTAAACACGACTTCGTCGGGGTCCGCGCCGACGAGGCTAGCAATCTGGGCACGCGCTTCACTCAAGGCTGCCGCCGCGTCGCGTCCGTACGCGTGGCTCGACGAGGGATTGCCCCAACGCTCGCCCAGCCAGGGCAGCATTGCCTCGCGCACGAACGGGTGCACCGGCGTCGTGGCGTTGTGATCGAGGTAGACGGCTTCAATCGTCACAGCGGGGGGACCTCGAGGTCACCAAGGCCGCCCGGCTACAACCAGTCGAAGTTCCAGAGCAGGTACTTCCAGTCTTGGTCGACGCTACGCGTCTCGCCGAACGGGTACTCCATCCGAGCGATGAAGACGACGTCCTTGTGCGGGAACATGAACTGGATGATCTCTCGCGTCGGCGTGGGGCTGTCGCCTTCGGTCACGTGCAGTTTGGCGTAGATGCCCGTCTTCTTCTGGAAGTCGTGCTGGTAGCTGATGTCGTCCACGCTCAAGCCGGCGGACTTGAACTGGTTTTCGAACCACGAGACCGCCCGCTCGTCGAGCGGACGCGTCTTGTGGGTCACGTAGAACGTGACGTTGATGGTCTCGACCCCGGACGCTTCCTCGAGGTCTTCGCCCGCGAATGGATCTTCCTCGCCGTCTTCCCCTTTACCGAAGGTCTCGGCGTTGACCGAGCTACAGCTGATGATGGGGATCCACTTATGCTCGCCCTCGGGCGTGTGGGATGCTTCGGTGCACGACCGATAGACGTACAGCGTGTCGGGTGTCTCGAATTTGACGCCCAGATCCTGGAACTCGATGACGTTGCCCTTCTTTTGACCGTTCTTCGGACTGTCAACCCACTGCGAGGCGGACGAACGATCACGGTCGGCGTTGCGGCAGGCCGCGATTCCGAGCGCGCACAGCGATGCGACGGCCAGGGACAGGGTATGACGGGCGAGCCGATTCGCGCTTGGCATGGCGCGGCAACGTTACCAAAACGGGACGCGGTCTCAAACCTCGAATGCGGCCAACGCCCCGGATAGCCCCGGGTTTTCCGCCGACTTGGTCCGAACCTCGCGGCCCAGGACGAAACCGCCTCGGAGCGTCGCCACGGCTGCTGGCACGCAAACGTAGCAGCATCCCGCCTGCGACGCCGCGAGTTGGCATCGCTGTTGCTCTTTGATGGGACGCCGCCATGTCCTTGGCACCTTTCTCCCCACTTCATGTCGCTTCCCACCTCGCCGAGCCGGCTGGACTCCAGCCCAGCTCCCTCCCGCATGTCACCGATCCCGTCGGTGCCCGGCCGCCGACGGCCGAGGGCGGTGCTGCCTTCGTCCAGATGCTGCAGTTTCTCCTCGGCTGTAAGGATCCGACCGCAGTTCTGCACCGGGCGGTCGCCAGCCTCGGTGTCCTCGCTGAGGTCGAGTGGGCGGAACTCGACGGCAACGAGGCCGGAGACCTGCGAGCGAGCTTCGTTGACGGGGCGAGCACCCACACGATCCAGATCTGTCTCGCTCAACCGACGTCCGTGCCGGCCCGTGCCAACGTCGCGGCCCTGCTGCAGCTGATCGGCCAGGTCTACGCTCACGCTGTCGAGACCGTGCGCTTGCGTGCGGAGTCGATGACCGACCCCCTGACCGGCCTATGCAATCGACGGGGATTCGAACCGCAGGTCGATCAAGCCCTCGCTCGCGCCGCGCGGACGGGCGAGGAGATTGCGCTCATGCTCGTGGACCTCGACCACTTCAAGGCGGTCAACGATGCGCTTGGGCACGCCGCGGGTGATGCGGCGCTCTTGGCGGTGGCCGAAGCCATCCGTGGCGTCATTCGCCCAACCGACGTGGCCGCGCGCATCGGTGGCGACGAGATCGCTGTGCTTCTATCGGCGTGCGACGCAGAGGGAGCGCTTCGTGTATGCGAGCGTCTGCGTGCTACCGTGAACGCGGCCAATCCTCTGTCGCCGCGCCGCCTGACGCTGTCGATCGGGGTTGCCGACCGGACAACCTCGAGTTGGACCAGGCCCGTCGAGATGACCAGCGCGGAGCTCATCCGGGCGGCGGACTCCGCGTTGTACATGGCGAAAGCCGGTGGTCGCGATCGGGCGATGGTGCACCCGCGCCAGAGCGTCGCCGCATGCGCGGTGATTGAGGACGACGCGACGCAACCGATCTCGATCTCGGCCTAGTCCCCTGGTTTCCAGGGGCTAGGAGCGTGACCCCGTAAGGGGTCACGCTCCTCCGTGCCCGACTATGAA
>CADEGN010000335.1 GCA_902826865.1 uncultured Myxococcales bacterium
ACCCCTCGTCAAGCTCGAGTCGGCAACCGCTGTCCTCGAGCTCTGCTACGACCGCCTCGGGCGGCTGTCCGCTTGCATCGAGCAGCAAAAAGCCGCGCCACGTGAACAACGTCGGTTCGAGTTCTCACGCACCAAAGACGGATACATCGCGGAGGTCGCCGAGGTCGGAAGCGGGGGATCTGGCGGCGCGGCGCACGGTCCCCGAACCGTTCGTGTCGCGTGCGCGTACGACGACAGTGGCAACCTCGTCGGGGTTCGCGACGCTCTCGGCGGGCAATGGCGATACGGCTACGACGCCTTCCACCGCGTGACCGCGCAGACCGACCCGCGCGGGTACACGTACTCGTTTGAGTACGACGTCTGGGGCCGCTGCGTACGGGCCGGCGGGATGGACGGGCTGTGGGCATGCACCGTCGAATACAACCCGACCGAACGCTTCACCCGCTACACCGAGGGCGACCGCGGGGTCTGGGTCTATCATTACGACGACGACGGATTCGTCACCAAGATCGTCGACCCTCACGGCGGCGAGCGGATCCGGGTAAGGGAGGGCGATCGCATCGTCTCCGAGATCGATGCCGGCGGTCGCGTCCTCCGTTGGCTTCACGACGCCGACGGTGCGCACTTCGCCCGGGTCGACCGGTTCGGCCATGTGCACTCGCCCGAGATCGATCAAGCACAGCTTAGCGACCCCTTTGCTCGCCACCTCCCGACGACGTCGATCGCTTGGCACTTCGGCGGCTGGATCGATCCCTGCGCGCGCGCGTCGCGGCCCAGCGCGTCGTGGCTTGCGACCGTGCCGACGGGTCTCCAAGCCCAGGCGCGCATGCTGTTCGGCGCCGAGCGACGGGCGCTGGCGACAGCGGCACCCGTGCAAGAGCGCGATCTCCTGGGACGGGTGATCCTCGAACGCGACGCGTTGGGCCGGACGCGCCGATACGTCCGCGACGCGTGCGGCAATCTGCTCGAAACCGAGGATCGCGACGGTCGGCGCACCCGGCAACGGCCGACTTCGTGGAACCTCATCGGCGAGGCCGACAACGGCCTCAGCCAGCCGATGCGCTATCGCTATTCCTCCACCGAGCACGTGATCGCGGTTCGCGATCCGCACGGCAACGCCACCGAGTACGAATACGATCAGAAGCAGCGCCTCGTGGCGATTAACCGCGACGGCGCGCGTCGCGAGAGCTACGTATACGATGACGGCGACCACTTCGTCGCCAAGCTCGACGGCGATGGTTCCACGCTGTTCACACAAACCGCGCACCCGAGCCACTTCGCCGGCGACCGTGCGCTCGCCTCGGGTGGGCACCAACGCTTCGGCTACGATGCACGAGGGCGGGTGAGCGAGGCCTCAACCGACGCCCACGAGGTGTTGCTTGCCCGCGACGACGCGGGGCGCATGCTGTACGACCTTCGTGACGGCCATGGCGTTCGCCATCGCCACGGCGCGAGCTCGTGGCGTGCGCGTGTCCTCGATGGTTTCACGCTCAGCGCTGTTCGGCGAACTGACAGCAGCGTGCGCCTGGTTGATGCCGCGGATCGGGCGACAGAGCTCGCCGTGGTCGGTACCGGGCTCGTCCGCCGGGACTGCGGAAACGGCACGGTTGAGCTGCTTGAGTACGATGACCTCGGGCGAATCTGCGCGCGCATGGCCTGGCGGCAACGCAGCGACGGTTCGGAGCACAGCTGGACGGCGCGCTACGACTTCAGCCACGAGGGCGATCTGCGCGCCGTTGCCGACAGCGCGCGCGGCAGCACGACGTATGAGTTCGACGGTGCCCACCGCTTGATCGGCGAGGCTGGCCCCGACGGACGACGGGGCGAGTGGGTACTCGACGACGCTGACAGCTTGCTGCAGCGCCCCGGTGGTCCGCGGCTCGAAGTCGGCGCCGGCAACCGCGTCACGATGAGTGGCACCGAGGTGTTTGCCCACGACCGTCGAGGCCACCTCGCCTACCGGCGCAGTCACATCGACGGCAGTGAGACCCGCTATCGCTACGATAGCGTCGACATGCTCACCGAGATCACTCGGAGCAACGCCGAGGGGGAGCCCGAGTGGCGCTGGAGCGCAGCCTACGACGCGATCGGTAGGCGGACCCACAGCGCGTGGGGCGAGCACCGCCGCGAGTTCTACTGGGACGGCGATCGCCTGGTGGCCGAGCAGCTTCCCGACGGCACCGCGCGTATCTATCAATACGCCACGCCCGAAGCCCTGGTTCCTCTCTCGTTCACCGACTTCGACTCCCTCGACGCACCCAGCTCCAGCGGCCGCACGTATCACGTCTTCAGCGATCCGGTGGGCGCGCCCTTGCACATCGAGGACGCGGACGGCAACGTGGTATGGTGGGCGGCACGCGTCGATCCTTACGGCGCGATCACGATCTTGCCGGGGGCGAAGATCGAGTACAACCTACGCTGGCCCGGGCATTACTTCGATCCAGAAACCGGGCTCCACTACAACCGCTATCGCTATTACGATCCCGAGCTTGGCCGGTACCTCCAGACCGACCCGCTCGGCTACGGCGGCAGCCCTCGCAATCTCTACGCCTACTCGCCGAACCCGCTGCGCGACGTCGACATCCTTGGCCTCGCCCACGACAACAAGACCGATGGGGCCGACGGCTCGCGCCGCGCCGACTCCTCCGATTCCGACGGTCGTGAGGCACCCCCACCACGCAAGACTCTCGAGGAGCGCCGGGCCGAGATGCGTCAGCAGGCAAGCGAGCGCGAGCGTGTGCGCCTGCTGGTCGAGGCGGTGCGCTAGGGGGACGCCCGCCGTGAGCGGACGGAGCTCTCGCCCGCCGATCGGGCGTTTGTCGATGCTGACCCGGCGAACGCGCGCCTCGCCGTCGATCCCGAGGGCGACGGCGGCTATCGTGTGGCCGAGGCGCAGACCGGACAGGCCGCGGTTGCCAATGGTCAGGTCGACGGGCCGGTTCGGCGCGCGCTCGGAGCCGCCGATGGCCGTGAAGCGGACGGAGATCTCATCGATGGCTCGCAGACGGTTTGGGATCACAAGGATCATTCAATGCCTGCGGCCGCCATCGCCAAGGCCGCCAACGACGGTGAGAACGTGATGGTCGACGGCCACGGAATGAGCCAGACCGACGCCGATGCGCTTCACCAAGACATCGGCAGCCAACTGAAACCCGGCGCAGGCCGGGTGATCGTGGTGCGACGATGACGACAGAAGAACCTCCCAACTTGATCATGCCCCTCGAGGACGCAGTCACGGATCACGAGCTATGGCTGCGCTCGCAGGGTCACGAGGGCCGCCAACTCGTGCTCGAAGACACCACGCTTCATGACGTGCGTCTGAGCGAGCGCCGGCTTGCGCGAGCGGAGTTTCGGCGGGTGGTGATCGAAGGCGGGAGCTTGGCCGGCAGCCAACTCGGTGGTGTCGTGCTTGAAGACGTTCGCATGCTCGACGTGGACCTCCGCGAGGTCTTCATGTCGTCCGCCAAGTTCGAGCGCGTTGCACTTGTGCGCTGCTCGGCGGTGGCCGCCACGCTCGGTGGCATCGATGCGCGCACCCTCGAGCTTGATGGCTGCGATCTCAGCCGTGCCAACCTCGCCAAAGCGGTGATCCGCGGCCTCGTGGCCCCACGGACCCCATTCGCCGCGGCCAAGCTCCTCAAGGTCTTCCTCGAAGATGCGGATCTTCGCGGCTGCGACTTCTCCGCGGCAGATCTGACCAAGGTGTACGTGCATCGCAGCGATCTGCGTGATTGCGTGTTTGCCGAGACCATCCTCAACAAGGCCGGGCTCATCGAAGTTCGAATGGGCGGGTGCCGCGGACTCCCCCGCGACTACGGCACGATGACCATCGACCGCGTCGACCTTTCGAGTGCGGGCGACGGGAGCCGCCTACTACCAAATGATCACGTCGAAGCGCTGATCGAAGCGCTGCGGGCGGGGGCGAGCTGACATCTGCTCCCGGCGACCTTCGCCTGCTTCGATCGCGCAGCTGCACGCTCCGAAAACGCCTCGGCTGTCGACTTCGTGGGCGGCCCGCGTGGCGCACACCCTAATATCGCGGTCACTCGCACAGCAGGGGTGGCATCGGGTCCGCGTGGACCTCGACGATGGGCTTGGCGATCACCGGAACGGAAGAGAATGACTCGCCGCCTTGGAGGCTGAGGTCTAGGGTACCGCACAGCAGTCGATCGGCGTAAAACTGCAGGTCGAAGCTCATCTCGAGCACGCGCGCAGTCGGCCCGAACGGGTGGGTTCCGGCCGGCAGGTCCAGGTGGAGCGCCGATGCGCCGACTCGGTTTTCCACCACAAGGCCGTCGTAGGCGACGATCTCACCCACCGATCCCCAGTCGTCCAGGTGCTGCGCTGCGCCTATCGACCCTTGAAACGTGTCACCCAAACGCTCGGCGTGCGCGAACAAATAGAGGCGCCCGACCGGCGTCTCGGATATCAGCAGCACGTCGTGACTGAGCGTGTTGTCACCGATGTCTGGAATCGGATCGAAACCGGCGGCCGGCGGCCACGACCCGGTTGCGCCGGGGCCATCCGACGTCCCTGTTGGTTCGAAAGCTGTATCGGTGGTCCCTGTGGCAGCGTCGGCCTCGCCCTCACTGCCGAACTGTCGATCGATTTCACAACCGCCGCCGAGTGCGAGAAACGCCAGTGTCCAGGTGAATGATAATGCGTTGAATGGGCAAATGCCGGCTCGGCCGCGGTTCTTTTCCATGCGCATGTCAGTTCGCTCCGCCGGCGATACGTCGAACCCGCTGTGACAACGGTGATGTCGGGTGCTGGAGAAGAAATCGGGCGGCGGCCTGGCCGGCTTCGGCGAAGCGACCCAAACCCGCCAGCGCCTCGAGACGCAGGGCCTCTCGCACGTCCGCCATGGGGCTGTTGGGGAAGTGATCCGCATGCTCCTCGAGCCGCGAGAGGGCGGTCGCGGGGTCGCCAGCGCGAAGATCTCGCGTGGCGTCCTCGAGCGCGCGGCTCGACTCGGCGGCTGACGTCGGCTTGGCCGGGCGTCGGCGGATCGCATGGGGGGAGTCGAACGACGGTGCCGGGGCTCCGACCACCGGCATGATCGCCGGCGGAACGGCGATCGGTGTCGGGGGCGGTGGGGCCACTGCGACCACGGGAACTGGCACGCTATCCCCTAGCGACGGTGGCAACCCACCCGCCACTGCCGGCAAGGACGCCGCCGCAGGTGCGTCGAAACCAGCAGGGATCGCGAGCAACGCGGTTGCAGCCGCGACCACGGATGCAATCTTGGCGAACGTGGGCATGAGCGTCAGTGGACGGGTGATGACCGTCCACAGCGCAATCCAGCCGCGCGAGCCATCTCGTAGGGTCGCGGGGCGACGCGACGCCTGATCATTGCGATCACTGCAGGCGCTGGCGAAGCGCAGCCGAACACAGCGGATCCGACTGTACGTCGTGGAAAGCAAAGCCGAGGTCGCCTCTGCCACTTCGGGGCCGGTCAGGCCTGCGACCTCGGACAGCATGAATACCTCGCGCTCGGATGGGGACAGCGTAGCGATGAACCGTTCGAGCTCCCGCACGGCGGCGGCTGCGTCTGGCTTGGGGAAATCCGGGATCGGCATTTCCTCGGTCGCCCGCGCGTACGCCAGGGCTCGCCGAGAGGCCGAGCGGCGGTGGTTGCTCGCCAAGCGTCGTGCGACCTCGACCAGCCATGCTCGCATGGATCCGCCGGAGAACGACGCGCGGCGTTGGTAGGCGGTGACGAAGGTTTCCTGCACGACATCGTCGACCGCATCCACTGGCACGCCCAGGCGCTTGACGACGCTCGAAACCAGCCCGCGGTGACGTCGAAACCAACCCGCTACATCCTCGAACTCGTCAACACCGACGCGAGGGGAATCACTCAGCGCATTCATCTCAAGCAAACCCGATAACGATGCAGGCATAATGTCAGACCGGCGACGAAGCGCAAGGATGCCCGAGCGGAGGAAAACAGGACCGCGTCGCCGAATCGCGCTCGGGTCCCAATGGCCCGAATCGCCACCTGGCCTTCGATCCACACGCCAAGGCGCCCCCAACTTCGGGCGGCCGCCGCGGCCGCCGCCGGCGCCAGCCAGGGCCCGTGGGTTACGCGCAGCCGCTGTGAGCTCTCGCCGCGCAGCCGTTCGACGCCGGACTCGAGCCCAACGCAAACCGGGATCTGCCAGCGACCGAGGGTAGGTAGTGCGCACCCGCGTGCGCCCACGACCCCCAGCTGCACGCGGACGGACGTACCCATCGAGGTGCGTTGGCGCGGACCGATCCACCCCCCAGAGAACTCGACTTGCCAGCGCGGCCAAATCGCTGCGAACGACGCGGCGAGATAGGGGGCAACTCCGGGTACCGCGCCGTACTCGAGGCCAGCTTGCAGGCGCATTCCGGCCCGAGGGCGGTGGGCACGATACGGATCAGCCCGCGCTCGCGTGGGCGAGAATTCGCGGGTACCTGTGCGGGCGATCCGGTGGTCGTGCGGGTGCGCTTCGGCAACGGAGCCCAGCTTTGGCAGCGACTTCACAGGCGCCTGCAAGGGCACCGCGTGGTTGTTCTCCGGAACCGCCGCATTGCCCAAGAGAAGCGGTTCCAGGGCAAGCGCCACCACGAGAGCGAGCGAGTCGCCCAACTCGGCGCACGATCTCGCCGCGATCCTGCGCGAGTCCGTGCTGCCCGCGAACTCCGTGCGCACTTCCATGTCCCAACGATCCTGCGTGTGCGCGACAGAGGCTTCGACGAGCATGGTGCCCTCGCCCCCTACCCGACCTGCGAGCCAACCGTCCACCTTCGCGCGGATCGTCGCCGCGTCGGGACATCCCGGTGGCGCGGTCCAGGTCAAGGCGTAGTCGGCGGGTAGCGGCGCGGCGACGGGGTCGTCCGTCGGCGCAGCGACGAGTGCGGCGAGGACACCCGCCGCGACCATGCCCGTCGAATACAGAGGCAAGACGTCCCCGTGCCAGCTGCCTTAGCAGGCCGTGCCGCGGTTGTGCAACTCACCACCGGTGCCGCTGCTTCGCGGTCGGGGCTCACGGGTCTTGGCGGCGTAGGTCCGCATCGCCCCGGCACCGGATCACCCCACGGTGTTCCGGAGGGTGCGCCTCATGAAACAAGCGGCGAGGCGAGCGACACGGCGTCGTGGTGTCGATGCGATCGACCCCACGAGATACGAGCGGACACACGCGATCCCTCCCACGCCCGCGGCACGATCGCCCGCGCGCAACACGACCACCCGCCCACGGATGGTCGCGACCGCGGGTCGTTGTATCGCTCGCGCGCTCGCTGGCCCCCATGCCAACTCCGCGCGCCCCCGCGGTCGGCGGCATCAATGGGGGCCGATCGCGCCCCTGTACCCAAGTTCACCCATGCATGACCACACCACGTCGGCTCCGAGGCACCGCGCGGCATCGTCGGGGTCGTTCGCCGCGGCGCAGCGCGATATCGTGCTGTGCGGCGAAGTGGGTCGGCCGGAAATAGGGCGGTTTCATCGTGCCGCCAACGCCCGCCGCAACAATTGCTTCGACCCATGTCTGCCGGTGATGGCGTACCGCACGCGCGCAACCGCAACGCAGAAGCTTCGATCGACGATCGCGGACCGGTAGAGGCCGACCGCCGGCTTCGAGGTCTCCACTACGCTACAGACGCTTGTATCCTTAGCGTTGTCCGGTCGGACTCTCGGGTCCTCGCAGGTGGCCAGCGTTGTGAGCACCGTCAACATCACCCCAGCGTTGCAAACCGGGAGGGCGTTCGCGTGACGGGTCACGCGGCGCG
>CADEGN010000336.1 GCA_902826865.1 uncultured Myxococcales bacterium
GGGCGAAGGCGAGTCGGCTCGGCCCGATCCCCGCAGCTTGGCAACGTCGTCGGCACAATAGGGACAACGCGCGGGGTGTGTCAACGCCGCGCGCGACGCCCGTTGGACGCCCTGTGGCGCCGTGACTTGCCCCCGGCGGGCCGACGACTCGGCCGCTCGGGGGGCGAGCCTACGCCCAGTTCATGGGGTGGCGCCGCCCTGGTCGGCTCCGCCACGGCAATCCGCTCGGACGATGGCTTGGTCGGCGAGGCGAGCAACGCCTCGACTTGCGCGAGCGCCGTCTCGGCGAGCGCGACCGCCAACACGGCCGGTCGTGGATCGGCAAGGGTGGCGAGGACCCCCCGGAGGTGAATCGGCGCGATCGCCTCGGCGCCGCCCGGACACAGGCGCAGCAGCACCACCAAATCGACGGTGCTCGAGGGCCAGGTCGCGCGCGTCGCCCGTCGCGAGAGATCCGCGACGTGGGCGCGGGCTTCCATGCACGCGGTGAGCAGGCCCAGTGGCGAACTCGCTCGCGTGCCCACCGCCCGCGACAACTGCAACAGACCGAGGGCGCCGAGGCGCTCATGGGCGTCGAGGTCGGGGTCGAGGATGTCGAGGAGATGGAGGAGTACGCCGCGCGGTGAAAACGAGAGCCCCTTGAGGAGCGCATGGGCGAGCCCCGTACGCAGTCCAAACACCAGAGGCAGCGGCCGATGCGTGGCCGCGGTGAAGCGATCGGCGGGGGCCTGGGTGGCACCGCGTCGGCCGCCACGCCGGTCGAGCCCCATCGGCACATCGCCCAGCCAACGTGTGCTTCCCCGGCCGGTCGGCACGAGCGGCTCGCTTGCTGCAGAGCCGGGCAGCGGCGGGGAGTCCACGGCGCGTGCCGGACCGACGAGGATCGGGCGCACGTGGGACGGCGGCGGATCGGGAATCGCGTCGAGCATCGCATTCCAAGTGCCACCCTTCATCCGTGCGGGCCAAGAAACCGGAGCGCGGCGATGGGTACGCCGCGAGCCGGTCCCCCGAGACCCCGCTTCCGCGCGCGATGTGCCGTGACAAGACCACCCGGAGTTTCCATGGGTTACCGTCGTAGACATGAAGTCGAGTCAGAAGCGGCACGAGGTGGTCGGCGTCTTTGGTGGCGCGTTCGATCCGCCGCATCTCGGCCACGTGCTGCTGCCGGCGTACCTGCGGGCACGCGGCCTCGTCGACCGCGTCATCGTTGCCCCCTGCGCCGATCACCCCCTGGGCAAGGAGCTCCACCCCTTCGCCGATCGCCTGATGTGGACCCGTACGGCCATGGCCGCCGCGGGCGGGGCCGTCGAGGTCACCGACCTCGAGCAACGCCTGGCCGACGCCGAGGGTGGGCCGAGCTTCACCTTGCGGCTGCTGCGGGCGATCGCGGACGCCACACCCGGGGCCACCGTCCGTTTGGTGATCGGTTCAGACATCGTCGCCCGCGGGGAGACGGCACGTTGGCACCGGTGGGACGAAATCGAGCGCAGCTTTGCGCCGATCGTGGTGCCGCGGGTCGGGTTTGCCGCGGCACAGACGTGCTCGTTGCCCGACGTCAGCAGCACCGCCGTTCGACAATGGCTGGCAAGCACCACGCCGCAGGCCGAGGCGGCGCTGCGCCATGCGGTCCCGGCGGCGGTGCTCGCCATGCTTCGGGGCTCGCAGGGGTCGATCTGGCTGGTGGGCAACGGCCACGTCGCGGCGCACGCGGCCCCTTGGCTTGCGGCCAAGGGCTTCGCCGTTCGTATGGTCGGGGGGCGCGCCCTGGCGGAGGGTCGGACGACGCTGCCTGCCGAACCGCCGGTGGCGATTTGGATCCTCGTGCGCGATGCCGGCCTACCGGCGGTGGCCTCGGCCCTGGTCGGACGCATCGGCAGCGACACCGTGGTGCTCCACGGCGCCGGGGCGCGCCGCAGCGCCGACGCGCTGGCGCCCCTGGTGGCGGCGCAGATCCCCGTCGGCTCGCTTCATCCGGCCGCGAGCATGCGGGCAGGCTGGCCTGATCCGCGGATCCTCGCCGGCGCGGCCTTTGGCATCGAAGGGGATCCGCGCGCGGTGGCCTTTGCCCGGTCGTTGGTGGCGCCCGCGGCGGTGATCGATCTCGATGGTCTGTCCGCCCGGGAGCGCATGGCCTATCACGCGGGCTGTGCCCTCGTCGCCAACCACCTCGCGGTCACCCACGCGGAGATCGATCGCGTCTGGGCCGAGCTCGGGATCTCGCCGCCGGCGCGCACCGATGGGCTTTTCGGACTGTGGCACAGCGCCCTCTCCAACCTCGAGCGGCTCGGAATTCCCGCGGGCGTGAGCGGCCCGGCCACGCGGGGGGATCGGGAGGGCATCGCCGCCCACGCCGACGCGTTACCTCCGCCCGCGGGGGCCCTATACCGCGCGCTTGCCGATCGTCTGCTCGCGCTGCTCGCCGCCGGGCCTTAGCCCAACACCAGCTCGCCGCGGCGGACCTCGAAGGACGCCGAGGTCCCCGCGCGCAGTCGCCCGCGTAGGACGAGATCGGCGATCTTCGCCTCGACCTCGCGGGCGACCACGTGCCGCAGTGGTCGGGCACCCAAGCGCGGGTCACACCCGGCGGATGCCACCAGGTGGCGGCAGACCGCCTCGGAAAACTCGAACCGGATTCCGCGCTCGCGTTGGAGACGATCGCTGCTGGCGCGGAGCAGGCGGCCGCAGATCCGGATCAGGTCGGCGGCGGCGAGCGGCTGCATCACCAGGGGCGCCTCGATCCGGTTCCATAGTTCGATGGGAAACGCCGCGCGGGCGATCGCGAGGACCTCGTCGGGATCGAGGACCGGGCCCGTGCTGCGCTCGCGCAGGGCACCGGAACCGAGGTTCGATGTCATGACGACTGCGGCGTGGCGGAAGTCGATGGTGCGGCCGCGGCCGTCGGTGAGTCGGCCGTCGTCGAGCACCTGCAAGAGGAGTTGGTGCACGTCGCGGTGGGCCTTCTCGATCTCGTCGAGCAGCACGACGCAATGGGGCCGGCGCAGCAGGGGGTCACTCAGGGTCCCGCCCTGCTCGTGACCGACGTAGCCCGGTGGAGCGCCGACGATGCGGGCGACCGCGTGGGGCTCGGCGTACTCGCTCATGTCGAGGCGCACCAGGGCGTCGTCGCGGTCGAACAGCGCCCAGGCCAGGGCCTTGGCGATCTCGGTCTTGCCCACGCCGCTTGGCCCGAGCAGCAGGGCCGAGACCACGGGTCGCGCGCCGCCGAGGCCCGCACGGTTGCGCCGGACGTGCTCGGCCACGCGGGCGATCGCGGCGTCGTGCCCGACGACGCGTTCGTGGATCCGTCGCTCGAGTTCGATGGCGTCCTGATCCCCGCGGGCTTCGATTCGCACCCGGGGCAGGCCGCTGCGTTCCGCGACGAGGTCGAGCATGCTCGCGCGATCGAGCGTGGCCGAGCCGAGCCGACGGCAACGGGCCGCCGCGAGGTCGAGGAGGTCGATGGCACGGCCGGGTAGGGCGGAGCCGACCAGGTAATTGTCGGCGAGGCGCACGATCTCGGTGGTGCGAAGGTCCGCGGCCAAGCTCACCCCGTGGGCGGCGAGCAGCTCGGCGCCCACGGATCCGAGGACCTCCGCGGTCGCCGCGGCACCAAGCGGCGCGACGACCACCGGGTCGACCGCGTCGCGCAGGGCCGGCCACCCGGCGAAAAGGCGTGCGATCGACTCCTGGGTCGCGAGCCAAACCATGCGCGGCTCGCCGCGAAGCCATGCGGCCACCAACAGCGGGATCCAAGCGGGCGGGGCCTCGCCCAGGGCCGCATCGACGTCCCGCAGAACCAGGAGTTGGTCGGTCTTCGCCAACGCAGCGAGGTCCTCGCGCAGCTGGGCCTCGTCGTCGGGCAACGCGAGCGCGGAGGCCATCCGCGCCGGTTCTCCAGCGCGCCCGCGCAGGTGGCAGGCGATCGCGGCCCGTCCACAACCCGGCGGGCCGACGAGCGCGACCGGCCGTCCGCGCATGCGCGCGAGCGCGTCACGGAGTTCACCCAGCTCGCGATCACGACCGCGCAGCGGCGACGGGTTGGAGGCCATCACCGCGGCCCACGCCACCGGGGCGTCGACCTGGCGGCGGGGCCGGGCGGCCGCCGTCGGCTCGTCGCCGGGTTCGGATCGGTCGCCATCGCGATCCAGACGATTCGCGCTGCGCGCCGGCCGCTCAAGGAGCGTCGGTTGACCGTCACGCACACGCTCGGGCGTCGGGGGGCCCGCGATGCTCCGAGGGGAACGCTCGCGGAGGCTTGGTCGGGCTCGCCGCGGCGCCGCGAACGAGGATGTTGTGGCCCTCGGTCCGAGCGCCAAACTCCGGCGAAGCTCAGGACACCTCACGCCCATGGCCTCGAGCACGCGGTATCCATGGCAGTCGGCACTGCGAACAATCGCCAGCAGTTGGGCCAGGGGGCTGTTGTCGCGCGTGGTCCCGCGTTGCCGCCAGTCGCTCGGCTCGGTGGCGACGCTGGCGTGGATCTCGGCGCGCGCCCGCTCGAGCTCGTCGAGGCGGGCGCCAAATTGCGTCAGGGCACGACGTACGGAGGGGTCGGCGGCGAGCCCGACGACGACCTCACACGAGCAGGCGGGGGCGCGCAGGCCGTGCGCTCGGGGCGGGCCGTCCATTGGTCGGCGACGCTAGCAACCAGGGCGGCCCCGCCCAAGAAATCGGCGGACCGCCCTGCACATGCGATCTCCCACGGCGCCGCTGCCCGCGCCTCACGGGATGAAGTTCATGCAGCCCTGGGCCACCTTCTCGAGGGCGTCGTTGAAAAACGCGTCGTAGCCCGTCGCGCACACGCTGCCCTCGAAGTGGTTGTCAAAGGCGTAGAAGAACTTCTGCAGCCGCGAGGTCTGCTCGGCCCCCTTGCCGTTGGCCGACAGCGCGGTGCAATCGGGGAACCGCGGCGACCCGCCGATGAGCCCGAGCGCGACCACGTTGCCGGTCCGGCCGTTCTTGGCGGCGATGATCGACTCGTACCACTCCATCGGCTCGCCGGCGCTTCCGCCCTGGGGTGGCGGGGCGTCGGTGTTGTCGTCCTCCTCGTCGCTGATCATGAGGAAAACCAGGAGCGCGTCGTCGCGCATGAACCCGGCGTTGCACGAGCCTTCGGAGGAGTTGGCTGGATCGACCGCGCCGAGCAGGGCACCCGCTTGCTGCTCGACCGGGTTGCCGTCGGTGCCAACGATCGCGGCGCACGCGAACTCGTCGGCGAACGTTGCCGACGAGCCCTCCATGAACGACTCGCCGGTGGCAAACGCGCACGACGAGCCGGCGTCGGCCGCTGATGCGGGCTTGCTGAGAAACCCGCCGAGTTGGTAGTCGCAACCGCTGCAGTCACTTCCCTCGGGGCAACCGTCGAGCGGGGTGGCCTCGGTGCCAAGCCCTGGATAGGTGTCGGTGTCGACCACGCCGACGCGGAACGACTTTACCGTCGGTAGGGCCGTCTGCATCGCGTCGACAAACCCAGGTACGGCATCGACGAGATACTGCTGCTCGTCGGCCATGCTCGAAGAGTTGTCGATGACGAATACGAAGTCGATCTTGTCGCAGTTGAGCGAGTTGACGACTCCCGTCGTGGATTCGTCGGCGCCCGACGAGCTCGAGCTGCCGCCGTCGTCACCGCTGTTGTTCGATACCGTGAAAATGCCGCCGATCCCGGTCGAGCCCTCATCCGAAGAACTCGGCATGGGAGCATCCGTGCAGCCAAGCGCGGTCGCAAGGGTGACGAGCAGGAGTTTGGATCGCGCGCGCATTAGATGTTCTCGTAGACGATGACCACGGTGTCGCCGACCACCGGGATGTTGTTAACCACTGTGACGGTGCACGTCCCCGCGTCGAAGGTCCAGTCGGTGTTGGCGAGCGGGATGCCATTGACCAAGACGGTGATCGTAGCAGGGTCGACGAGCAGGCAGTTGCCCGGCGGGCTTCCCTCGAGAATGTAGGTGTCGTTGGGAATGTTGCTGACGATATCGGTCGCCAGCTCGTCGAGGTCCCAATCGGCGGCGCAGATCGCCGTCATGCTGTCCTGGGTGCTGGTAAGCAGGGCGAGTTTGACGTACTCGTCTCCGGTCTCGACGGACGATGCGCAGGAGAACTCGTAGGCGTCGTCGGCACCGCTGAGCACAGTGGTCCCGGTGGCGCCGATAATCGGGTAGAAGGTCCAATCGTCGCCAATATCGTGGGTGGGGAAGAAGTTGGCGACGAACGTAGAGAAGCCGAGATAGCTACCCCAGTCGTACGCGAGCGAGGTGTAGTTGTTGGTCGAGTTCGGGTCGTCCCAGCGGCAGCTGTTACCGGTTGTGCCGTCGCTGATGAGCCCGTTGCCACAATCGTCGGTCGAGCTGTCGTCCTGCGGCGCCCCCCAGGCTCCGTCGTCGCCATCGTCGTCGGTGGTGACGATGAACGCGAGGTGAGAATTGGCTTGCAGGCGGGGGATCCACACCGGCGACTGCTGCATGATGCGGCCCAAGGCATTGCTGCTGTGGACCATCGACTCATTCGTCCCGTTGGTGTCGTATTGGTAGAACTGCGGGGCGTTGTCTGTGCAACCGATGCCGCCCAGGGGCGGAGAGACGCAGATGTTGAACGTTTCGGTGCCGCGGTCGGACACCAGATGCAGCCGGCCCGAGGAGCCCGACGCTGCCAACGTGGTGGCGAACGCATTGATGTTGTCCTCGACGTTTTGCATCTCCTCGGACATCGAGCCAGAGGAGTCGACGGCCCAGATGATGTCGACGGGACGGATCGCGTTGTCGGTGCCGACGAGGAACGACTCGACGCAGGCGGGCGCCTCGCCATCGCAGTTGTCGTCGACGCCGTTGCCGCAGATCTCGTCCCCGCCGGGCTCGGGAACGCAGGTTTCCGGACCCTGGGGTTGGCCGTTCACACAGGTGGGAACGGTGACTTGGCATTCGAAGTCTCCGCACACCCAGTTGCCCTGGTCCTCGTCGACGAGCCCGTCGCAGTCGTTGTCGATGCCGTCGCAGGTCTCGCTGGTCGCGCCATCGAAGGGGTCGCAGACCTGGGGGATCCCGCCGATGCAGCCAGGCACGGTGTGCTCGCACTGACCGACGCCGCAGTGGAGATCGGGGATGTCCTCGTCGGTGTCGCCATCGCAGTCGTTGTCGATGCCGTCGCAGGTCTCCGTCGTCGCGCCCTCCAACGGGTCGCATACGGGCGGGACGCCGTCTTCGCAACCGGTGACGGTGTGCTCGCACTGGCCCACGCCGCACTCGATCGTCTGATCGCCGAGGCCGTCATCGATGTCGCCGTCGCAGTCGTCGTCGATCCCGTTGCACGTCTCCATGGTGGCGCCGTCGTCGGGATCGCACTCATTGGGTTCCCCATCGACGCAGGTGGGTTCTTCGTGGTTGCACGCCCCGAGACCGCAGTTGGCGACGCCGAAGCCGTCGTCGACCTCGCCGTTGCAGTCGTTGTCGAAACCGTCGCAGACCTCGACACCTGGGCCCTGTTCGCCCTCACACTCGCTCCAGTGGCCGAAGTCGAGATCCTCGGGCACGCAGGTTTGCGTGCCGGGATGGCACACGCCGACGTTGTACGTCTGGGGCGCGCCGGAGAAACACCACACGACCTGGCCGACGTCCTCGCACAGGCCGGTCTTTACGCCCGGCGGATCGACTGGCGGCGGATCGATCGGACCTCCGGTGTCGCCGCTGTCACCACTGTCGCCACTGCCACCACTGCCACCACTGCCACCACTGCCACCACTGCCACC
>CADEGN010000337.1 GCA_902826865.1 uncultured Myxococcales bacterium
CAGAAGCCAAGCGTGTGGACCGCTGCAGCGCGCAGCTCCGGGCGCTCGAGGCGCGTCCCGGCGTACTGCGCGTAGAGGCGGGCGACGACGCTCGGGGCGAGGTTCTCGGCGTTGTCGAGCGTGGTCCCGCGCGTGATCACGGTCGGGCCGAGGGCCTCGACCTCGGGCGCCGGGTTCAGGAGCGTTTTCACGGTCTTGGTGTTGCGCGGCGTCATGGTGAAGATCACGCGCGGCATCGGGTCGGGCCACACGAGCGGGAGGCGGAGGCCGAGGAGGAGATTGTCGAGGGCGAGCGCATAGCGCCACGTGTTATGAACGAGCACGCCGCCAGCGAAGAACTCGTGCGCCCCCTCGATGGTCAGGTCATAGACCGGGAGGCGGATCGGCAACCTCTCGACGCCGGCGACGTAGGTCGCGTTGCTTGCACGCGGGCGAACAGAACTTCGCGCGCTGCCCTCGGGAGGCATATTCGCGGCCGCAGTCGGCGCACCGGACCTGGTGCGGCTCGCGCCGCTGCCACTCGTCCCGCCTGCTCGCTGAGGCTCGCGCGCGATCCCATGCGGCCCACCCGCGCGGGCCGTGGCCTCGCTGATGGTCTCCTGTTGGCTTCGGCTCGAGGTTAGCGAGCTCGTTGTGTCCCCGGTCGTGGTCGCGGTGATGTACCTGCCACCCTGCGGGGATCGGCCCGTTCGCGGACTCCCATACGGCCCGGTGCATGAGTTCGCCCGCTCGATTGCGGTAGTACCCATCTCGGGTGTTTCGATACCACCATCGCCCGCCCCATGACTGCCGCTCCATGCGACAAGTGTATCGCCACGTTCCAACGATTGGAGCTCGATCCACCCCCAGCCTTGCACCCAGAACGGATGCGAGCCGGTGCCGATGAGCTGCTCGCCGTTCGAGAGCGTGAGCCGCCACACCTCGGCCGCCGGGGAAGAACGACCGCTCCACAGCACGCGGCGGAGCCCCGCCCGCGTCCACACGCGGTCACTGAGGCGTACCGCTTCAATCGGGACGCGGCCGCGCTCCGTCTCTACCAGCGTTCCAGCGATGAGGCACGAGACCTCGTCGCCCCATGCCCAATGGTGTTGCGGGCCGCGGAGCGAGTCGGGTTCCTCGGCCGAGTACGTCGTCGCGTAGGTCCCGTTCGGCCACGTGAGGCGGCGTTTGGACGGCTCCCATAGCGGGCGCTCCGACGGCGGGAACACCTGCATGATCCCCGAGCCCGGGTTCCCGATCATCGTGTCGCGGACGTCGGCGGCGGTCCTGGCGACGAGGGCGCCATGTGTGCCCGGGTTGTTGCGGATGAGCTCGCGAATGCCCTCGGCCCCGGTGCGGTTCTTCCCGAACCCACGGCCGGCCATGAGGACCCACGCGAACCACTCGCCGATCGGCATGATCTGATTTGGTCGCGCGTGTTGGCGCCAGTCGTAGCGGACGAACTGCGGGAGGCGGAGCTCGGCGCGCCTCAAGAGCGCGCGCGCGATCGCCCCTTCGACCTGGGCGGCGCGCTCGGCGGCGCGACGCTTGCCCGATACGCGGGTGCGCGCGCCGCTCGCCATCGCTAGCGCGGTCGGAGCATGTACTCGAACTGCGACGACGTGGACCGGCGCGGGTCGTTGACGTCGAGGCGCCGTCGCTCGAGGTGGAGGCGACTCAACAGCGTCTCCACGGCCTGATAGCCGCCCGCCACCATGAGCCCGGGCACCTCGGCCGAGACGAACCAGCGGCCGCGCCCGACGGTGGCCTCGAGGCGGGCCTCGAGCTCGGCGCCACTCACGAGCGGGCCGCGGCCTTGCGCCGCTGGTAGTACCGCCGCTGGCTGGCTCGCCGCTTCTCTCGCGAGACCTCGGCGATCGTCGATGAGATCACGCGCATCCGCGGATTGAGACGGCCGGCGCGGCCCGTGTCCCAACAGGTCACGCACGGGGAGGCCCCGGAACGCCCGCAATGCGCGCACGCGTCACGGCCTGTCACGGGCTGAGACGCCGCCGCACCGCGCCCACCGTGGCGCGGAGCCTGCTCGACTGCTCGTCGAGCGATGCACGCCGCGAGGCGAGCTCGTGGTCGATGAACCCCTCGATCTCGTCGATGCTCGTCGAGAGCCAATACCCGGCGCCGTGGCCGCTCGAGCTCAACACGGGCACCCCGGCCCGGCGGAGGAGTTCGACCTCTTTCCGCAAGCGCCGATCGCCGAGGATGAGCGCTGCACAGAGATCCCGTTTGGTCGAACGGCCGTGCGCCGCGAGGTGGTTCAGTACGAGACGCCCCACCTCACCCACCTCGTGCACCGTTGCCGTGTGGCGGTACGCCTCGTAATACGCCTCTTGCATCCCGCCCCCCGTCACGCGAGGCCCGCTTTGATGATCTGCTCGGCCTCGGCGACGACGTCGGCGATCGCGTCCTCGGGCCACCCGAGCTCTTCCGCCTTCGCGATGAGCGCGTCGCGGAAGGTGCCGCCGGTGTCGTAGGAGTCGAGGCCCATCAGTTCGCGGCGCTGCTTCTCGATCTCGGCGATCTGGCCGTGGAGCCGCTCCGCCGCCCTGATGTGGCGGGCCGCCACGTCACCCCGCACGTCGGCGAGCCCCACCATCGTCTGTGCGAGGTCCTCGACTCGCGAGGCGCCGCGGAGTCTGGCGTAGGCGGCCATCTCGTGCGCCCACGCCTCCGAGAGGACGCGCGTCCTCGCATCCCACGCGGCCACCTGGGCGGCGACGGCGTCGGTGCGCTGCTCGAGGGCGTGCGCTTTCCACGCCTCCCGGATCACGGCGGCGTCCCGGCTGATGGTGGACTCGTGGACGCGGAGCGGCGGGTCCTCGTTGGCGAGGGCCTCGACGATCGCGGACTGTGCGAACCCGAGCGCGAGATAGTGCTCGACCCGGGACCGTCGATAGTGCTGCTGGTCTTGTGGTGAGCGCTTGAGGTCGAGCCGGCGCGTCGGGCGCGCGTGAGGCTCGAGGGCGCCGACGATGGCGCCCGCGATCTGTGACTTCGTAGCGTTCTTCGGGAGGGCCTGCACGCCGACGAGCCGCGCCGCAGCGCGGAGGTTACGGACTGTAGGCCCCTCGTTCGTCGCCATGTTGCGCCCTCGAGGTTGCGATTGTGCGTTGTCTCCGACGGTATCACTGACGCGCGGTGACGACCGAGGAACCCGCACCCGGATCGTCGGTCGCGTGCTTCCACGTCCAGTCGTGCGGCGCCGGCGGCTCGGCGGTCAGGCAGTCGTCGGCGAGCCCTGCCGTCAGGAACCGCACGCGCCCGATGCCGCAGCGCGAGCACACGAACTCGCTCGGCTCGGTGTCGAGGTACGGCGCGCCGGCGCGCGTGCGGAACGTGCCCTCTTCGCCCGGGCCCCCGTCGTCGACCCTGACGCGCCCGTCATCGACGAACGTCGACGCCGTGTCCGAGACCTCCGCGATGCTGCGGCGGAGCGGGCGCGGGCGCTCGCCGCCGAGGGCGAGGTCGAGCTCGCCCGCGTAGCGCTTCCGCATCGCTGCCGGGCCCGAGTACACGTGATCGTTGATCGCCGCCTTGAGGGCGGCCAGTTTGAACGGGTTCCATACCGCGACGTGGTGCACCTCCGCGCCCGTCTCGATATCGATCGTCCCGTGCCACCAGTCCGAGCGCACGGACGAGATCCGCTCGTAGCGAATCTCGGTCGCCGAGCCGAGGCCCGCGATCGTGACGTGGGTCGGCCCCGCCTCGATGCTGCCCCATAGCCGCCGGGCGGCCTTCACGGTCTGCGTCATCTCACCCATCGTTGATCCCCTTCCGCCGGCGGCGTGTGCCGCCGTTGCTACCGCTTGCGCCGTGTGATGAGTCTGAGCGGCGGCGCTTCCCGGGCCACGCGGCCGGCCAGCTTCCGCGCCTGGCGGCCGAGCTTCGGCGGCTTCGGCGGGAGCGCTGCCACCTGCGCGAAGTGTCGCGCGCGCTGCTTCCGCGTGTTCTGCTCCGTCATCCTGCCCCCCTCCGCTTCGGTGCGCTCGCATTGCGCGTCATCTCGCGCGACCGCTGGCCCGCCGCGATCTGCTTCCGCCGTGTCTCCGACGGATTATCCCGATCGCGCTTCGCCTTGAGGAGTCGCGCCGTGTTGTTCGGTTGTTCCACGTGGAGCACCTTCCCGTGCTGCGAGGCGCCGCTCGAGGCGCCAGAGTGTGACCCGCTCCGTTTCGATGGCCGTCCGCAGGGCGGACGAGCCGCCCTCGAACACGACGGCGAGCTCGTCCGCATCGAGAGCGCGGAGCGCGGCGAGGAGGTCCGCAACGCGCCGCCCTCGGGCCGCCTGGGCGACGGACCTGTAACGCTCGAGGCGGGCCCGACGCGTTGCAATCTTCGCCCGGAGCACCGCGGCCGACTCCGGGAACGAGCCGACGCGGAGTCCGCTCGTGTTGCGTCCGTTCACGTGTGCTCGCCGCACGTACACGGACGCAACGGCCGGAGCTCGCAGCGCACGAACCGCCACCATTGGATGACCGAGCGCAACGCCATAGCCCGACGCATCCCGTTACACCTCCGCTAGCGCAGGACCGACCACGTGATCAGGCCAAACCCGACAAGGTTCGCGCACCATCCGAGCCTCGGGCGATCCGCCGCGAACGCGACCATTGCGATCGGTGCCATTGCGAGCGCCACGAGCGGCGCGATCTCGGGAGAGAGCATCACGCGCCCCCGTTCGTCGCGGAGGCGGCGGCCTGCGCGATGCCCTCGGCCGTCATCTCCCACCGTCCGTCACACGTCCAGCAATGCATCTGCCCGCCGGGAGCGCCGCGAATCGCCGCGTGTTGGCAATGCTCCGGGTCGTCGGGTGCGCCTGGGCGGGCGTAGCGGTCGCGGTGCCGCTGCCGGGCGACGAGGAGGTCGGCGCGCTCGGCGGCTCGGCGCGTGAGGTCCTCGAGGGCGCGGAGGTCGTCGCGCGAGAGGAGCGCCGGGACCGCGAACGAGGCGAACGCGGTCAGTCCGTCCGGTGTCACCTCGAGCGAGGCGAACAGCGGCCCGGCCGTGATGGTGCGTGGCCGGTGCCACGCGACGCGCTCGCGGTCGGCGAGGATGAGTCGCGCCTTCGCCTCGGTGCCGCAAGCCGCGCTACACGTCACGCGCTCGGGCCATTCGGAGGCCACGAGCCCCGACACGGCGTCCGGTGGCTCGCGCCGCCGGCAGTAGATCACGCCCGCCGTCTCGAGGTGCACCACCCCGGTCATCGCATCGCCTCCGTTGCCATTGCGCGGAGCGCCTCGGCGAGCGCCTCCGCCTTGTCCGCTGGGAATACGACCACGTCGCCGCCCTGGTAGAGCGTCACGGTGCGGAAACTTCGCGACGCCTTCGCCCATATGTCGAGGCGCGGCTCGTCCTCGTAGTCGACGACGAGCACGCCGAGCGGGCCCGCCTTCACGCGCTCCGGTTCCTGCGTCACGCGCGGCCTGCTGCCCGGAGCCGCCCCAGCGCGTCGGCGAACAGCACCGCCGGCGGCGGCGTCGAGAGGTTGTGGCGCTCGGGGAACCGGCACGCGTCGAACTCGGGGAGGCCGCCGCAGTAGTCGCAGCGCTCCGCGTGGCGGCGCGCCTGGCGGAGCATGATCTCGCCGACGAGCTCCTCGCTCGTGTACTCGGCGAGGCCCTGCGGCGCAGTCACGACACACCCCCGGCGGTGACGCGTCCGAGCACCTCGCCGGTGTCCGGGTCCGCGATCGTCGTGCCGTCGAGCGCTCGGACGGCGGCCGCGACGGCGCTCCCGGCCTCCTCAAACGGCAACGCCATCTGGATCGTGGACAGGTCGATCACGAGGAGATTCCTCGTCAGGCGCGCGAGGCGGCCGACCACGGCCTCGTTGCCGCGGTCGACGATGAACGAGACATTGAACGTGCACGTGAGCATCCCATCGGCGTCGACCTTCGCCCGCACGGCGTTGATCCCGCCCTCGATGTTGATGTGCTCCGCCGTCATAGGTGCCCCTCCTGAACTGCGACGGCGTAGAGCAAGAGCGCCCCCACCGCCACGAACGCGATCGCCTCGAGGATCATCGCCACCCCTTCACGCTGCGGGCTTCCGTCCGTTGTGCTCGTCGGCGTCTCGCTGCGCCTTCGCGCGGGCGTCGTACACCCGCCAGTTGGCGAACGGGCGCTCGCCCGTGAGGGCGTAGCGCTGGCCGGCCCACCCGCACCGACACGAGGCTCGGAACACCGTCGCACTCGCGTTCGAGAACACGGTCGCGAAGTGCTCCGAGCGCGCCTGCGGCGGCCTCACGAGCGGGTCCGCGCGGACGTCCGCCATCACGCGCGCGAGCGAGCCCACCTCGCGGCGGTGCCGGTCCTCTTGAGTCTCGAGCATGGTTGAACCCCTTCCCGTCGAACCCGTTGTCACGCCAACTTGAGCCCCTGAATGCTCGGGGAGCGCCAGCGCTTGCCCGCGTGAAACGCCTCCTCGACCGCGAGGCTCGCACGCGTCGCGGCGAGCTCGTCCGCGTCGATGGGGCGAGCGCCGCACGCGAGGCAGTACCGCTCGGCCTCGCGTGCGTCCGTGATGACACGGCCTCCGCACCGCCCGCACCGCGTCCCTGCGTCCATCCGTGAACCCCTTCCGTTCGAACCTGGATTACGCGGCTCGGCCCATCCAGCGGCCGAACCGTTCCGACGCCCGCTCGTGTTCGGTGAACAGGCGGTCGAGTTGCTCCCGACGCTCCGACGAGATCGGCTCGCGCGCCGTCTCCCACTTGAAGAGCGTCACCCGGTTGATGCCGAGCTCGTCGGCGACTTTCGTCGCCCGGAGACCGATCGCCGCACGGCGGCTTCGGATCAGTACCGCCACCGCCCGGCGCTCCGCCATCTCGAGATCGCCCACTACCATCCGGCCCCCTCTCGGTGCGCGCGCAGCGTAGCATCCATGCTGCATCCATGCAACATCATCGGTACGCAACATCAGCCCCTTGACACGCCATGCGTGCATCGTTAATGTTGCATCTATCAACGGCGCAGACAACGGAAGGGGTTCACGATGGCAGTCACGGCGCGATGCGGGAACAACGAGGAGCACGGGGCGCACGTGTTCTACCGCGATTCTGAGGCGGGGCGCGTCGGGCGCCTGTGCGTGGGGAACATCGGCGAGCCCATCGTCGAGGTGCCGGCCTACGCCGCGGAGGCTGCCCTCCTCCGAGACCTCGAGGACGAGCGCGATCACCTCGACAGCGCCCCACTGGCGCAGCACGGAAGGGGTTCATAATCGTGCGTGAGTTCATCACGACGGGCCTCGTCATCGTCCCGACGGTGGTCGCGCTCTATCTGCTGCTCTTCTGGATCGGCGGAGAGTTCAGCCGTTGAGCGGCGGGAGCTCCTCGACAAAGATCACGAGGTGCTCGAGGGCGTAGTCGTCGACCTCGAGGATCTCGTGATCGCCGATCCGCATCTGCCCGGCCTTGTCGCCCGCGAACACGCCGGCATCCTGTAGCCCGTCGTAGAGCGGTTTCAGCGCCGCGATCAGGTTCGGCACGTCCTCGGGCCGGTATCGGTCGCTCGCGTGGTACGGCGGACGGCCTCCTCGGCGGCACACGTACGCCGTGACGCTCACGCGCGCCCTGGGCCAGTGCGGCGCCGGCGCCTGTCGCTGCGCGGCCTCGAGCACGACGCCCCGGAGCCATGCGCGGCCCTCCGCCACCGGGCCCCAATGCCCATGCGCGCCGTTCGGCGAGAGCGCCCG
>CADEGN010000338.1 GCA_902826865.1 uncultured Myxococcales bacterium
GCCAAGGTTGCCAGCACCGATCACACCGCGATCGCGACCTCGGCTGGCATGGTGCTCGGCACGCCGTATTACCTCGCGCCCGAGCGCGCGCTTGGGCGGCCGCTCGATCCGCGCGCCGATCTGTACAGCGTCGGGGTGATGCTCTACGAGCTGCTCACGGGGACGGTGCCGTTTGTCGATCGAACGTTTGCTGGCGTGCTGACGAAGCATGTCGGCGAGACGCCGCTGGACCCGCGTCAGGCGGCGCCCGAGCGCGGGATCCCCGATGCGGTCGCGCGCTTGGCCATGCGTTTGCTCGCCAAGCAGCCCGACGAGCGAGGCGCGGACGCGGCGACCTTGGCCGAGGAAATCGAAGCGCTGCGCCGCGAAGAGCAGGACGCCATCTTGCGGGTTGTCACCGGGCCCCGCAGCCTCGGCCGTATCGGCGAGTCGACGGTGGATCTCGATGCGCTCGCCGATCGACCCACCGCGGCGCCGGTCGATGACGCGCCGTTGGATGCGGACGTCGATGCGCGCAGCCGTGCCAACGCGGCCGCGCGTGCCGCTCGTTCGGTCGCCGCAGCAGGCGCGCAGCCGTCCGGGAGCAGCGGTGCCCCGCGAACGCTAGCGCTCGGCTCCAATGCGATGGCCGCTGCGCCCGCGCCGATCCGTGGGAGATCGATTCCGTGGTGGGTCCCGCCCGCGATCGCTGCTGGCCTGCTGCTCGTTGGATTCGGCGGCTGGACGCTCGCCCCACGTCGGACGCCGGCGGCCGCGGATGCGGGGGCGCGTGAGCGGCCGGCGCCCACCGGCGACACGGCGAGACCGACGATGGCTGCTCCCGGGCCAACCGTTCCGCGCGCGTTGCCGACCCCGACCGAATCGGCCCCCGCCCGTGCGTCGGTGTCACAACCGGTGTCCGAGGCGGCTTCGGTCGCGCCCTTGCGCCCGCCCTCTGCCAAACCTCGGCCCAAGCCGCGAAAAAACCCCGCTCCTTCGAGTCCGCCCGCAGGAAGCGACGAGTCGGGCCCCCCGCGTCCACCGCCCCTCAAGTGAGCCCATGCCGCGTCTGTTCCGATCGATCGTCCCTGTGGTTTCTGCCTTCGCGCTTGTCGTCGGTTTGTTGGCCGTCGCGATGACGCCGGTGGCCGCGTCGGCCCGCCTCACCGAGGCACCGACCGCGACGTCTGCGCCCGATGACCTCGATCTCGAGCAGGCCCGCATGGATGCCCGTGCCCGTGCGAGCGCTTCGCCGAGCGCGGAGAATTTTCGCGTCGAGGCGCAACTGGCCGAGGAAGCAGGCGATCGCGCCGGAGCCGTGGCCGCGTACTCGCGCGAGCTCGAGGCGCTGCCGGCCGGTGATCCGGCGCGTGCGCGTGCAAAGAGTGATCTCGCCCGTGTGCGCGCCGAGATGCGCGGCCGCGTCGTCGATGAGCCGGAGTCGACCCATCGCGAAGCGCTCGACCGTCGCTGGGCGCCCGCAAAGAAAGTCGCGCCGGCGCCGAAGGGCCAACCACAGCCCACCGATGGCCCGCCGAAGGACGATCGGATCGTCAAGAAGTGGTACTTCTGGGTGACGATCGTTGCGATCGCCGCGAGTGCGGCGGCTGTCACTGGGATCGCGGTCCGAGCGTCGCGCGAGGATCGGCCCGACGCGCTCGATCGCATGGCGCCCGCGCCCGGCATGCTCCCCGGCGGGATCCGTTTCTAGTGCGGCGAAGCGGGAGCAAGCGAGCAAACGCCCGGGTGTTGGCGATCCTGCTCGCCAGCGGCGGATGTCGCGATGTGACCGTGGCCGAATCGGTCGGTGATGGCGCGGCGATCGCCCTCGTCACGTTCGACAACGGTGCGCGCGTGCGGGTGGTCGAGCTGCCCCCCGAGCCGATCGCGATCGGAACGCCATGGACGATCGGCCTCGAGGTCGAGGCGCCAGCGCCGGTCGAGCTCGAAATCGTCGCGTGGCCACCGCGCACGGGCGGGCGCGAGGTCGCCCTGGGAAGCGCCGTGTCGGCCGCCGATGCGCCTCGGCCGGCCGACGATCGGGTGGTGCGGATCCGGGTTGAGAACGCGTTAGGCCGCATCGACCCCGAGCTGGTCTTGGCCGGGCCCTGGCACCCGACCGACGTGCTGCTCTCGGTGCAGACCGTCGCCGGTGCCCGGGCGGCGCGAGCGATCGCCGGCCCGCGCACACGCGATGGTCTTGGCTGGCTCGCGACGCTCGCGGTCGATCCACCGCCGAGCGCGGTGATTGCTGCCCGTGCCGCGGCCCCGCTGGTCATCGATGGGGCCCTGGACGAGCCGGTGTGGTCCAGTGCGATTGCCGTCGAGCTGGTCGAGAGCCAGGGCGGGGAGCCATTTGGATTGCCCTCGACGGTTCGTTTTGCCTGGGATGAAGCGTCGCTCTACGCCGCGGCGGTGTTTGTCGACGACGATGTCTGGTCCGACTTCCTCGACCATGACGATGCGCTGTGGAAGCAGGAAGCATTCGAGTTGTTCGCCTTCGGCCGGACGACGACCGGGCGCTACCTCGAGCTCCAGGTGTCCCCGCGCGGCGTCACGTTCGACGCCCACTTTGCCCGCCACCGTCAGGGTGATGCGGGCTATGACGGCCAGTGGCAAGCCGCGGTGATCGTCGATGGTGATCTCGACCACCGCGATCGCCCCGACAAGAGCTGGACGGTAGAGCTGGCGGTGCCCTGGGCCGAGCTTTGCGCACGCACCGACGCCAGCTGCCCACCGCGAGCCCACGACGTGCTCCGGATCAACGCGTTCCGCCTCGACCGCCCTCGCCGGGGCCCACCGCTGGCGGGCGCGTTGAGCCCCACGCGCGTGCCGGACTTCCATGCGGCCCGCAACGCCGCCACCTTGGAGCTCGCGCCGTGAGAGCACACCTGGTGGCGATCGTCGCCGCTTGCGGGCTGGCGTGGGGTTGCCGAACGTCTGGCACGAGAACCGATGCGCCGGCGATCCGCGACGCCCTCGCGGGCATTCAGACGACGCGGATCTCGCTGCAGCCACCCGGCACCCGTGCGAACCACTATGGCGAAGCTGGGACCACGCGGCCGAGCCCTAGCGAGGCTGCGATCGCGGCGGATCTTGATCGACTCGGCATGACCTTCGATCCCGGGCTCTCGCGCATGATCGGCGCGTTGTGCGAGCTGGCGCCCGATCGCGCCAACATCCCGTCGGCCCTGGTCGACGGGATCGCCTCTTGGGCGGGCGTGGCCGATCCGGCGCCGCGGATCATTGTCGTCGAGCTCCCCGAGGATCCGGCCGATTGCGCCGCGCGCCCGGCCGAGGCCTGTCGCGATGCTTTCCAGGCGGTGGTGGCAGAAGTCGCGGCCTCGCGCCCCGCGGCGCCGGATGTTCGCTACGGCGTCGGCGTCCGTCGCCTGCGAAGCGGCCGCACGCGGCTGATGGTGGGCGTGCTCGACAAGGCCGTGCACCTCGAGCCGATCGCCGTGCGCCAGCGCGCGGGCGCACGAATCGAGCTTGCCGGGCGACTCGTCGGCGATCGCCGCCGCCCGAGCATCGAGGTCTCGCTGCCGAGCGGGGGGTTTCGCAGCGTGCCGGTGCGCGAGACGGTGGGCAGCTCGTTCACCGCGGCGTTCGCCTGCGATGCCGGCGACGGTGCCTACCAGATCGAGGTGCTCGCCGATGGCGAGCACGGTCCCGAGGTTACCGCCAACTTTCCGGTGTTCTGCGGCGTGGCGCCGCCGGCCCGAATCGCTGCGGAGGTGGAGACCGTGGCCCCGGGCGTGTCACCCGATGACGTCGCGCTCGCCAACTTTCACTTCTTGGCGCGAGAGCGTCAGGCGCGCGGGCTCGGTCCGCTTGTGTGGGACGACCGGGCGGCCGCGGTCGCCGAGGCCCACAGTCGAGACATGCAACGCCACGGCTTCGTCGGTCACGTCTCGCCCACCACCGGTGACGTCGCTGCGCGGATGGGTCGGGCCGGCGTCGATGCGACGATCGTGCGCGAGAACGTGGCCCGGGGGTATGGGCCAGCCGGGATTCACGACAGCCTGATGCGCAGCCCCGGCCACCGCGTGAACATGCTCGCGCGCGACGTCCCCAAGGTTGGCATCCGCGTCGGGATCGGTGCGTCGGAAAGCAACGTCGCCGGTGCCCCCCGCCCGGTGTTCCTCACCCAGGTGTTTTTTCGTCCGCCTGGCGCGGGCGCGCCCGAAGGGGCGGCCATGGTGCCGGCATTGCGGGCGGCGGTCGACCGGCGGCGCGCTGATCTGCGCCTTGGTAAGATCGCCTGGGATCCGCGCCTCGATCCGATCGCCACATCCCTCGCAAAGGCCCACGCCCGGGGCCGGCCCATGCCGCGTGAGTTCGCCGACCAGGCGTTCGCGCTCGGCTACCGCGAGGTCGAGACCCATGTGATCGTAAGCGCAGACTTCGATGCCCTGGCGTCGATCGAACTGTGGCGCGGACCGAGCGCGCCCATCGGGATCGGTATCGTTCGGACGGGTAGCCGCGATGCTGGTCGCTTCGTCATGATCGTCCTCGTTGGCCAGCGGTAAGCGGCTCCCTGCAGTATCCTCGCGCCGACGATGGTCACCGCCCCGCACCCCGCCAGCCCCAGCGCCCGCGCTACCATCGTCCTCGGCGTGATCGGTGGCTCCGGCCTGTACCAGATGGCCGCGTTGGCCGACGGGCACGAGGTCGAGGTGACCACGCCGTTTGGCGCGGCGAGTGGCCCGTTCGTCGTCGCGTCCTTGCCACGTCCCCACGCGCCAGCGGTGAAGCTCGTGTTTGTTGCGCGTCACGGCCGCGGTCACACGTTGCTGCCGAGCGAGATCAACTCGCTCGCCAACATCCACGGGATGAAACAGCTCGGTGTGACCCATCTCGTGGGGGTCTCGGCGGTCGGGTCGCTGCGGGAGGAAATCGCGCCCGGCCAGCTCGTCGTCCCCGATCAGCTCATCGATCGCACGCGCGGTCGAAGGGCGAGCTTTTTCGGCGACGGGGTGGTGGCCCACGTTCAGTTCGGCGAGCCGACCACCGTCGCGCTGCGCCACGCCGTCGCGGCCGCGGCAAGGACCAGCGGTGCGACCGTTCGCGAGGGCGGTACGTTGGTCGTGATGGAGGGCCCGGCGTTCTCGACCAAGGCTGAGAGCCACCTGTATCGCAGCTGGGGCGCCGATCTGATCGGTATGACCGCGCTGCCCGAGGCCAAGCTCGCGCGCGAGGCCGAGATGGCCTACGCCTGCCTGGCCTTGGCCACCGACTACGACTGTTGGCACGAGGCCGAGGCCGAGGTCAGCGTCGACGCGGTCATGGCGATCATGGCGGCGAACGTGGCCCATGCCCAGGCGACCCTCGTCGAGCTGGCCACGCGCCTGCCCGAGCGCTGCGCTGATATGCCTTACCCGGAAGCCTGTCGTTTCGCGTTGATGACCAACCCCGAGCAGATCGACGATCGGGCCCGCGTCCGTCTCGATCTCATCATCGGCCACTACCTGCAGACATGACCAACACCGCTCAAAGTCCCCGTCTCCTCGTCGTTGGCAGCGTTGCCATCGATTGGGTTATCACCCCCCATGCCGAACGCGAGCAGGCGGTCGGCGGATCGGCGACGTTTTGCTCGATGGCGGCGTCGTACTTCGCTGGCGTTCGCCTCGTCGGCGTGGTCGGCCACGATTTCCCTGATCAGGCGATCACCGATTTGCGCGCGCACGGCGTGGACCTTCAAGGACTCGAGGTCGTGCCCGACGGCCTGACCTTTCGCTGGAAGGGCCGCTACCACGCCAACATGAACGCCCGCGACACCCTCGACACGCAGCTCAACGTATTCGCCAACTTCGATCCGAGGTTGCCGGCCGGCTATCGCGACACGCCGTACCTCTTCTTGGCCAACATTCAGCCGGATCTCCAGCTCCGGGTGCTCGAGCAGGTGGCGCGCCCCCGCTTGGTTGGGCTGGACACGATGAACCTGTGGATCGATGTTGCCCGGCCATCGCTGCTGCGCGTGCTCGGGAAGATCGATGTGTTGCTCGTCAACGAGGAAGAGGCGATGCAGCTCTCGGGCGAGCACAACCTCGTCAAAGCGGCACGCGCGGTCCAGCGGCTGGGCCCGCACGCGGTCGTGGTCAAGCGCGGCGAATATGGGGCGCTGCTCTTTCATGGGGACGACATGTTCGCGGCGCCGGCGCTCCCGCTCGAGGACGTGGTCGACCCTACCGGCGCCGGCGATGCCTTCGCCGGCGGGTTCATGGGCTGGCTGGCGCGCACCGACGACCCCCACGGCGAGCAGCTGCGGACCGCGATGATCTACGGCTCTACCCTTGCGAGCTTTCTCGTCGAGGGTTTCTCCTACGACGCCCTTGGGGCGTTGGACAGCTCGCGCATTCGCGCGCGGTTCGAGCGGTTTTCTCGCTTGACGGACTTCCGCCGCGCCGAGCTACGCTAGCGTAGCGAATGGTGGACGATTTTACCCTGCTCGAGACCTGGCGCGGCGGCGACGAAGCCGCCGGACGCGACCTTTTTGCCCGCTACTTCGACGCGGTGTATCGCTTCTTCCGCAACAAGGTCGACGAAGCCGCCGACGATCTCACGCAGCAGACGTTCATGGGGTTGGTCCAGGGCAAGGACCGCTTCCGCGGAGACGCAAGCTTTCGCACCTACGTATTCATGATCGCGCGCAAGCGGTTGTACAGTCACCTGCGTGAGCGTGACCGTTCGCGCGAACCGATCGAGGTGAGCACAACGTCAGTTGCTGATCTCGGGCTGGTCTCGCCGTCGCGGGCCGTCATGGTCCGCCAGGAGCAACATCTACTGCTACTTGCGCTGCGACGATTGCCGATCGAGATGCAGGTGGCGCTCGAGTTGTTTTACTGGGAAGAGCTCGGCGTCGCCGAAATTGCCGACGTGCTTGAGACCCCGGTCGGGACGGTCAAGAGCCGCCTTCAGCGCGCGCGGGCGCGGCTTGACGAGATCATCGGCGAGCTCGCCAACTCGGACGACCTTCTGCGCAGCACGATGGACAACTTTGAGGTCTGGGCGCGCGATCTGCAGGGCCACATGGGCCCGGGCGATCGCCGGGACAAGTGAGCTGCGGTTCTCGGTTCCATCGCACGACCATCGCACGACCATCGCACGACAGGCCACGTTCGTCGGGCTTTCGCACGCCCACGCGATTCAGAAGGCGGCCTGCAGCCCGAAGAGCGGAATGAGCGAACCGCTCCAGTCCTTTGAGCCGGGCGTCTCACCCGATCCGCGCACGAGCGCCTGCTCGTGCAACACGCCGCGCAGCTGTAACACCACCTTGAGGTAGCGGCGCACGCGGAAGCGCAGGTCGATGGCGGGAGACACGATGGCGTTGACGTTCTGGCTCACGACGTCCCGACCCGAGCGAAACGGCAGACCCACGCCCACGCCCACGCCCACGCCGATGGCCACGCGGTGGTGGGCGGAGTAGACGACCCCGGGCTCGGCCAGGATCCGCGCCCAACCGGCGTCGCGGTTGCCGGTGGTGGTCGTGGTCGACGGAGAATTGGGGTCGACAGTGTCGCTTTGCAGGACCACCGTGCCGTATCGACCGAGCGTCGCGCCTAGGCGGGCTTCAAACGCCCAGCGCGATGCCTTGGAACGACGCGGACGGATCTCGATCGCGAACATGCCAAGCCCACTGCAGTACCGCCGCCCTGCA
>CADEGN010000339.1 GCA_902826865.1 uncultured Myxococcales bacterium
CCAAGCTTAGAGTCGTCACGTGAGTCAAGTCGTGTCGGAAAAAGAGCCGCACCCATGGTTACCCGCGTTCCGTTGCCGAGAATGCCCTGATTCGGATTGTCGTGAATATAGTTGTACCGGACCGTCACGTCATGGCCGTTGTATATCTTGATTCCGTCGTAGCCGTCTCTGATCTCCAAGCCTTCCACGACGATGTGGCCGATCGGAAGCGCGTAGCTCTCGGCATTCTGCAGCACCACGCCGTGGTTCACAAACGTCCCCGGTGGATCGATGATCGGCCGGTGGCCCGGCTCGTTGCGCAGGACGAACGGCATCTGCTCCGTGCCCGAGAACGCGATGAGCACGTGCTCCTCGTAGACCCCGTCGCGCACGCAGACTGTGTCGCCCGGACCCGCCCGCTCGACCGCAGCCATGATCGTCGGGAGCGGAGACGCTGCACTTCCGTCGTTGTCGTCGTCGCCAGCCGGATCGACATGAAGCGTGCAGCCCGCGTCGGGCGGCAGCGGCGGATCGCAGCTATCCAGCACGCCCGTCTCGCTCGACGTGTCGCTCGCCCACCCGCCCGAGGACGTCCCGGGCTCGGTGGTCGCGGAGCTCGTGGCGTCGGCTGCCGCTGTCGCGCTCTCGCTCCCGCCGGGCGAAGGCGATCCCGCCTCGGCGCCAGACATGCCGGAGTCTGCCTCGCTCTGCGCGGACGTGGATGGATCGTCTTGGGCGCATCCGACCGCCACGACGACCGCAAGCACCGCGTTCCGCGGCGAGGCCGATGCGAGCGTGCCGATGACGTCCATGGTGGAGGCGCAGTGGTCGGGACCGCTCATCCAGTCGCCGGTTTTCCTCGGTTGTCGGGTCATGACCTGCCTCACGTGGGTGGGTTGTCGCGCGGAGCGCTGCGGGAACGCAGGCGTTGCGTTCGAGCCCGGTACGCTGTCCGCCCGTCAAGTCGTCGCCGGGCGCTCGGCATCCCGTCGCGACCGGAGATTCTTTCTTTCGCGAGCAAGCTATACCGTCGCAAGATCGCGCTCAGTGCGCCCCGAAGCCGCGTTGCCGCACGAGGACGTGCACCACCCGGGTCAAGCCCCAAGACACCCACGACCGGCCTGCGCCCGGCGGCGACGAGGCCAAGCCTGCGGTCGTCGGTCCCGAAGAGCAGCGCGGGCTGCTACGCTGAAATTCGTGCGCGGGGAGCCCGTAGGAAAGCGCTGCGCTCGAATCGTCGCGAGCCGCTGGCTGCTTGCAGGGCTGACCGCGACGAGTGCGACGGCGTTTTCGTGTTTCGGCAGGAACATTTTTCCGTGCTCTGCTGACGCGCAGTGCAACCGCGGAACCGGAGGTCGCTGCGAGCCCACCGGATACTGCTCCTATCCCGATCCGGACTGTGGCTCTGATCGCCGATATGATGGCCTAGCGTCAGAGGAATGGGCGGGGGCGTGCGTGCCACCCGACGATGCGGCCGAGGGAGGGACCACCGACGCCGAGTGCCCAACATGCGTCGACCTCGACCAAGATGGATACGGCATCGGCGCGAACTGCCTGGGCGTCGACTGCGACGATAGAAATCCAGCTCGCTTCGAAGGGTGCCGGTACATCGGGCCCGGCGGCAGCGACGAGGGCCCAGGAACGGCCGAACAACCGTGGGGAACCTTTCCCCACGCGCTGGCGAACCTCGCCCCGGGCGATAGCCTCATCCTGCTCGACGGCGAATATCGGATCGACACGACCGGGCTGCCCGACATCGATTGCGCTGAGGGGGGAAACGCCCGCAGCGGAACGATGGAGCGTCCGATTTCCCTGACCGCTGCGAACGCGCGCGAGGCCTACCTGCGATCGGACGGATCCGTTCCTGCCCTCCGCCTTCGCGGTTGCGACCACTGGAATTTGACGGACGTGGCAGGTCGCTCGGACGACTTTCTCGACGGCGCGGGCTACGTCTTGGAGATCGTTGAGTCCTTCAACATCGCGGCGCGCGGACTGCTGTTCTCCCACAACAATCGGTATGCGAGAGGATCTCTTTACCTCGTTTGGAGATCGGGCGACATTCTCATCGAGGACTCAGAAGCCTATACGTTCCAGCAAACGGGCGTAGGTGTGCTCTCCTCCGACCGCGTGACCCTGAGAAGGCTATACCTCAACACGCGCGACTACGAAGCCCTGCCGAACTCGCCCGAACAAACACCACACTTCGGAGTCTCGCTCGCTGGCGCCGACCATCTGCTCGAAAACGTCATCCTCGAGGGCTCAAGCGGGACCGGCATCCTATTTTCCGGGTCCGGCACCCGTATCCTTGGGTCGATCGTCATCGGCTTCAACTCGGGGATCTCTTCGTCGCCTCCCGATAGCGAGGGGAGCGTGGAAGGCGTCCGCGGCACACGCCTGGAGAACGTGATCGTCGACCAGGCTGACGAGATCGGGATCTACCTGCGAACACCGGTCGATGGGACGCTCCGTAACGTAACCGTGATGAACTCCGGGGACGTCGCGGCGCTCGTCCGGGAGGACCACCTGGACGTCATTACGACCTGTGCGTCCGCCGGCGGGTGCTCCTTTGAGGCGCGTAACCTCCTCATGCTCGATAACACCGGGGGGGGCTTCTACGGACTCGACCCGGTGCCATGGTTTGTGTCGCACAGCAACGCAGCGGGAAACGGCGACGGCGCGCCGGAGTCCCAGTACAACTCCGCGGAGCCCATCGATGACGCGGACGGGAAGGTCCAGAATTCGATCAACGAGTCGGTCGCTGACATCGGCCGACACCTGGACCAGTGCATCGTCTTCATTCCCGAGACGAGCTCCATGCACGGCCGCGGCCTTGACGGACAGGACATCGGCGCGAATATCCTGTACCGATATGAGTCCGGGTTTCCGACCGAAACCCCCCTGTGGAACCCGGAAACCGGCGAGTTTCCCTGTGGCAAGAAGGTAATCAAAGTAAGCGATGTCCCCTCGACCTCATGCTTTGATGTCCATGAACGACTCAACGTTGGCGCGCATGGATGCGAGCTACCCAGGCTTGCACCCGCCTCGGCTTGCGGCCCAGGCTAGCTAACTTTTGAGAAAAACCAGGGGCTCAACTCGGCAGCCGGGTCGCCCCGGGCCCCACGCTCTTTGGGTGCAGATCCGCGATTTCCTGGACAAGGTTCCGCGCGATCTCTTCTGCCGAGCTGACGCAGATCAGTCCTGCCGACTCTTGACAGACCGGACATGATCTCCTGGCCGAGTGCAAGGCTTGCCTCATCATCTGTCGCGAGTATGCCGCGCGCACGCCGGCTGCAACCAGGCCACATCGGGTCCGTCCACCCTTCGGGGGTGTCTCGCACGCGCCCCGTGGCCCCTGGCACGATTCGTGCCCGGGCAATGAATCAACCCCCATTGCACGAAGTCGGAGGGCATCTCGATGACCAAGCTCGGCACCCGCGTCACCCTGTTCGGCCTTGTCACCCTCGTCTTCGCCGCTGCTTCGGCGCTCGCTTGCGTCGCGCTGGCCCTCGCGTCGCTCGGCATCGGCACCCTCATCGCGTTCGCGCCCGACGGCTCGTTCGGCTTCGGGGCCGCGTTGGGGGCGTTCGGCACGGTCGCGGCGATCATCGGCCTGCTCGTCGCCACGGTGCAGGCGTGGGCGGCGGTGCTCGTGATGCAGGGCAAGAGCCTCGGCCTCGTGCTCGGCTTCGTGTTCGCGGGTCTCGCGACGATGTCCGGCTTCGGTGGCGACTTCGTGACCCTCGCCTACGGCCTGTTCGGCCTGTGGGCGCTCTGGACGAGCCGCGGCCAGTTCCGCTAGTCGGTCAGCACGCCGACCACGCCCTGGCGGTGGCGCAGACTCACCGCAGCCATGGACACCGCGGACGAGACCGAAGAGGAGATCACGGACGCGCCGGCGAAGCTGCGTTCGGTGCTCGACCGGGTGGAGGCGCAGGTGGGCCATCGCATCCCAACGCTTCTGTGCATGCTCGCGGTCGCGTTGTCCTGTGCGACGCGTCGGGAAGAAGCTGCCGACGTTCCAAAACCGCCGCCAGCGCTCGTTGTGCACGACAAGCAAGACACCGACCTCGGCGCCACCAGCAGCCCGTCTCATTCACAGTGGATCGTCGCGGACTGTCAGACGGTCTCGGTGGCCGCTCAGCTCGAAATGAACGTCTGCGCACGGCGGCAGGGCGCCGCATCGGGGGATGATGCCCTGGGCGCGCGAGCGAGCGCTCGACAGCTGGACGCGGCTCGACGAGCGCGACCACCGATACCTGTTCCGGACGAGCAGCGACCGGATCGTCCTCATCCGGCTCATCATGGACGGCCGCCCAACAAAGAAGGCGCAGGCGTTCATGGACGCGCTGCGCGTCGCCGCGGACCAGTGTCTCGAAGATCGGTGAGACTATTCCCGGCTGTTCATCGTGACCACGCGCTCGCCTGCCATCAGGTTGTAGCCTAGCTTCTTCGCACCGATGTGGTCGCTGATCTGGTCGCGACTCCACGCGTAGATCCGTTCTCTTCTTCGAAGTCGTCGAACACGACTCCGTCGAGGCTCATGAGCGGCTTCACTGAGCAGCCGACGGTGGGTTGGTGATGACCGTCCATCGAGTCCGTGCCTCTCGGGCCCGTCGGTGGTTGCAAGCTTCCCGAGGGCCCAGCACGTCGAGCTCCGATGCTGATTTCGGCGGCCGGTTCGCCCCAAGTCACGCCGGGGTCCCACACTCTCAGGAGTGCAGCGTCGCCAACCCCGTCACGCACCTACGCCGCAGAAGCACAGCCCGTCGGGATCCGCCTCGTCGAGCGGCAGGCAGCTCTGGGCGTCGTCGGGGCACGTCGGGTTCTGGGCCGCGACCCCGAGCCGCGTGCAGCACTCGGCCTCGGCGCAGCCGGGGACGTGCTCGCCGGGGGCGCACACCAAGCCAGAGTCGCACCGCTGTAGCTCGGCACCGTCGCAGGGCTCGCCGTCGCCGCCTGCGACGAAGGGCGGCACCGGCAGGCAAGCGAAGGTCGCGAACGGCTCGTCGTTGCCGGTGAACATGCATGCTTCGCTGGCGCCGCAGCTGGGGGTCAGCGGATCGCACGGCGGCAGGCACACGATCACGTTGCCGTCGAACCCCCTCACGCACCCGAGTCCGTCGTCGCACACCGGCTCGTTCTCCGAGCCTGAGCACATCGCGACGCAGGTGCCGGCGAGCGTCTCGGGATCGACGCCCCAGCAGATCGAGCCCGCCGCGCAATCGTCGAGCCCGCTGACGCCGCTGCCCTCGGCCAGGCACGGCTCGCCGACCGCGGCGGGCGCCGGATCGATCTCCACGCAGCGGGTGGCGTTCCAGGCGTCGCCGCCGTCGTTCGCCCACGGCACGCACTGGCTGCCGGGCAGGCAGTCCTGACTCCACACGCTGCACTCGCACGACGAGCACACGACGCCGCCGTCGGGTGGGATGATGAACGCGCCGCCCATCGAGGTCTCGACCTCGCCGGAGTCGGGCCCGACCTCGGCCCCGGCATCGCTCGGATCGATCGACGTCACCGTGTCGCTCGGCGCGGTGTCCGAACTCGACGTCGCTGTGCTCGGTGCGATCGTGCTCGCGCTCGTATCGGCCGCGGTGGAGCCGCTGGTTTCCGCGTCGGAAACGGACGCGGCCTCGGGACCGCACCCGGCGAGCGCGAGTGCCAGCACGGCCCGGACGGGGTGGATACGGGGCAGACAGCTCACAAAACTACTATTACTAACTAATATATCGAACGTCAAGGCCGAAAGCGCCGCCTGCGGCGCTGACGCATCCAGGGACCGCTTCGAGTCGCCCGCCATGACGACGGACGCCAACGAAGGTGAACGTGCCGCGCTCGAGCCGGCGCACGATGACACGCAGTGCGGCTCCACCATCACCCGCACATGGCCATGGAAACCATGGCATCGCGGGGAGCGTGCAAGCGAGTCTGTCCTCCACCGTTGTTGGGTGTGCGCCCGGGGCTGCGCGGCATGATCCTCCTTGCAGCGACGACCGCCATCGGGTGCGCCCGTCCGCGCAAGACCGAGGTGCGTGTCGTCAACGCCGTGGAGATGCTCGAGCCGGAGCCCGCGGAATCAGAGGCGGCGGATGTTCCACCGCTTCCACCGCGCGTCGAAGTCGGGTTCTGTTCAGTTGAAATCCGCATCTCGGTCCAACGGCGCGCAGTGTCGTTTCCGTTCGCGAGGCCTGAATGGAACCCCTTGCTGGAACTCGAGTCCGCGTGCACGACAGAACTGCGAGGGTTCCCCCGCGAGAAATCTCCCGAGACGATTGCCGTCTGGTACAACGGATTTCGCAAGACGGCGGGTGAAGATTGGACTCTCGAGAGACCGGGCACCGTCAAGTTTGCCAGCTACGATGTTTACGCCGCCGACGGCATCCTCACCACCGCTCACCCCTGCGAGTGACCTCGGCCTGGTCTGCGGATTTCGGAGCATCGTGAACGCGGAGATCGCGTAGCGGTCCCGCTGCGCTAAGCTTGGCGGAAGCGACGGTGCCGTACGACTGACGACGACCGCGGATCTGTTGGGTCTTCTCGGCCCAGATGTGGATCCCGGAGCTTGGGCATCGGCGTTCGCTTCACCGCAGGCGGTCGATCACCCCCTCGCCGGTTTCGCGCTGCGCAACTATTTGATCCTCACGAACTGCGGTGGAGTCACCGCCCTGGGTCTATCCGCCGTCGAACTCTTTTGGAATCGCGTCTACTGGTTTCGCATCTTCGTCGTCCTACGCGAGAGCCGCGACGGACCCGATGCGGGACTTCAGCAGATGGCCTTCGTGATCTTGGAGCAGTGCCCGCTCGACGATCCCGGGTGGGCAAATCTCAAACGCGTCGAGTCGCGCGCACAGCGGGTTGCCGCCGCGATCCTCGCAGGCGTGGCGAGATCGTGGTTGCCGCCCATCGCAAGCCCTCGACGCGGTGGCGGCACGTCCACCGCCCTCCGGGCGCATGATGGAACACGATCACGGCCGACGGCCCCGGGCGCGAGTGCCGACGTCATCAACCCATCAGCGGCAAACCGCGTGCCAGCCGGCACCTCCGAGCGCACCGCGAGCCTAGTCCGCGACGAAGCTCCGGAGATCAAAGCCGCGATCGGCCACGGCGCGGCATGGTCCAGACATGTTCACCCATGTCCACCGCGCGCTGCCCGCAGGTGTCGCGGGCATCTCGATCGACAGGATGAGCTTCGATCCGAGCATGCCCACCGCATGGAGGTTGATCCAGTCCCAGCCGCGCGTCAGGAGGTCGGCGAAGCGATCGCGGTACGCGTCAACCGTAAACAGCGTCCCAAGTCGGCGAGGAAGTGCATCCGTCCCGTACTCGACGTCCTCTGTGATCAAGACACCCTCGAAGGGCGGTGCGCTCGCCGGCATCACCAAGCGCCGCAGTTCGTTGACGTACCAGTTCAGGTCTGTCGAGGGACGTTCCACAGGCTCGGCGCACCGCGTGTCTGTTGCACGCACTGGGCGTTCAGCGGCGCGAGCAGCCAGGGTAGTTGGTTGTCCCGTCGGTTGCAACGCCCCGTTGGCTAGACCCGGTCCGAAAAGCGACCGCCGGAGCTTGCAACGCACCTTCGGCAACGCGCGATGCAACGACCCGCCCCACACAGCCGCGCGCCGGGCCTCACGCCTTCTTCAGTTTGATC
>CADEGN010000340.1 GCA_902826865.1 uncultured Myxococcales bacterium
GTGTTCCCCCACGCGTTTGAGCCGCTGCGCCGGCTGTTTGCCGCGCGCGACCTCCCCGACGGTGATCGGGCCCGAACTGCCGCGCTCGATGCGATCGGTAAGATCAACACGGTGGAGGCGCTGGAGTTCCTGTGCGACCGCCTGCGCGACGGGGATCGTGCCCACGCCGAAACCGCCGCCCACCGGATCGCGGGGATGACCAACGCTGAGCTTCTGCCGTACCTGCGCTACCAGCTCGAGCTTGTCCCGGCAGCCTACCGCGCGACCCTCGAGGACACCGCACGTCGCCTCGAACGCCGGATGCGTTAGGGCGCACTCGCGACTTCCCGCCCCCCTGGACTGTTGGCCACGACCCAAGAACGCTGTCGTCCGAGGGTAGCCTCCGTCAACCCATCCAGTAGACGATTCCGAAGGTCAGCATGTGCGTCGTCGGCATCGGTCCGCGCGCGCTCCCCACGAGGGCCTGGTAGCCCATCGACAACCCGCAGCCGTGGAACCGTCGCCGCGACGCGTCCTGCGACATGAGGCCAAGGTCGACGCGCACCCGCGGTCCATGGGGAATCACCGACTTGCTCGGCGACAGGTCGAACGAATTGGTGCTGACGTTCGTCGATGTATCGCGACGGTTCATCACGCCGTAGAAGATGTCGTAACCCACCCGGAGATCGAGAAAGCCGTTGCCGATGATCGCCAGGCGACCGAGACCGACGGTTGGGCCGACGCCGATGAGCCCGTTGATCTCCCGCGTTCCGCTCTGGGAGAGGCCGAAGCGCCCACCCAGGGCGGACGCGGTGACGGCATAGCCGAAGCGATTCCAGCTCTGCCCGAGGTCGATGCTCACCCCGCCGAAGCGTCCGCCTGGCAACGAGCCCGAGCCCGCGTTGGCGAACATGCCCCGGGCAACAAGGCTCAAGCGCCCGGGATTGGTCGTAGGGTGAAATCGGTCCGCGCTGCGGAGTTCGGCCTCCAACTCCATCTCCTCTTCGTCCGCGGCAGAGGGCGCCGAGGTCACAACAGGAGCGGCCTTCGCCGCGGTCGCGGCGGGCGGCGCCGCGTTTGGTTGCCCCGCGTCAAGCATGTCAGGGGAGATCGTCTCCGCAGCTGGCGGACCCGGGGCGTGCGCTGTGGCCGTTGCCGCCTCGGCGGTGGTGGGTGGTTCGGGGAGGTTTGCGGGCGCAGGTGGCTGGGTTGCCGCGCCGGTTGGTTCGGCCGGCGGTGCTTCGGCCGGCGGTGCTTCGGCCGGCGGTGCTGCGACCGCGGTGGGGGTGGTCGTGCCGTCGGCGGGCCCCGCCGATGCACTTGCGGGGATCATGCCCGCCACGGCGCACATGACCCTCGTCACGAACCCACTTCCGTTGGCACGACGTCCCATGGTGCCAAGGCTAGCGCGGGCACCTGGTAGGGGCGAGGCTCCAGGGCAATTTGCCGCTGTGACCCCGTGCATGCCTGCTGGAGCCGGGGGTTTTGGGGTTGACGTTTTTTCCGACCCGCCTACAGTTGCGCGCGCACAGCACCCACCGAGCCAGGCGTTTTGCCATTGGTCTCGGCGTATTGCGTCCCATCACCACCAATCACCTACCGTCGGATCGCCGACGGACGGAGATGCCCGACCATGAACGTTCATAACAAGTCCCGGCTGATCGCTGCCGGGCTCTGGATGGCCTCGCTGCCGGTCCTTGGCTGCGCGCCCCGCGTCTTCAGCGACACGAACGGCATTGCAATCCTGGGGAGCGGTCCAGCTCCGGTCGCCGAGCCGCCGCCGCCCGAGCCGCAAAAGCGGGTCGAGGTCCGCGAGAACAAGATCGTCATCAACGAGAAGATCCAGTTCGCGCTCGACTCGGCGAAGATCCTCCCCGTCTCCCACGATTTGCTCAACGAGGTGGCCAAGGTCATCAAGGAGCACCCGCAGATCAAGAAGATCGAGATCGAGGGGCACGCGAGCGCCGAAGGTTCCGACGATCACAACTTGAAGCTGTCGGACAAGCGCGCCAAGGCCGTGCTCAAGTACCTCTCCGGCGAAGCCGGCATCGACAACGGGATGCTCAGCGCCAAGGGCTACGGGGAGACCCGTCCGATCGCGGACAACGAGACGGAGGAAGGCAAGGAGAAGAACCGTCGCGTCGAGTTCACGATCGTCGAGGCCGAGTTCGAGAAGACCAAGGTCGAGATCGACGAAAAGGGCAACGAGAAGGTCATCGGGAAGGGTTGAGGTCGAACCATGAACAAGCTCATCGCATTCACGCTGTTGGCTGCCGTCGGCGGCTGCAGTTTCATCGCTCGCGATACCGAGACGTACAAGAAGGACACCCGGACGACGCTTGAGGAGCGCAACAGTGCCGTCAAGTCGTGCTACGACACCGCCCTGGCCGCGAATCCAAGCCAGGCCGGCAGCGTCGTCGTGACCTTCAACGTCGAGAAGAAGACCGGCACCTTCATCAACGTCGCAGCCGACCCGAACCAAAGCACGGCGCCCGAGGGGTTGCAGAAGTGCGTTGTGGATGCGATCTCCGGCCTCAAGCTGACCGACCCCGATCGTCGCCAGGGCGACGCGACCTTCCAGTGGACGTTCACCCCGAGCAGCGGGGGCGCGCCGGCCGAAGAATCTGCGGACGCGGGCAAGCCGGCCGCCTGACCCTTGGCCCCCCGCGGTGGCCCCCGAGGCCCGCCGTGAACACCCACGTTCGCCCCCGGCGAGTGGGTGTTCAGCGTTTCGTCCGCCCCATGCGTGCGTGGTTGTGCCGGGTGTGGCCTCCGCGTGGCGTAGGGTCCCTGGTGCCTGCGTAGGGACGCGTCAGCCTGCCCGCGGCGCAGCACCGACATCGACGCTCCCGTTTGCCAGGGCCGAGATCGCGGCTCGATCGGGGGAATCTCCTGGTCGGCCGCGCACGCAATCTTGCTAGACTCGCCCGGTCGCGCGCGCCCACCTGGGCACGACGGCGTGCGGCGAGGAGTCACACTATGGCTGCGAGAACAGCGAAGCTGCCGGGCGCCTGGTTGGTTGCCACGGCCCTCACGGGTGCCTTGGCGCTCCCCATCGGCATTGTGGCCGCTGGTGACGATGGCAAGGCCGACGAGCGTCTGCAAGCCCTGACGGTTGAGCTCAAGAAGTACGACGTCGCCGATGACACCCACCACGCCGCCACCGCAGAGCTCGGCAAGGCGGAGGCGCTCCGCGACAAGGCGCGCTCTTTGATGGGCGAACGGCGTGAACGTGACGTGTTGGCCCGGGCGATCGACGAGCTCGAGGCCACGCTGTCGCTCGTCGAGGCCAAGATCCTCCACGCCGACGCGAAGACCAAGCTCGATAAGGCCAAGGCGGACGCCGCTACACTCGATGCGGAGGTCGCGAAGGTTCGCGGCGAAGCCGACGCGCTCGAGAAACAGCAGGAGGAAATGCAGAGGAAGATCGGAGGTGGAAAGTGAAGCGCCTCACTGTTGCTGCCGTCGCTGCGCTCGCGCTGGCCTCATGCGCTCGCCTGCAGAAGCCGAACGAGATGCAGAGCTTCGAGGGCGCACGCAAGACGCGCGCTGGCGAGGAGCTCAATCTCGCGTACCCCGAACTCGTCAAGCGGGCCGACGCCGAGCACCGCTTGGCCGCCGAGGCCCTCGACGACAAGGAGAAGGAGGACCTCGACTACCACGCGCGCGTCGCCTGGCTATGGTGGCAGTCGGCCCAGTTGCGTTCCGACGCGGCGACGATGAAGGTCGAGCTCACCAAGGTCGAAGAGGAACGGGCCAAGCTCGACAAGGACCTCGCCGAGGCCAAGAAGCGCCAGAAGCTGGCCAAGGCCTCGCTCGACCGCATGAAGGAGCTCATCGCCCTTGAGGGCAAGGTCGCCGGCAGCCAGGAGGTGAGCGCGGCCAAGAGCGCGATCAACGAAGCGCTCGCAGCTCTCAAGGAAGCCCAGGCGGTCGATGCCGACGTGCATGCTTCGGCGAGCTTCGCGGCGGCCGAGGGCAAGCTCAAGGCCGCTACCGATGCGCTTGGCAAGAACAAGACGAAGGACGCGGTGAGCTACGCGATCGAGGCCAAGGCCACGGCCGAATCGGCGGCCCGCGAAGCGTCGCCAAAGTTCAGCGCGACCGAGGCTGATCAGGCGCGGATGGCCAAGCAGCGGGCGGTGTTCGACGCGGTCGGGCAGATCTCCGGCGTGTCGCGTTCGATGGTCGAGGGCGGAGTTCAAGCCGCGGTGGTTGAGGTGTTCGGCGCGAGCGGTAGCTCGGTCAACATGTTGCCGGGGATGGAGGCCACCTTCGTGAAGCTCGCCCAGACGTCGAAGCAGTTTCCCGAGTACGCGCTCGTGATCGAGGCACACACCGACAGCAAGGGCAACAAGACCAAGAACCTGACGCTCAGCGAGAGCCGGGCCAAGAGCGTGATGGCGTTTCTCGCGGCGCAGGGTGTTCCGCCCGATAAGATGACTGCGCTCGGCAAGGGATCCACCGAGCCGGTGGCCGACAACAAGACCAAGGAAGGACGCGCAAAGAACCGGCGCGTCGAGATCCTGTTTGTTCCGTCGAGCCGCTGATGCTCGTTGAGGCCCCCGATTCGCCGGATGCGATAGGGGGCCTTGGTGGCGACGACGCTGTGGCCGTGCACGCCTATTCGACGCGCGCGGCCGCGTTCACGGACCGGGCCGGGAACGCGGCCGTCGCGACGACGCGTCGGTTGAAGAGCCGTTGATCAAGCGCAAACGAATCCGAACCCGGTGACGCTCATGCACACCATGGGTGCCGGACAGGTCAAGCCGCCGGTGCAGTCGAGCGCGCAGGCCTGATCCGGCATCATGTTGACCGTCACGGCTACGCACGCGGGGGTCGCGGTGCCGCCCGGGTTCGTGGAGCAGCTCGTCATTGGGTCGGCGCAGCCATTTTGCGAGCAGAATCCCGTCGACGGTTCGGTGGCGCCCGGCGGCGTAATCGTGATGCACAAGTTTGCGCCCACGCAGTCCCCGGGCAATAGGCAGTGCGAGTACATGCCGTCCTGCGGTTGCATGCCAGTGCCAGTGCCATCGTCGGCGGACGAAGATCCATCCAGGGGGCCGCCGCCGGAGGACTCCGACGGGGCGGGTGTGCCGGTGCTCGCATCGCCGCTCGCCGCCGAGCCCGTGCCGCCCGACGACGCCTCGCCGGAAGACCCGCCGTCGTCCGGGCCCGCCGTGGTCGAGACGCTCGTTGCGGCCGTGGCTGGTCCGGGTGTGCCGAATGAGTCTTCCGCGTCCCTGGACACCGAGCAGCCCACGGCCGCCAGCACTGCAAGCGAGCGGATTCTTCGAGCGCGGGCTCCTGGCTCCGCGCGCTGCCGTGCCTCTGCCATGTGGTGTGTTCCTCGCCAGGCAGTTGGCCGCTCCGCAGGGAGATTGTGTTCGGTTGCGCCGCTCGCCTCCCTCGCCGGCGCCGAGGCTCTCACCAGCCGTCGATGACCGCGTGACGATGGCTACCTCGATTACGCTCGTGCTGCGACTTGCACGGCTGGAAAGCACAGGCCTAGGACCAAGTGCGACGGAGCAGTCCTCGAGTCACTCGGTCGTGCCACGCCGGTGCACGCTGAACGCCGCCGTCGCGCCGCCGCTGGGACGTGCCTCGATCCACGCGTCGCCGCCGTGGGCGAGGGCGATGCGGCGGACCAAGGCGAGGCCCAGGCCCAGGCGACCGCGCGAGCCGGTGTCGTCGCCACGCACGAAGGGCTCGAACGCGCGCGCGCGCTGCTCGGGGTTCACTCCGGGCCCTGCGTCGTCGACTTCGAACACGACCGCGTCGCCGTCGAAACGCAGCCGCAAGGCGGTGACCCCGTCGCCGTGGTCGCGCGCGTTCTCGAGCAAGTTGCCCAGCGCGCGTCCCAGCAGCGTCGGGTCGCCGATGAGCGTGTCGTCGCCCTCGCTCGCTTCGAGGAGCGCTGGCGACATCCCGGCCAGCGCCAGGGCCCGCGCGGCGATGGCCCGCCCCGACAGGGTTGTCGGTGACAACGCGGAGAATTGCAGGCGCGCGTCCGCCAGCAGCTTGCCGACCAACGCGTCGAGGTCCGCGATCTCGCGCTCGAGGTCCTGGAGCGTGGCATCGTCCCCACCGCGATCGCGCAGGAGCTCCGCCAGCACCCGTAGGTGTCCCAACGGCGTGCGGATCTCGTGCGAGACCGCGGCCAACAGCGTGTGTGCCTCCGCGAGCTGTGTCTGCACCCTGGCGGCCATGTCGTTGAGCGCCGCGGCCACGACCGCCGGCTCGCCCCGGATCTCGCAGCCGAGTTCGAGCCGGGCATCGAGCTCGCCGTCCGCGAGGCGCCGGGCGAAGCGCGTGAGCGTGTCGTACGGCCGCGTCAGCCGCCGTGCGAGGAGCCCCGCGGTCGCCCACAGCACCGCCAGCGCGGCCGCGAGCGCCGCCAGCATCGGCACGAAATGCGCCAGGCCCGGGCGGATCCAGCACGCGGTTAGGCTGCCGAGCCGCTGATCGGACCCGCGTACGTCGATCGACACCGTGCGGCCGTCACACTCGGGACCGTGCCGCTCGAGCACGCGATCATCGGCGTCGCGAAGCGTGATCTCGATCTCGAGCTGTCGCGCGACGCGCTCCGCCAAGGCGCTGCGCTGCGCCGGGTCGTGCCACACGCCGGCAAACTCGCTGCCGACGAAGGCCTGCAGGTTCTCGCCCATGCGGTTCCACGCGCGCGGCTCGGGCGCGAGCGCCCACCACACGGCCGCGACTGCGACCCCGCTGGCGACAATCGTCGCGCCAAACCACCGCACCAGCACCGCGCGCAGGCGCAGAGGACCGCGACGGTGGTGGTGGCCGCGGTGGTGCCTCATTCTTCGCCCTCGCGCGTCAGCATGTAGCCGACGCCGCGGATGGTCTGAATGCGCGTCGCCGCCCGGGGGTCGTCGCCCAGCTGCTTGCGCAGGCGCGAGATGTGGACGTCGATGGTGCGCTCGCCGACCGTGACGTCGCCGCGGCCGGCCTCGGCCAGCAACGCCGGGCGCGGAACCACGCGCCCAGCGCGGCGGGTCAACGCCACGAGGATGTCGAACTCGACCGCGGTCAGCTCGATCACACGGCCATCGCGCGTGACGGTGCGCGCTCCAACGTCGATCACAATGCCGCCGGCCGACAGCCGCTCGGAGAGGAGCCCGGGCTGGCCCCGCCGCGTGACCGCACGCAGGCGGGCCAGCAGCTCGCGCGGGCTGAACGGCTTGGCGACGTAGTCGTCGGCGCCGAGTTCGAGCCCGAGCACCCGGTCGGCCTCGTCGCCCTTGGCCGTCAACATGACCACGGGAATGCCGTCGTGCTCACGGATCTTGCGCAAGACCGAGAGGCCGTCGAGCCGCGGCATCATTACGTCGAGCAGCACCGCGTCGAAGCCCCCGGCGGCCAGCGCAGCGAGACCGCGCTGGCCGTCAGGGCAGTGGCTTAGCGCCACGTCGTTGTCGCTCATGTAGCGCGCGAGCAGCTCGAACAGTCGCTCGTCGTCGTCGATCAGCAGGACCCGCAGACCCACGGCGATAGCTTACTTCAGGGGTCGCGACCGCGATGGCTCGGACCATCGTCGTGTCTGGGCCCCGCGGCGTCCGTGGAATCGCCGCGGTCGCATCTGCC
>CADEGN010000341.1 GCA_902826865.1 uncultured Myxococcales bacterium
GTACCGGGCGTACTGCGAGCGCCGAGCAACGCCGCCATCGGGCCGCAGAGCCGTGGATAACCCGGCACGAACTTCCGACACCGGGCACTAGCCACGTCGCCCAGGTGCCGGTGGAACACCTTGGCCGGTGGATCGGGATCGTGTGGCTCTTCGAGCGCACCGAAATCGGTTCGGGCGAAGGAGACGACGTCGGTGACCCGGTGATCTCGGCCTCGCTGCCGTTGCGGGTGTGAACCAACTTCCATCCGCGGGCGAGCGCTGCCATGCTGAGGCGCGTCCGGATGTTGGTGTCGAAGCCGAATGACGGTGGCTGGGCGTCGTGGCGAGCCCGCTACGGCAGGAACTGCGCGGTGCGATCGAACAACTGCTTCCACAGCGCGCGCTCGCCCGCAGCTCCGTCGAGCATCCACACGGGCTTGTCGGAGATGTCGATCTCGTTCTCGAAGACTCGGGGCTTCGCGGTGACCTGCGTCGTGTCGCCCTGGGCTGCGAGCTGGATCTCGTAGGAACGCGAGTAGGCGAAGCCGACAGCCTGGGCGGAGCCACCGGCGGCCTGCGCGTGGGCGCGTTGGCCGACGAGCTTGCGCTTCGTGACGATGATTCCTTTGGCTTCGTCCGACACCGCGACCTCGTAGCCCTCGGCCGCCAGGGCGTTCAGCATCGCTTCGAACGTGGCCTTGCCGGAGGCCGAAAACGTGTGCGTGCCGGACTCGGCGATCTCGCCGGGGGTGAGCGTCGCGCCCTGTGTGCCGCCGGGTTTGCAGGCGGCCGGCACAGACGCCGACAGGATGGCAGCGAGGGCGAGCGTTGGAGCGCGCATTTTGGATGCTCCTAGCACGAAGCCGGGCGTGGGTTGCTCGCCTGCTCGCTTTCACTGCCTGGGCGTTCGAGCACGCGGCGTCGATCGCAGCGGCCAGGGCATCGTAGAGCGACTCGAGGTCGGCCGCCCTGCACGCTGCTGCTGGTCGCGTCGCTGCCTACTCCTCTAATTGCTCGAGCCCCCACCGGTCCCACCGGCCGCATCGCCGCCGGGGGCCCACCACAGCGCAGCGCCGGCGCATCGACGCGGCGCGGTAGGCGGATCCGCGCCAGACTCAGGGATTCGCCTCCAACACATCCCGTGCACCGAGACCCAACAATTGCGCAGCCACCCGAGCACCGAGCGAAGCGGCCTCGCCCGCTTCGCCGCGTTCCTCGGCGCGAAAGTACGGTCGCCCGCCTGGGCCGACCACGATGCCGGCCACCCGCCAGTGCCCATCCTCTTCGGGTCGCGCATAGCAACCGACGGGCACCGTGCAGCCCGCTCCCAGCGTCGTCAAGAACGCACGCTCCGCGGCGGCAGCCAACCCCGCACGCGCGTCGTCGAGCGGGGCCAACAGCGCGCGGAGCCGACCATCGTCGGCGCGGCACTGCAACGCGAGGATCCCCTGCGCCGGCGCCGGGCAAAACGCGATCGGATCGAGCCACTCGGCGACGTGCTCGTCGAGACCAAGCCGGCGTAAGCCCGCAGCCGCGAGGATCACCGCGTCGAGCTCGCCGCTCTTCGCCTTGCGTAGCCGCGTCGGCACGTTCCCGCGCAGCGGCACCACTTCGACCCCGGCATTCGCACGCGCGACCAGGGCCGCACGGCGCAGGGATCCGGTGCCAACGCGGGCACCGGGGCGCAACGACGACAGCGTTTGCCCGGCCGGCCCGACCAACGCATCGCGGGGGTCCTCGCGCGGCGGCGTGCAAGCGATGACGAGGGCGGCGGGCATCTCGGCCGGCAAGTCCTTCATGCTGTGCACCGCCAGATCCGCGCTGCCGTCGAGCAACTTTTCCTCGATGCCCTTAACGAAGAGGCCCTTGCCGCCGATCGCATGAAGCGGGCGATCTTGGATCCGATCGCCCTCGGTCACCACGATCTCGAGGTGGACGACGAGGCCCGGCCAGTGACGCTGCAGCTCACCCTTGACGAAGTTGGCCTGCCACAACGCGAGCTCCGATCCGCGGGTGGCGATGCGCACACTGCCGTGCTCGCTCATGTTGTCTCCGCTCCGGTTCGCTTGGCTGCCATCGCGACGGCGGCATCACCGACGCGCGCCTTGTCCTCGACGTTGGGCCCGAGCTCGAACAGGGCGGCGAGAGCCTCGGCCAAGGCCGCGGGATCGAGATGCTCGGCGCCCTTGCGGACGTTGGCCATCGGACGGTGGAGCAGCTTCTGCATGATCTGACGGGCCAGCTGCTCGACGATCGCGCGCTGTGCCTCGCTGAGTTCGCCGAGCTTGGGTAGCACGCGTTCGATCTCCGCTGCCACCACGTCGCGACCGAACGACTGCAGCTCACCGATGAGCGGCCCGATCGCCCGGGTCCGCATCCACTGCAGGAACTCCCCCACCTCCTCGTCGACCAGCGCCGATGCGCGCTCGGCCTCGCCGCGACGGTTGCGGAGGTTATCGTGGACGATCTGCTGCAGATCGTCCACGTTATAGAGGAAGACCTGCGGCAACTTCGTGACGTCCGCCTCGACATCTCTGGGCACGGCGATGTCGACAAAGAACAGCGGGCGACCGCGCCGCCCCTTGATCACCGGCTTGAGGAGGGCGCGATCGATCACCGGCCGCGCAGCGCCCGTCGAGGTAATCACGATGTCGGCGCGCGCGAGCTCGGCCGCAAGGCGATCCCACGGCTCGAAGCGCCCCTGCACGCGCTCGGCCAAGCTCCGGCCGCGGTCCGGCGATCGGTTGACGACGACGATCTCCGCGACCCCATCGGCGCGCAGGTGGGTAGCGGCGCCCTCGGCCATCTCTCCCGCCCCGATCACGAGGGCGACGCACCCGGCGAGCTCGCCGAAGATCGTGCTCGCCAACTCCACGGCCACGGACGACACGTTGGCGGCCCCGCGCGCGATCTCGGTTTCCGAGCGCACGCGTTTGGCACTCTTGAACGCGAGGCTCAAGCAGCGATCGAGCACCGGTCCAACCGCGCCGTTTTCCTTGGCGCGCTCGAACGCTTCCTTCACCTGACCGAGGATCTGCGGTTCACCGACGACCAGGGACTCGAGGCTGGCCGTCACACGGAAAATGTGACGCGCGGCGTCGCCTGCCGCCCGGACGAATGCGTGATCGCCGAGCTCGCCGACCTCGACGCGACGCAGCTCCGCCAGCGCTGCGATCACCGCGTCGCCGGCGATCGACTTGGCCGGACCGACGCCGTAGACCTCCACCCGGTTGCACGTCGACACCACCATCGCTTCGCTAAGTCCGGTCAGCTCCCGCAGCCCGGACACGATCCGCGCGTGATCGTCCGCGGGCACGGCCAGACGTTCGCGTAGCTCGACCGGCGCACTCTTGTGATTGAGGCCGATCGCAAACAGCTCGCTCACGGTCGCACCCCGTAGGAGACCACGATGAGCAACACGGCGGCGAACGCCAGGATGGTCAGCCAAGCGGATTGGCGACCGCGAGAGCCCCACACGGCGCGCATGACCAACAGCGCGACCGAGGCCACCCAGGCTATTGCGGCCGCCGCCAACTCAAAGTTCCGGCCTCGGACCATGTGCGGGCCGCCGATCTGGACGATCCACAGGGCGCCCGTGACGATCGCGAGGGTGAACACCGGTGTCACCAGCAGCACCAGGCGGTGGTGGAGGCGGTCGAGCCCCGTCAGCGAGATACCCGTGTGGCCGGGACGGAACTGCTTGCGCCGCAGCCGACGCTCGGTAGCGAGGTAGAGGCCAGCGACGGCGGCCGCGAGCGTGAATCCGGCCAGCCCCGCGGCGGCGAACCCGACGTGCGCGCTCGCGATCGCCGACCCCGTGGGTACCTGGACCCGATCGACGCTGGAGAACACGACCCCAAGGGCAAGCGCAGCGAGCGCGATGGGTGCGACGACGGCCCCAAGCGCGTCGATCTTCTGCGTCCGCGACAGCGCGACAAAGCCAATCGCCGCCACGAGTGATCCGAAGCTACTGGCCAGGAAGATGTTCTTGAGTGGATGATCGCCCTCGACGCACTGCAGGCCGATGAGCGCCGTGTGGCCGAGCACGCCGAGCAAAAGGATGGGTTGGGCGCGGCGGCGCATGCTGGCCACCCCGGCGCCGCCGGCCTCGCCGGCGTCGGCACCATACGCGAAGGTCGCGGCGCCGTAGGCGAGCGAAGCGACAATGAAGAGCAGGAGGATCATGCGTCGGCGGGTGTAATTGTGCCCCAACTCGGCCGGGCGAGCGAACGCCCCGCGCCACGCCCGCCCCCTTAGCCCGCCCCGTGCTCCACCATTGCGGCGAGCGTGGCGCACAGGCGCGTCCACTCGCTCGGGTCGAACAGCGCAGCGATTCCGCCCGTCCCCACGAAAACGGCGAGGTAGCCCGGCTTCACCTGATAGGCCACGTCGGCCAAGACCACCGACGTATCGAAGTGCACGGCACCCATCGCGGCGAGATCACCGGTGGCGCGCACCGTACCCACCAGCCCGAGCGGATCAGCGCTTGCCCCCTCGGTGCGCTCGAACAACACGGCCGGGTGGAGGCGCACGGACGCCCCCCCCGGGTGGGGCGGTAGGCGCAGAAGCTCGCCTTCTAGGTACGCCTGCCCACCAGCAACCCAGCGGTCGAGCAGCACCTGTGAAACGTAGACCTGCGGCACGGCGTTTTTCCGATTCGCCGCATGTGAAGATAGTCCCGCGCACGCCGCGGCGTCCACATCTTGCAGTCCCGACCGCGCCGGACCATGCTCCGCCGGCGGTCGACCGACGGGGTCGGGACCCAGAAGGAGTGCTTCCGATGTCCAACGCGATTGCCCACGTCACCGACGCCAGCTTCAAGGCGGATGTGCTCGACTCACCAAACCCGGTGCTGGTCGACTTCTGGGCGGTGTGGTGTGGCCCCTGCAGAGCGATCGCTCCCCACCTCGAGGCGCTCGCCGGGGAGCTCGGCGAAAAGGTCCGCATCGTCAAGGTCAACGTCGACGACAACCGCGAGACCGCCATGAACTACGAGATCAAATCGATCCCAACGCTGCTCATCTTCAAGGGCGGCAAGGTGGTCGATCGTCTGGTGGGCAATCCCGGCAGCAAGGCCAAGTTGTCCGATTTCATCTCGCGCAACCTCTAGCAATCAGGCGCGCCCGAAGGCGCCCGAGAGCCGTGCACTGCCGGGCATGCCCGCGGTGCACGGCGAGGCGGGCACGCTGTCACCGCCGGGTCAGAACCGAAACCCGAAAGCCGCGCCGGTGGTCCCACCACCGATCATCGGTCCGGCGCGGAAGGTCTTCGCGATGGCGCGCAGCCCCTTCTCCTGCTTGATGTAGTTCTTCGCGTCGGTGCGGTCCTGAAAGATGATGATCGCCAGGACACCGGCCACCACCACCGTGGTGCCAAGCAGGATGTCGCCGACCAGCGCCCGCCGTTTGACGATCGCGCCTGTACGGCTGACTTCGGTCGCGAATGTGTCGTAGCGCTGGCCCGCAGCATTGGTCGTGGCTCGCGGATCGCGACGCGGATCGCCGTCGACCGTGCCGAGGTAGCCATCGAGGTCACTGACCGCGTTCTTGTAGGGTTTGCGCGCCGCCAGGGCGAGGGCATAAAACGCTGCCGTCGAGAGGCCGGCACCCACGGTCAAGCCGAGCGCCACCCAGGCGCGCGGTTGCCAGTAGCCCCAAAACGGGCCCCGCTTGCAGGCCGGGCGCAGGTCTTTGGGATCCTCGCGGCTCTTTCGCTTCTTGCGCGGGCCGGTGCGGCAGAAGTCCTTGAAGTCGGCCTTGAGATCCACCGCGATGTTCTCGGTGTCGATGATCTGGCCCTCGGCCGCTCCGCGCCCGGCGGCGGCGACGGCCTCGCTCAGGGCCTTCTCTTCGGCCGCGATCTCCTCGGCGGTTTTCTCCGGCTCGTCGAGGCCGGCCAAGATCTTCTTTTCGTCGTCGGTCGCCGGCGCCGGCGCCGTCAGGTACTCGTCGAACGCGACCGCAACCTGCTGCGGGACGACCACGCCGGCGACGAGGTCTTGCTCGCCGATATTGACCTCGAAGGACCTGACGATCGCGCCCTTGGCGATGTCAAAGATGGCGATCTTGGCCCGGACCCCGAGCGTGCCCTGCACGCCCGGCGTGTAACCGCCATGCACGATGTAGTCGGCGGCGGTCTTGGGGTTGCTGTTGAGCCACTTGCCGATCGTGCCCAAGCAATCGACGCTGCCCTGATCCCCCTTGCACTTCACCTTCGCGCCGGCGGCCGCGAGATCGAGCGCGACCGACTTGACCTGCCAGCCCTTGTCGCGGAGTCCCGCCTGGCTCGATGTCCGCAGATCGGCCGTAGGCGGCGGGCTGCCGGAAAATCGGAGCAGCGCGACCGTTTTGCCGGTGGTGGCCGGAGCCGCAGCGGCCTTCGCCGGTGCGGCCGCGTGCACCTCGGGCAGCGGCGCAGCGGCAAGGCCGAGGGCGATCACGAACGAAGCGGCGCGGACGAACGACGATGGGGTTTTCGCGGCGGACATGGTGCGGAGCTGGAGCGGTCGTCGGGGCGCGCAGGGGCGCGAGATCAGGGAGAACGCGGGCGGGGCCGCCGGGGTGGCGCATGATAACGACGGTGGCCGGGGCGCTCAAGCCGGCCCGTGCGCTTCGCCGGGCCGCCTTCGAGTCACAGCGGTGCCCCCGCGCCCGGCGGTGCCGCATCGTGGTGCCGGGCCTTCTCGTCGGGATCTGGCACCAACACGGCCGCCGAAAGGACGATGGCAATCAGGCCCAAGCCAGCGTACAGCGCACGTACAGGATCTCCGGACGAGGCGCCGAGCGCCAGCGCGCCCCCGAGTGCAGCCCATCCGAGGTGCACCACCCACGGCCCGAGACCGGCAGGCCTTGGCCACGCCCCACGGCCGCACAGACGGCGCAAGGCACTCCCCGCGGTAAGCGCTGCTCCCATGGCCGCGGGGATCAACGCGAGTCCGGCGTCCGTCTTACGCGACAACGACAGGGCGATCGCCAGACCAAGGGTCCCAAGCGGCACGACCGTCGCCGGCATCCACGGCCACCGCCACCGCTCGCTCCAACCGGTCGCCGCGCCGGCATCGGCCACGGCCCCGAGCAAGTGGGCGATCACGCAGGCACACAGCCCCGCCATCGTGGCCGCAACCATCGCTTCAACCACCTGCACATCGAGGCCCAAGCTGGTGGACGCTTGATCCGCCATGGCGAAGACGGCGGCGGCGATGCCGTCGCCGCCACCCCATGAAAGCCACGGCTGATCGCTCCGAGCGACCACGCCGACGACGGCGAACGCCGCGGCGATCAGCGGCCAGCGCGACGCGCCCCCCGTTCGACCCGCGAAGGGGCCGCGCCACATCGCCAGGCTGGCCGCGGCCGGCAACGCGAGCGCGCCGAGCCACGCCGTCAGCGACCACGCCTCGTCCCACCGCGGGGTGTACACCCGCCCGGCGGCCGGTTCGGTCGCCGCGAGCGATGCCAGCGCGAACCCGGCCAACAACACCCCGAGTGGCGTCGCGAGGGCCGCTAGCCCGCCGCGCCCCAGGCAACGCCCACGCCACCCGAGCAGCCCAACGACGATGAGGGCTGCGATCGCGATCACGCGTCGCTCCCAAAGGATCCATCGCTC
>CADEGN010000342.1 GCA_902826865.1 uncultured Myxococcales bacterium
GTCCGAGACCGCAGCGAGTGGATGGAGCTCCGCGGTCGGGTCGAGCCGATGCAGCCGGAGCTCATGCGAACCATGGCCGAGTTGGCAGGCACGCCCGGTGTTCGGCGCGGATTCGTGATCGACGTGCGCCGGGCGCCCACGTCCGGCGAGGCATGGGCGACCTTGTTGGTCGTGTTGGGCCTCGCGCTCGGTGGCGCAGCGTTCTACGCATACGCACGCCGCGAGTGAACAGCCGTGAACGCCCGCTCGTCGGGCTTGCGCACGCCGTGCTACTGCTACCTTTTCTCGCAGCGACCGAGCTCGCAACGCTGACCGGCCGCGCAACCTGCATCGAGCACGCACTCGCGCTCGCCCGCCAAACAAGCACCTAGGTGGCAGCGCGAATCATTCGGGCAGTCGTCATCGATTCCGCAGTGGCGCGCGCCGGCAAGGCAGCGGCCGAACTCGCACCGCGCCCGGCCCGCGCAGTCGCCGTCCTGCGCGCACTGGCGTTGGCCTTCAAGGCAGCGCCCGAGCTCGCACCGGGTGTCGTCGGGACAATCGCGGTCGACGCTGCATTGACGCGCGCCTTCCGTACAGCGATTGAACTCGCAGCGAGTGGCCGCGGGACAGTCCACGTCGCGCACACAATCGCGGCGACCCTCCATGCAGCGGCCGAGCACACACCGGTGCGCAGACCCGCAGTCGTCGTCGAGCACGCACTCCTCTTCGCCCACCACGCAGGCGCCAAACAGGCACGCGTGCCGCGAATCGGCGCACGGGCGAGCGGGGCCGCACGCGCGCGCTCCGGCCATGCAGGTGCCGAGCTCGCAGCGGGCGTTTGCCCCACATTCATCATCGGCACGGCAGTTGTGCTCGCCATTGACGCACCAGTTGAGCAGGCAGCGTTCACCGCCGTTGCAGTCTCGATCGGCGAGGCAGCGGTGAAGCACGATCTCCGGCGTGCCCTCGGCCGCAGGCAACCGAACCTCGCGCGTAGTTCGCTCGCCGCTTGGGAGCACGATGGTGGCGTCGGACGCCCCCACCCTGGGTTCGGGCCGGTCCCGTACGGTTCGCAGCGACGGTTGGATCGGCACTTCGGTGGATTTGCGGCTCGCGACCTCGCGCGGCGGTTCACGGCGCGCAAACCAGACCATGCTGGCGATCGCGATCGCCAGACCGACCCCGATCGCCGTCATCGATCGCACGGGCTCAGCCTACCTCATCCGCGCCAGGGTTCACTGCTGCTAGGATCGGGGCGATGCTTCCATGCGCCCGCCGCCCAGCTACGCTTGTCGTCGCTTTCGCTGCCCACGCCTGTGCTGGCGAGGACGGGTCGAGCGGAGCGAGCGACGGGGGCAGCTCGGAGACCTCGGCCACCTCCGCCGCCGTCACGGGCGCAACCGGCGTCGGGGCCGACAGCTCAACCGGCGCTCCCATGGGCGACGGGATCCTCCAATGCACCCGCACCTGCGAAGTCCCGTTCGATTGCTGTCTGCCCGACATGCCGGGTTGCCCTGGCGCATACCCAAACAACGTCGCGTGTGTCGACGGGTTTTGTCGCAGTGTCGGGTGCACCAGCGACGCCGACTGCACGGGTCAACTTGCTGGCCAGGTGTGTCGTGAGGTCCGCGGCGTCCCCCGGTGCGTGACGCTGTGCACCGACGACACGCCATGCGCGATCCCGGGCCCGGGTGGCGCATGCGTGGGCATGACCGATGACGGCGAGACGACATGCTTCACGCGTTGCGACGCGCCAGGCGAGTTCTGCGGGAGTACCACCTGCGACCCGGCGTCGGGCCTGTGCGTATGCGCGACCTCCGGCGTCTGCCAGGTCGATTGGGAGTGTGTCGACTGATCCGCGGCCGGCGGTGGCGACCAAGCCCCGAAGCTTGACGCGGCGCCAACGCGCAGTGGGTTCGCCCGCGGCTACCAAGCCCAAGGTCGCCGAACCCCGGCGCGCGCGCGGCGAGCGACCCAGGTCCCTTGCGCCCGGTGCTTGCGGCGGTCCATGATGAGGCATGCGTTTGCACCTGTGGCCTTGGTTGGTGGTCGTACTTGGCGCCTGCGGTCCCCTGATCCCCGGCGACGACAGCAACGCCGAAGGCGAAGGTAGCGATAGCGGGTCGAGTACCTCGGGTGGCTCGAGCCCGACCGCCACGAGCCTCACGACGTCAACACCAACCACGACCAGCACAACCGGTACACCGGGCACGGGGGCGTGTTGCACGGCCCATCCCGAAGCGGGTTGTGAAGTCGCGGCGGTCAGCACCTGCGTGTGCGCCAGCGCGCCGTGGTGTTGCGACCCGGCCAATGGCTGGACGGACGAATGCGTGAAGTCGGTCGACGCCTACGGCTGCGGGGTCTGCGGTACTGCCGACACGAGCACCGTCAGCACCACCGCCCCGGATACCGGCGTGGTCGACACCGGACCGATTCAAGAATGTCTCTTCGCGCCCGACGACCCCGAGTGCACCGTCTGCCTCAAGATCGAGTGCTGCGACACCTACCAGCAGTGCTACGATCATCCCGCCTGCGCTTGCTTGAGCGACTGCGTGCTAATCGGTTCACCGGCCGACGTCTGCGTCGAGGCGTGCGAAGCCATCGACGTGTTGTCGTTTGCGCTCGATCTGCAGAGCTGCTTGCAGGAGTTCTGCAACGACGAGTGCCCGCTTTGATCGGCTGCAGTCTGCCTTCACCGGCCCCCAGCACAGCTCTGGCGTCCTCGCGTTCGCGAGCCGTGGACGCAGCGCTCTACTCGAAACAAACGCACTGCGCTCCACAGTGAAGCGCGACACACGCGGCGACGTCCGCGGCCAGCGATCCCTGCGGCACTTCTGGGCAACACTGCGCGCCCGGGTCACCCCCGGCTTGCTCCGCACAGGAACTTGCAAAGGCCCACCACTGCGCGCACTCGGCGGCCTCCGGCCCGGGGCCCATGCAGTAAAGGAGGGCTGACATGCATGCTCCGATTTCAGCCTCATCGAGGCAGCACGCGCAATCGCAACTCCCGGAATCAACGTCGGACATGCCGCTTGCCGAGATCGACGTTACTTCGTCAGCCACCGACGTGGTCGGCGGCGTCGAGTCACTCACGGGGCCCATGGTCGTCGACGTGGCGCCCAGCGAAGTCGTTTCGTCGAGCGTTGTCGTCGATCCCGACGTCCCGTCGTCGCCCGGCGTGACGCAAAGCTGACCATTGCACACAAGCCCCGGGTTGCACTCACCGCCGCCGGTGCACGGGCACTCCAGAATTCCCGGGATGCACGTGGACGCGACGCAGACATCCATGCTGCAGCTGAGCTGGGGCCCGCATTCACCGTCTGCGCAGCGGCATAGATGCGACCCCGGCGTGCACTTCGCGTCTCCGGAGTCCCCGACGCCGCCGGACCCAAGCGGCGGCTCGGCGAAACACCCAGCAAGACCAAGACCTAACCCCAAGACAAGTACTCGCATCCTTCGTTTACGGTACCAGGGCGCCCAGCGATCCGACAGATCCCAATGTCATCGCGCCTCGGCATGGAGCGAGGACTCGGCAGCGTCCGTGAACACGTTGGATACGGCCGACTACGGCCCCGGCGGCGCGGATAGCGATCGATGGCGCGGAGACTAGGAGCCCGAGTCGGTTGCACCGGCCGTGCCCATGGCGGTCGTCGTCGGACCGCCACCGTCCGTCGTCGTTGAGCCACCGCTCTCTGTCGTCGTCGGACCACCGCTCGTCGCCGTTGAGCCACCGCTCTCCGTCGTCATCGGACCAGTGCTGGTCGTCGCTGAGCCATCCGAGCCCGTCGTCGTCGGCCCACTCGCGTCGGTTGTCATCGTCTCGCCGGATGCGGTGGTGGATGTTTCGCCCGCGCTGATGTCGGTGCCGCTCCCGGTCGTGTCGACCTGTCCGCCCGTGCTCACCGACGTCGCGTCACCTTGCGCCGTCGTATCCGGCGGCACCGGGGTCTCGTCGGAGAAAGCCGTCGCATCACTCGTAACTGCGCTTGTCGTCGGGCCCGCGCTCGACGGAAAGCTCCCGCCTTCGGTCGGCGCGCTGTCGTTGATGACCTCCTGCCGGCTCGTGCAACCGTAGAGCACGGCGACGAACACGTAGTGATGCGGTGCGATCGACATCAGGCCGTGCGCCCACGATGGCGCGGTCTCAGCATAGCGCAGCCGACCGATTGTGACGTACTCGCGACCACGGCGCGTCTTCAACGCCTCGATTGCGGCCGGCCCGTCGGGCTCGCGCATGACCACGGCGAAGGCTCGGGGTGCGGCGCCGATCCGACGATCCATGGCGGCGAGGGTTCTGGTGCCGGTGCCGGCGCGCCTGGCCACGGTTGCGGCTCCGGCTGTGGCTCCGGCTGTGGCTCCGGTTGTGGCTCCGGTTGTGGCTCCGGCACGGGCGCGGCGATCGGCGTGGCCCGAAGCGGTGCGGGAGGATTCGCGCGCGCCCCCATGCCTGCGAATGGTGCCGCGGGAGCGATCTCGGACGCGCTCGCGCAGCCGGCAACACTGGCGCAGATGGTCACGGCCAGCGTGACTGCAGCGCTACCCGAACCCATGCGATCGAGCAGGGACGGCCGTAGTTTCATGCCGTTCGGAACGCCCTGTGGCGCGCATCGCTTTCACCGCGACCCGACGACCCAGCGGCGCGGCGGCCGGCGCCAGCCCATTCGCCGATTCGTGGCCTTGCCGACCGGTGGCAGCGCCCCCATACTGCTTCGACCGAGCACGCGGGTCCCCGCCCGCGCGCGCCCGGCACCACGGGGGTGTAACGGCTTCGACGGGGGTACAGAGGGAAGAGATTGCGCGTCGCGGACCCCACTTTCACCGCGTCAAAAAGGGTGGGAAACGATAGCTGCCAACGACAGCAACTACGGCCGTATGGCCCTCGTCGCCTAAGAACCGACGACGCGTGCATGTGAGGAGCTCAAGTAGCATGCACGCGTGGACACATGAGCTGGGGACTCCGAGTGTCGCGGCGTAGTCCCGAAACGTAGCGGCTGGGCAAAGGGATCGCTTGCCGATGGGCGTGCCCCGAGCTGAGATCAAATCCACCGGATACACGCGTAGACGTCCTTCGCAAAGGCCTTCGGACCCGGGTTCGACTCCCGGCGCCTCCACTGAGAAACGGCTAGCTAGACCCCCCTAACTAGCTGTTTCTGATTCTCTGTTCGGGGCTATGCCCAAACCGTGCCCGCGGTCTAGTGCGCAGACCGCGTCACGCACCACGCTAGGCGCAAGGTGCGCGTATCGCATGGTCATCTCGATGGTTGCGTGGCCTAATAGCTCCTGCACCGCCTTCAGCGGCACGCCCCGCATCACAAGGTGGCTGGCAAACGAGTGGCGCATGTCATGCCAGCCGAGCTCCGTGATCCCGGCCTTCAGCCGAGCGCGGCGAAGGGGCGCCTTCGCTTCGTTCTTCGTCATCATCCGTCCGTCGTCGGTGCAAAACACCAGCGGGCCCCGCAGGTGCTTCCATCCGCGCAGTGCTGCGATCACGGTGTTGTTCAGTGGGACTTCCCGCGCGCGCCCCGACTTCGGCGTGCCGATGATGCCGCGTGCAACGGCTTCGCGGACGTGAATCCGCCCCGCTTTCAGGTCGACCGCATCCCAGCGCAGCGCTAGGAGCTCGCCAAGGCGCAGCCCAGTGTTCAGGGCGACCACGATCATGGCGTGCGCCAGTGGCTCGCGAATCGAGGCGTCAACAAGGCGTTCTGCTTCGTGAAAGTCCAGAAAGCGGAAACGCCTAGGCGGCACCTTGAGCCACGCCACCCGTGGAGTAGACGGGATGACCCCCCAGTCCGATGCGACGCTCAGGATCCGCCGAAGGACGGTGAGCATGTTGTTCACCGTCTTGTTGCTCAGCGCCCGACCTCGAGTCGGGCGTAGCCGCGAGGCCTTGAAGAGCTCGATTTCCTTCGGGCCGATCCGATCGATCAACATAGACCCGAAAAACGGCAGGAGATGGTGTCGCAGGATGGATGCCTTTGAATCCAAGCTGCTGGGCTTCAGATTCGTGATCGTCGCCAAATAGTCGCCGGCGAACGACGCGAACGAGGGTGCCGCAGCACGCTCACTGCTGCGTTCCCTCGATGCACGCGGGTCGATGCCCGCGCGAAGATCGGCCAGCACGGTGCGCTGGTACGCTTCCGCTGCTCGCCGGCTCTGCTTGTCCTTTGGAACGGCGATCCGGATCCGCTCGACTCGCCCATCGCCGTGGTGGTGCCGAATATCGAGCATGAACCGTCCGCCGCGTACGCGAACCGCCATGGGTTATGTCTCCCTGCGACGGATACCGTCGCCGTGCTAGCGGCGCGCCTTGGCCGAACAGGTCTGCCATGGTTTGGCTTGGGAGTGCGGAGCTGGGGCTGGGGGTGTCGTGGAGCTAGCCGTGAGCCATTTCTCGATGGTCTCACGTGGGAACAACACCCGCCGTCCGATGCGCACGCACGGAACCTCGCCACGTGATGCGGCCGCGTAGAGCGTCTTGCGATCGATCCCGAGCATGGATGAGAGCTCCGCCGCCGTGAGCACAATGGTCTCCGCCATAGGGAGGAGGTCATCAGCCGGTGATTGAATCATGGGTCTGCGGTCTCCCCATCCTCCACGGGCAGGTTGCGGATCGAGATCCCCGCAGGCGGGGCTTCGGTGATCCGCGGGTCTTCTGTCGCCGCGTCGTAGGACGCCCAGTGCAGCAACACCGGAGCCACGCGCTGAGCCTGGGCATTGGCTAACTTCACGTGCCTCCGCGCGGGTGGCCGGCCGGTGAGGTCTCCGAGAGGCGTTGGTACGGGTAATCGATCAGCGGCCCGAGACCGCCCACGTGTCCCGAGAACACGTCGGACGTCCACACGCTGTCGTTGGCCTCCATGGCCGGGTTGGCGGGAATCTCGGTGACCCCGCACGAGATCACCCTATCGTCGACCCACGCGTAGGATAGGCCCTCGGTCACGAGGAGATAAACGTCATCGCGGACGTCGCGAGCGGCCAAGGTGGCCGCGGTGGCAGTTGCTTCGGTCATCAGGTGCGCTTTCGCTTGGGCTAGGAATTTGAGTTCGTGTTGGGTCGGTCGAGAACTCGCACCATGCGCGATCTCGACCTTTTTGGGTAAACCCGGGGCTTTTTAGAAGGCCGTTCGGGCGGTTTGAAAGTGACGCATTCCGCAATGATCCCGGAGGATTACATGCGATTCGACTGGCACTATTGTGATTGATTATCAGTCCGTTCCCTTCGCAACACCTGCGACGTATCGATCGCGTGGATTCGCCAGGTCGACAAGGAACGCCAATGCGCGCGCCAGCAACGCGTGGCGTTGCGCCAGGGCTGCATTTGTGCATCTGTTGCCCATGTCGCTTTGGGCTTTGGGCCTCGCAGGCGTTAAGGTAGTCGCGAACTGCTGATTCGATTCGGGCGTTATGTTCTTGAGCTTTCATCGGCGATGCGGCAGCGACGCTCAGCACCGTGGCAACAGGCTCCTTGGAGGCATTTTGAGGAAGGGTGAGGCGGGGTGCTGGGTTGCTTGCAGGCTTCTCCCCCGAGTTGCGTAACCACACGCGGGCGTAGGACGTGAAAAGCCGGAAGAACG
>CADEGN010000343.1 GCA_902826865.1 uncultured Myxococcales bacterium
TGAACAGGACTCAAGCAGCGTAAACCCGGGTGTCCATTTTTTCGGGGGAAGCCCAACCCCGACGCGCTCGAGACTTCGCTTCTGGTCGAACACCTTCGTGCCATGCGTGAAGACCGCCCGGTGGGTGTCCCGATCTATGACTTCGCGACCCATCGAAGGCGACCCGAAGTCCGTCGTGTCGATCCCGCGCCCATCGTCATCGTCGAGGGCATCCTCGTGCTGGCTGACTCGGAGCTGCGAGCACAGTTCGACATCAAGGTCTTCGTCGACACCGATGACGACATCCGAGTTTTCCGGCGGATCCGTCGCGACATCGAGCAGCGCGGACGGACCTTTGAGTCGGTGCGCCAACAGTACTACGCCACTGTTCGGCCGATGACCCTCGAGTACGCACTACCATCTAAACGCTTCGCCGATCTCGTAATCCCGGAGGGCGGCGAGAATCACGTGGCCCTCGACGTGTTGGCCACTAAGCTACGCTCCATCATCGGACGCTGAGCAAGGAGACGATCAAGTGGACAAGCTCATGGCATGGTTCCGATGGCTCAAGCAGCGCCTGCAGGATCTGTTCGCTCGCTACGGCACGGTGGCGATCGTTACTTACTTCGCGATCTTCGGGCTGACATGGATCGGCTTTGCCCTCGCGATTCGGCAGGGGATCAGCGTCGAGGGGGCTGCGGCGGAGACCGGGAGCATCGGCGCGGCGTACGTCGCAACCAAGCTCACGCAGCCGATCCGGATCCTCGCGACCCTGGCGGCCACGCCGTTCGTGGCGATGTTCGTAGAACGCGTTCGGCCAGGCGGCAACTCAACAACCGTCGAGCCGCCGGACGACGGTCCAAAGCAGTGAGTGCGACTGTCGGCGCGGACGCTTAGTCGCGGTCGTGTACGCACACAACCGCGGCAGCGTCACCCTTGTCGAGGGTGGACAGCTGTCCGGTGCTCGCATGCACGACGTAGGCCGACTCGCGGTCGTCCTCGGGCACGGTCCTCGACCAGTGTGGCCTCTCGCGCAGGAAGCCGCCGACGTGGGCGGCTTGGAGCTCACGGCGGTGCGGAAGGCGGAACGCGCCGACCCCGTCGATAACTAGGCGATCGCACATCGCCCGCGCGTGGGCCCAGCTCACCGAGCCCGCCTGCAAGGGAGTGACGTACAGGTCTTGTGTCGTCCACAAGCGGTGACGGCCGGCCAAGGCGGCGAGCTTCGCCTGATCACTCGCGCCTCCATCCGATGGGGGCGGTTCGCCGCGCGAGGGGTCATCCGTGCCTCGGCCTGCTTCGCGCGCAGGCAGCTTCGCGGCGTCGCTTGCGAGCGTGGAGGAATCGCCTGCAGGCCCGGTGGCGTCGTTCGCCGGCGTTGGAGCTTCGCTCGCCGGCGTAGGCGCGGCGCTCACCGGACGGGTGGCGTCGCTAGCGGGCGTCGGAATATCGCTCGCGGACGTAGGCGCAGCGGGCCTGATGGCGTCGCTTACGGGCACCGGAGTGTCGCTCGCGGAGGTAGGCGTAACGCTCGCCGGTCTGGTGGCGTCGCTGGCGGGCGTCGAAGTATCGCTCGCGGACGTAGGCGTAGCGATCGCCGATCTCGGAGCCGTGTTCCCCGGTTGGCGGGTATCGGCCCCAGGGGCCGTCGCCGCGTCGCTCGCCGGCTCCGTGATCGCCCGCGACCCGGTCGCCTTGGCGTCGCGTTCGGGCAACGGCTCACGCCTCGCGCCCGATGGTGGCGCACTACTGGATGAGGACAACGCTGCCGCGACCTCGGCCCCGCGCGCGGCGGTTCGGGTGCCGAGCCACCTGTTCCCCCACACGCCGGCAAAGCCGAGCGCACAAAGTCCGAGGGCTGCCACGATGTAGCGGCGCGCGCGTTTCGGCTGAGCATCGGGCACCACATCGGCTGCGAACGGTGCGCGATCACGACGCGATGCACTCGCCTCTGTGGCGCTCGGACTCGCTGCCAGATGTTCGTCGCTGCTGCCGGTTGCCGTACTCCGGGCGACCGACTCGCGCGCCTCGCGAAGAAACGCGTCAAGCGTGGGCTCGGTCGGCGAGTCCGTCCTGGGCGGCGTGGACGTGACTACCCCATCGACGTCGGCTGCTCGCGCGGTGCTCGCGGTGGGTGAAGGCGCGGGCATCTCGCGGGCGGAGTTCGTTTCGACACCGGGCAGAGCGCCACCGCCCGCGTCCGCCGGCGCACCGACGCCGTTGGGCCGCGGAAACGCGACGACGGTATCTCCGCGTGCTGCGGCCACAGCCGAGTGCGGCACGAGCTCGGCCGTCGGCGGCGGAGGCGACGCGACCGGTGCGGGACCATCGAAGATCAGGGTACGGCGCGCCGATGTGTCGGAGTTGTTCGGCACCTCTGTGCTCGGAGACCCCGGCGCTGGGCTAGTGGCAGCGGCGGGCGTCTTGGCGAGCGTCACGTTTTCTCGCAGAGGCTGGTCCACGATCGCTGCGTCAGGCGACGTGGGCACCGTCGTAGCCGCGTCGCCAGTGGGTGTCGCCCTGCGCCCACTCGGCGGACCGACGACTGGGACGGGTGGTAGCCGTGCTCTTCTACCGTCGATGGTGCTCTGTTCGGCGGCGGTTGGCGCAGCGGCGCCCGCGTGGGTTGACGACGCGGGGGCCGGGTCGAGCGGTGGCGGAAGAAATACACCAGAACGCCGCGCCGGGCGCTCGGACACACCGGGGGCGACCGTCTCGCCAGCCTTGACTGGGTCGGCGATCTGGGCGGCCCCAGGTGGTGGCGGTGGCGAGCTCGGCAACACCGCGACCGCCGAATCCGTTATCGACACGGCGTGCTCGGTCGACTGCTCGTCGTCTTCGCCGAGGATGACTGGGGCCGTGCGCCCGAGCTCGACGACCCCCTCGTTCGCGGCGAAGCTCCCGTAGGGCACCGTGGCATCGGCGTCCGTGTGGCCGGAGGTTGTGTCACTGGCCTGCGCGCGGCCGTCGGTGCGCGTGGGCGACGACCCGGCCACCGCCCCGGGATGGATGCCGGCGCCGGGTGGAGGCGCGACCGCATCGCCGTCGATCGGTTGGGGTATCGCCGCGCTACCGCTGTGTGCCGAGCTCGAAGGCGGTGCCGCCTCTGTCGCGAGCCCGTCGCCCTCGCGTCGCTGACGAACGCCGCGCCGTCCGACCGGTTTCACGCGAACCTTTGGCGCGTGGGTCTTGCGTCGCCGCACGCCCGATGTCGTCGAGTCGGCATTGTCGTCCGCCAACGGCACGGTCGGCAGCCGACCAGTGACGGCGCGGTACTTCTCGCTGGTGGCGATCTTGGCTGCGTTGGGGGTGCCGATCACGCGCTGTTGCCCGGTGCGCGTCGATGGCTCGTCCGTCTCCCCCGAGTTCTCGCCGGCGGTGCGGTCGAGGGTCTCCAGGGCACGGTACGAACGCGTCGGCGTCCGCTCGGCGGAGGCCGGCGCAAGGATCTCCCGCCACTCTCGCCGTTCGCCGACTCCTTCGCGCTTGCGGCCCTCGACCGGTCGCTCGAGCGCCTCGGCGAAGCGCCGGATCTGCCCGACCATCGCCAGGGGCAGGGCGAGGTCGAGGACCGCGACAAAGAGGTGGTGGTTGGCTGACTCGTGGCTTGCGAGCGCCTGTCGCAAGGGCTTGAGCACCTGCTCCTTCAGACTGCCCTGGACACACACGACGTAGATCGTCGGTTCGTCCCGGTCGCGATCCCGGGCGAGCAGGGTGGCCCGGGCTTCAGCGCCGCAAACGATCTCGACCGCGAAGCCAAGACCACGGAGGTTGCGCGCCACTTCCTCCACCATCTCCATCACGCTCTGCGCGCAGCAGAGCATGATCGCGTGGTGACGAACCACCCGCCCGGCAATGGCTTTCGACTCGGGATCGTCTGGGGCGATCGTGGGCTCGATCATCGGGACCAGGGGCGTGTCACCTTATCACTTCGGCGCCGCCGCGGCGCAGCGGCGCGAGCGCGGCTCCAGGGCGGCACAACGCGCGGTTTCGGCGGGCGCGCGATCGTTGGCGCGTCCGTCTGTCGGCGCGGCTACAACTCGTCCGCCTTCTTCGAGATCGGCCCGCGGTAGTTGTGGAGCAAGGTGACCTGCGCGACGTAGCGGCCAAACCCTCGGTAGGTTTGCTTTACCCGCGTGAGTGCGTTGCTGCGCCAGTCGACGTACGGGTTGTCGATTTGCACGGGATCAAGACAACCGGCCAGCACGACCTTGGAGGTCTCGCAGAACCGGCTCATGAGCGTCTTGGCGAGGTGGCGGTCGCCGTTTTGAAGCTCGTCGACGAGCACGACGGAACGCTCGATGTCGAGCCCGCGCAGCATCGCGGTTGATAGCATGTGAAGCTGCTTGCGGTTCTCGAGGTCGCCGACAAAGTCGTGTTCGTTGAGCGCGCCGAGCGACCGCATGTGTTGCAGCAGGGGTTCGAGCCAGGGCGAGACTTTTTGCTCGAAGTCGCCCGGCAGGAACCCGAGCTCGTAGTTCGAGGAGGGGTGCTCGGGGCGGAGCAAGAACAGGCCGTTGTCGAAGCGATTGGTGTGCGCCAGCGTGGATCCGTTCGCGAAGCGGACAGCGGTTGGTTGGCCAAGCAACATGTAGAGCGCGGCCGCGACCATCAAGCGCGTCTTGCCCGAGCCCGCCGGGCCGTCGAGGACAACCAGCTGGACCTCCGGATCGAGCAGGAACTCCATCGCGAAGCACTGCATCGGATCGCGCGGGGCCATGCCGAGGATCGGGCGTGGCCCATACACGTGGCGCTTGCGATCCCAGTACTGCGCGTAGCGGAGGTCCTGAAGCTCGCCTTGATCCAAGTCGGCGCGGGTTAGGACCGTGCGCTCCCCGGCGCGCAGCACCACGCCGGTGTTCCACACGACCTCCCCGAGCACGGACTCCGGCACCCGGGACAGCGGCAGCTTGCGCTCGCCCGGCTCTCCAGAAGCGAAGAACTCGTCGATCGTTGCCTCGTCGACTTCGACCGTGATGTGGCCGCGGTAGATCTCCTCAGGGCCGCCGAGCTCGAGCTTCCCGTAGCGCAGGTTCTCGGCGCGGAGTCCGACGGCGTCGCACTTGAGCAGGACGTTGTTGTCCTCGGACACCACGACGACGCTGTAGCGCCCAGCGCGAGCTGTGTCGGCCAGCTGCGTGACCCGTCGCGCACCCGCGACGATAAGGTTGTCGCCGGTGCTCGAGTCGTACGGAGCGAGCGTGGGGCCGTCGGGCTCCCAAGCGATGATGCCACCCTGGGTCGTGCGCGGGATCGACTCAGGCGCGTCGTGGCGAAGGATCGCGTCGAGGTCGTGGTGGATCTGGCCCTGACTTCGGTGTGTGAGCAGCTTGCGAGTCGCCGTGCGGGCGGCGGCGCGCACGCCATCGGACTTGCTCCGGCTCGCTGCGAGCCGTCCAAGCTCCTCGATGACTTGATGGAGCAGCACGACGATGTTGCCGTCCATCAGCAGCCGGTCGAGCGCATCCGGGTTTTCGATCAACGATGAGGTGTCGGGGATGTAGACGGTCCCGGAGAGTCCGCGGAAGTCGAACGCCACCGGGGGTACCTACCACACCCGGCGCCGCGCTCGCCCGCGATGCGCGCTCAAGCGTCCAACCCGCCCTCGCGTGCACCCGTGCGTTGGCTCGCACCCACCTGGGCTGCGCCGTCTCTATTTGCGGTTGGCGTAGCGCGACGGCGCCCTTAACGTCCCGGGCGGCGGCTCAACCCCGCCGGGACGACACGCACCGATGACCATCAAGATCGCCATCAATGGGTTCGGCCGGATCGGCCGATTGGTGTACCGCATGGCCGCGCGCAGCCAAGACATCGAGGTTGTCGCCGTGAACGACCTCGTGCCCGCCGACAACCTTGCGTATCTGCTCCGCTACGACTCAACGCACGGGCGATTCGAGCACTCGGTGACGGCGACCGGCAAGGGGTTTCGCGTTGGCGATCGCGAGACGCATTGCTACGCCGAGAAAGACCCGAGCAAGTTGCCGTGGAAGGACTTGGGGGTCGACTACGTCCTCGAGTCGACAGGGATCTTCCTCGACGTGGAAGGCGCGTCGAAGCACATAGCCGCCGGCGCCCGCAGGGTGTTGCTCTCGGCTCCGACCAAGTCTCCCGATCAGATCCCGACGATCGCCTACAAAGTCAACGACGATACCTTCGATCCCGCCAAGCACACCGTCGTCTCGAACGCGTCGTGCACGACCAACTGTCTCGCGCCGATCGCCAAGGTGATTCACGACACGTTTGGCATGGCCGAAGGCCTCATGACCACCGTGCACGCCGCGACGGCAACCCAACCGACGCAGGACGGCCCATCGAAGAAGGACTGGCGTGGCGGACGCAACGCCTACATGAACATCATCCCGGCCTCGACCGGCGCAGCCAAGGCCGTGGCGCTGTGCATTCCTGCGCTCAAGGGTCGCCTCACTGGAATGTCGTTTCGGGTTCCTGTTGCCGACGTATCGGTCGTCGATCTCACCTTCAAGACCGAGAAGCCGACCAAAATCGCCGAGATCAACGCCGCGATGAAGGCAGCGGCCGACGGATCGATGAAGGGCGTGCTCGGCTACACCGAAGACGAGGTCGTAAGCAGCGACTTCATCAGCGATTCGCACAGCAGCATCTACGACGCCAAGGCCGGGATCGAACTCAACGATCACTTCTTCAAGATCGTCGCCTGGTACGACAACGAGTGGGGCTACTCGGCGCGCTGCGTGGATATGCTGCGCGTGTTTGCGGCGAAGGATAGGTGATAGGTTGCGGTACCCCGGCGCGGGGAGCTACCGCCGGGGTTACGCGCTGCGGCGCGCCGCGCGACGCACGACGGCCGCGACGTCGCCGTGGCAGAGGCGCTGCGTGCTCCTCAATTGTTTGATTGCGGCTTCGATGCGCTGGGCCTTGGCGCGGCTTCGGTAGGGCCCGAACACGGCGCGGACGTACCAGGGCCGCGCCGCCCTGGTGCTCTTGGCCCCGCCCTCGATCTCACCGTTGTGTTGTCGGAGTCGCATCGCCACATCGAGCGCGATGCCGACATATGTGCGCGTGGCGACCTCGGACGCGAGCAGGTAGACAGACCAGCTGGGCACGCCCGATCAGCCTAGCCCGACGGACGCATCTGAGCCCAGGGCCCAAGCAACACGGCCCCAGGCGACGATTGCCGGACCGGCGTGTTGAGCACGGCCTTGATCGCCGCGAGCGCCCAGCCACGCGCACGCTCGGCAGATCGATCGCCGTGCCGCTCAGCCAGTTCACCGCGCCGGCGAAAGGACCAGGTGGCCGATCGTCCACGGGTGGGCCATGGGTCCGACTCGGATCCGCTCACGCGACGCCCGGCGGGCTGCTCTGGCATCATGATGGGGATGCGCCCCATCGCAGTTCTTTCGATAGCCACGACGTTGGTCGCGGCCTGCTTCGGCGTAAGCGTTCAGCCCGTGCGGATCTGGAAGTGCGGAACCACACTGAGCGGG
>CADEGN010000344.1 GCA_902826865.1 uncultured Myxococcales bacterium
ACGGCGTCGAACCACCGTCAACGGCTCAGCTCGAGGCGCTTCGTAAGAGGCTTACACTACGACAGCCAAGTCACCTCAGCAGCGCTCATCGATGCCGTCGAGTTCTTGACCAAGCAGGCGCTCGAGTCGCTTGCCGAGGATCCCGACCGCCGCGCAACCCTGGTCGGGTGCAACCCCACGGGTGCGGACGACGAAGCCTGCATGCGCCAGTTCGTGGGCAAGTTCGGCCGCCGTGCGTTGCGCAGGCCGCTGCGCGCCGAAGAAGTCGACGCCTACGTCCTCGGCTCGGCCAACTACGCCGGCGCGATCCCCGATGCGATCGAGTCCGGTGACTTTTACGTGGGTGTCGACACCGCGATTCGCACGCTGCTTCAGGACCCGGAGTTCCTCTATCGCGTCGAGATCGGGACGCCGGTGCCGGATCACCCGGGTGTGTTCGAGCTTTCGCAGTTCGAAGTCGCCACGCGAATGTCGTATTTCATCTGGGGCGTCGGCCCCGACGACGATCTCCTCGACGCGGCCGAGGCCGGCACGCTTGCGGACGAAAGCTCGATCCGAAGCAAGGCGCAGGCGATGGTCGAGCAGCCACGCGCACGGCAGCGGATCGACCGCTACCACGCATTGTGGCTGGGCTACGCGACACCCTTTCAGGGCGGTGAGATCGGTGCGGGCCTGCAAGCCGAATCTGCCGCAGCCGTCGAGCACGTGGTGTTCAACGAAGAGGAACCCTGGCGCCGCATCTTCGAGCTCGAAGGCACGTACATCAACGACCAGCTGGCCGAGTACTATGGCCTGCCAGCCCCAGGCGCGGACACGCCCACGTGGGTCGACTATGGCGAGAGCGGACGTCGCGGGGTGCTTTCGCACGGCAGCGTGCTGTCGATCGGGGCCGAGGCCAACGGCGACACCAACGTGACGCGGCGCGGCAAAGAGATCCGCTGGCGTTTCTTCTGCCAAGACGTCGCGAAGCCGGTCATGCCGCCGCCGCCGCTGCCCCCACCAACCGGGGAAGCGATCTGTAAAGCCGATCGACTCGCCGTACACGCCGAGGGTGGTTGCGCCGGGTGCCACCGTCAAATGGATCCAGTTGGCTTCGGCCTGGAAAACTACGACGGCGGCGGCCGGTTCCGCCAATACGAGCCCGACAATCCCGATACGCCCGCCGACGAGTCGCAGTGTTTCATCAGCGGAGATGGCGATCTCGATGGCGTGCAGTTCAACGGGCCGGCCGGTCTCGCCGAGGTGATAGTCGCGAGGGAGGGCGGACCGGAGCCGTGCATGGCGGAGCATCTCTACCGCTTCGTGACCGGGCGCACCTGGCTCGACGATCATGATCGCGAGTTCATCAGCCCGCTGATCGATACCGAGGCTCCCGGTGAACTCGAGCTCAAGGAGCTCGTGGTCGACATCGTCGCCGATGATGCGTTCCGATATCGCCGCGAGGAGGAGGTGTAGCCGTGGTAAGCATCCCCGTCAGCCGTCGCACGATTGTCCGCAGCCTCGCGGCGTCATCGCTCATGCTTCCAGCCCTGGAGATCTTCGGCCCACGTCGTGCTCGCGCTGCGGATGGCGGTGCGCCCCAGCGCTTCGTCCTCATGTACGGCGGGATCTCGGTGGGAACAAACGACGTCCTGGCGGAGGTCGTTCCCCAGCAGACCGGCGTCGGCTACGACCTGCCACGCGCGATCATGCCGATCGGCAATGGCGTACTGCCCACCGATCCCGGTCTTGGGGGCATGGGGCTCGACGTCCAGCAGCACGTGTCGATCGTGACGGGCCTGCAGATCCCGTGGGACGACGGTGCCGGGATTCCGCCCGGCGGAAGGACGGTGGAGTTCCACTACAACACGCTCGGCCAGCAGATCTCGGGCATGCGTGGGGGGCCAGGTCGCAAGGAGGCGCCCAACGGGCCCAGCGCCGACCAGATCGCCGCCGACGCCCTCGGCACCACGACGTTCCGTTCGCTTTCGTATCGCGTCCAAGCCGCCTCCTACGTGGGCAGCAACACCACCTCCCCTGGCGACAGCCGGCGGATCTCCTGGTATCGCGACGACGCGGGCGACATCCAACCGATCGATCCCGTCTTCAGCCCGCAACTCGCCTACTCCGTGTTGTTCGACGACTTCGCCGGCCCCGACCCGGCGGCCGCGGCCGCTGCAGAACGACAGCTCCGGCGGCGCAAGGGGGTGGTTGAGATGCTGCAGGCACGCACGCAAGGCCTCGTGCCCATGCTCAGTGCGTACGACCGCATCAAGCTCGAGCAACATCTCGATGAACTCAACAAGCTGCGAACGCGCCTTGACGCAATCCAACCCACGGGCGGCGATTGCATGAAACCCGAGGACCCCGGCGAAGATCCCCCGATTCAAGGCGCTGCCATCGAATACCAGGGCCAGGGCGGTGACGGCCTCGGCTATAGCCAGGAGGACCTGCGCGCGGAGGTGTTGTCCGATTTGGTCGCCATGGCTTTCGCGTGCGACAGCACGCGATCAGCGGCGATTCGTCTAACGTTCACCCAGTGCTACCTACAGTTCGGTCCGGTTGGGCTCACGCCGACGGACGGTCACTCCTTGACGCATTCGACGAACGCCATCGACTGCGCGGATGGTCTGTCGTGGCACGTGAAGCACTTCGCGCGCCTCGTCGGGCGTCTGGGCGAGCTGCGCGACTTTGATGACGTTCCCCTCATCGATCGCAGCGCCCTCGTGTTGCTGTTCGAGGGCGGCACCGGCTGGGATCCCGAGCAGACCCGCGATCGCAATTCGCACTCCACCGAGAACATGATCGCGTTGGTCGGCGGCCATGCCGGCGGTCTCAACCCTGGCGGGGGCCGGCACGTGGCGAAGAACGCCGACTGGCATCCCGCCCACGCTGTGCTTTCATGCCTGTCGGCCACCGGGGCGATTGCCGATGAGACGCTCGGTGAGATCGATGGTCGGATCCCGGAGCTGTTCGGGTGAGCTGGCCGCGATCTATGGGAGCGGGCAGCCAGGTGTGCCGATGTGCAGGCGGACGTGAACGTCCCTGCACGAGGTGCCCTCTTCGTCGTTGACGCCGAGGATGACCTCGCCGCAGGGAAACGCACCCGTCTGCGGATCCCACAGCGGCTCCTCCCCCAACACACCATTTTGGTAGCGATAAAGGATGCTGGCTCCGATGTCCTCGCCATCCTCGCCCGCGCCAGAGTACGCGCTGTCTGAGGGGATGAACGCAATACACTGGTCGTCCGCGGAGCCCACGCGATCGTCGGCGACGCTGACACAATGGCGCCAATATCCCGCGTCATCGTCGATCGGCTCGTCGTCAGGTCGATAGTCGAGTGCTCCGCTACCCACGGAGTTGCTGTGGTGGACAACCACCCCTGGGACACCATCGGCCATGGTCAGCCCGTCGTTCACTGAGTCGATGGCCAAGAGGTTCGCTGCGTCGATGAGACAGCCAGCCTCGGGGCACGGAATCGTGCCGCTCTGGAGAGTGGCGCCCAGAACTCCCCCGCCAACGGCGGTTACATTGCGAATGGTGGCGTCGGCGACGGTTCGCAGGAACAGCGCCTTGGCCTCCGGAGCGACGGCGACCATGTGCTCGACCCGGAGATCGGTGACGTCCGGGCTGGTGCTGTTCGGGGCGTAGCCGAACACGGCGCCGTGGACGCCTCCAATCGTCACACTGCCGAGCAGCAGATTGTCCGACGTCCCGCCCGCGGTTACCCCAATGCCGGTATTCTCAAGAATTGAGTTCTCAATCGTCAAGCCGTCCGTCGCAACTACACCATAGTCTGCGCTGCTGCCGAACTCGGAGCAGAAGGGTTCCGCGTCGTCGGTGCACGTGGGCAGGTCCGCGGCACCGCGTCCGTTCACGTAGGCCCGGCGCACCACGTTTTTTCCGCCCCCACCAAACCAGAAAGCTGCACCGGTGAAATCGTAGGCCTCACACTCTTCGATCGTAAGATCGTCAGCCCCGTCGATACTAACCAGGCCGGAGCCAGCAAAGTGACGGTTACTGCCGTGTAAAAGCAGGCGACGAAGCTCCACGTGGCTGGACGAATCGATCTCGACGATGTTGTTTTCGCCTCCGGCCGCATCCGCGCTGGACAGCCGAAGCCCCCGGACGCGCCAGTACGCGCAGCCTTCGAGGCGGATCCCCTCGCCCATGCCCGCGGTCGCAAGGTGGGCCTGACGCTCGATCTCGGACCGAACGAAGATCGGGCTCTCCGCTGTGCCCGAGGGGTCACCGTCGGCGCAGGAGGCGATCAGGCCCCCGTGATCCGTGACGGTGTAGGTGCCCGACAACACGATCAGGCTCTTGCCGGGAGCGAGCGCCGTGACTGCTCTTGCGAAGGTGCGCCAGGGTGCCTCGCGGGTGCCTGCGGCTGCGTCGTCACCGTCCGGTCCGATGTAGAGGCAGTTGGTGGCGGCCTGCGGATTGTCGTCATCGCAATCTACCCCCACGCACGCTTCACCCTGGCCGAAGCTGTCACCATCGTGGTCCACGCACCTCGAGGCTGAATCGGTGGTGGTCGAATCCTCACCCATGCTGGCGCCTGCGACATCTTCTCCGACGCACCGGCGCCCGAGCCCATCGCCGGCGAGGTCATCGTATCGCCGCCGACTCGGGCAATCTGCATCGGGATAGGCGCACCATCCCGTCTGCTCGCACGTACCGCGTTTGTCACCATCGACGCAGTTTGCGTCGTCCTGACACGCGTATGTGCCGACTCGATAGCAGCTCGCTGCGAGCGAGACGATCGTCGTGACGGCGACGCACCTTGCGGTGTGCACTGTCGCAGTCTAGCGCGTGTGCGGGCACTGCGGGCCACCCGCCCTCACGCGACCAACCCGGGTCGACCTGCCCGCATCGCGGTCCCTCCCACTCACCCCGGGAGACTGTGCGATTGCCGCCGCGGCGGGACGCCGAGGCCCTGCAACAAGCGGTCGGTCGCCCCGTCTAGCCGAAAAGCCCTGCCAACCTCAGGCCTGGCCACGCATGACCCTCGGAATCCTCGACAAGATCAACTACGGCTATCGGCAGCTCGAGCCCGTCATCGTCGGGCTCATGGCGATGCACAAGAGCTTCATGCTCATCGGTCGCCACGGAACCGGCAAGACTCGGCTCGCTCGCGCGCTATCGGCCGGATACGAGAGCCACCGCTTCCGGCTTTTCGACGCCCGCCAAAGACGACCTCGTCTCGATTGCCGGCATCCCCGATCCCGAATCGCTGCGCGCCGGCCGCCTTCGGTTCATCCCGCATGAGCGGGCGATTTGGGACAAGAGCACGATCGTCGTCGACGAGATCACCCGCGCCGGCAAGGAGAGCCAAAATCTCTGGCTCGAGATCCTCGAGGAACGAACGTGCTTCGGCCTGCCACTCGCCTATCGGAGTTTGGTCGCAACCGCGAACCCCGAGTCGTACGCCGCGGCGTTTCAGCTCGACGAGGCTCTGCTCGATCGCTTCCATGCCGTGCTTCCGGTTCCCGAGCAGCAAGACGGCATCAAAGTCGACGACATCACGGCCATGCTGAAGCTGTCTTGGTCGGCAATGCATGAGCAACGCGACGTCGAACCAGAGAGCATCGCGCGGGTGTTCGCGGAGATCCAGCAGGCCCACGCCGAGCTGGTCGCCCAGGGCGCGCCGGCACGCATCGCCGATTACCTCGGGCAAGTCGTGCCAGCCTTGCTCAAGGCGCTGAAAGAGCAGAGCGGGCCGTACATTAGCGCGCGGACGTACGCGCGAAACGTCCCGGAAACCGTGCTCGCGGTCGCGGCCTACCACGTGGTCGCCGGCAGCAAAGAACCGCTGCGTGCGGCCGCGATCGACGCGCTGCGCTACTCGATCGCCACCAAGTTTCAGATCAAGACCATAACGCTCGATGCGATCCACCAGGCCGCCGAGGGCTGCTTGCGCGGCGACGGGACGTCAAACGCCGACCGCATCCGCCTCGAAGTAGCCGCCGCCTCAGACTTCGCCGAGCGACTCACGTACTTGCGTGAGCACTGGGACGCGATCAGAAGCTCGCTCGGCCCCGACGAGATCGAGAAGCTGCTAGGCGATCTGTTGCGCGGAGCGAGCAAGAAGGGCGAGCAGGAAAAGCTGGTCGAGCTCCGCCACACGCTTCACACCCTCGGGTACGAGGGCGACGCCCTGCGGCAGACGGATGGGCGCCTCCTCATCGCCCTCAACGCTGCCGTCAATATGATCCTACCGCGCCTTCAGGGCGTGCTCGACGGGCGCAAACCGGGCGCGGAGCTCGACCGAGTGCGCACCAACATCGACACGCTGCGCCAAATGGTCGCCTCCGGCCGATTCCTGGCCAACCGCAGTGCCGACGTCCGCAAGCTCCAGACCCACCTGGTCGACATGAAGGAGGGCGACGTGCCGAGTGACAACGACAGCTTGTTCCGGCTGTTCGCCCAGATGACTTTGGCCGATGGCTGATCCGTCGGGCCAGGGCACGATTGCCAACGCGATCGCTCAGCGCAAGATCGAGCGCGCTCTCATGCGGCTCGAGGTGACGTTTGCCGAGTGCGCATCGATCGTTGTGTACGACGTTGATGAACAAACCGCGAGTTGGCGCTACGACCCGCGCGGCGGCAAGGAGGCGATCCACATCGGTCCGGCCGTCGCCGCTCTCGATGTGCCCTCGATCGAGATGGTGATGCGCCACGAGCTCTTGCACCGCTCGATGTACCACGGTTTCGGTGAGGACTACGCCCACCACGAGCTCGCCAACCTCACCCTCGACGTCTGCATCAATCGCCTGTTGTTCGAGGCCTATCCCGATCCAATGCGGAGCATGTCGACCGCGCTGTATCCGACTGAATCAAAGAAGACCCCGGTAGCGCTCGCAGATTGCAGTGCGGACCCGGCAGGTTTGACGCCGGAGCTGGGCGAGATCTGGCTGCGAATTTGGCAGCGAAACTCCGATGGATCGTTCGCACAACTGCGGGTGCCGTCCTTGTACTTTCGCCTGGTCAAACTGCTCGAAGGCGGCACGCTCGGCCGCTTCCGCCCGTTCTGCAAGTTCCACGACGTACCCAAGGTCCCGGGCGAGGTCCCGCGCCGGGTGATCGGGGCGGTCGCGGCCGAGATCAACCGCCGTCTCCCGCGCGGATCGGATCTCGGACGTCAGCTGTCGGACTACTCGGTCGTGCCTGCGTCGATCGGCACCAGCGACGTCGAGGCGTTTCTCCAACGCACACGCGCGCGCCGACTCGCAACCACGACCGCAAGCAAGATCCTGGCCCCGCTGACCCGCGAGATCCGCGTTCAGCCGTACCCGGCGTTTCCGACGCGGCTCGGGCTCGTCTACATGCTGTGCGGGATCACGGATGCGCTCGGGCTCTACTGGAATCGGGAGATCGCCAACAGCGGGGCGCGCCTAGGAGCGTGACCCCGTAAGGGGTCACGCTCCTCCGTGCCCGTGCCCGTG
>CADEGN010000345.1 GCA_902826865.1 uncultured Myxococcales bacterium
CGCGGTCGTAGCCGAGTCGCACGGCCATGGGGCCCGAGAACGACAACACCCACTGGAACGATCGAGTGCGTAAGGAACGATCGCCGATGCCCCGGGCGGGATCGGTTCGGCCAAGCCCTCGCCGAGAAACTGACCCTTGGCATAGACCTTCATCGGTCCCGACTCGAGCGTGTTCTGGGTGGGATTAACGATGCGCACGGCGTTGAAGGCGAAACGCTTCGATCCGCGCTCGGACACCGGATCGTAGAGGAACACCCGTTCGCCGGAAGTCGACCGCTCAAACAGCGAAATCATCGCGGAGTGGCCGGCATCGATGGTCACTGGAGTCTTGGTCATGAAGCGGGCAACGCCGCGGGGCTCATCGCTGTCGCCCCGATCGGCATCGACGGCTTGCGCCGGCCGCGGATCTTGGATCGCCACGAGCTTGACGTGATTGTTGCCGCTCGCGACCTCGGGGTGCGCGACGACCTCGATGCGCTCGGCCGCAACGCCTCGCGCGATCAGTGTGTCGCGCATCGCGTTGCCGCGGCCCAGCGCGCTGTATGCTGGCTCAGCTTCGCCAGGCTTGGCCCAGCTCTCCACGCGAACCCGCTGGGTGTTGCTCGCCAGGGTCGAAGCCATTGGACGATGTCGGGTGGCTGGTGTGGCGCGCCCGCGCCCGCGGCACTGGATCGGCTGGACTCGACGGTCATGCTCATATTTCGGCCTGCGGGCGCCGCCGAATAGTCAGCGACGATCTTGGGGAACTTCAAGCGCGAGCTCCCCGGACACCGCCGCGGTGCGCTCGAAGTACGCGACCCCGTTGCGATACACGATGACGCGCCCCAACGCCGCATCTGGGGCGAGCACACTGCGATCGCCCTGAGCAAAGCCACCGGTGCTGAGCAGGCCCAAGCGGTGAACAGGAGCACGGACCTACGGAAGTTGCGATTCGCGGTGAGCATGGTTGGTCTCACCGCCCAACGCAGCACCGACGGAGCTCTGACAGTCGCGACGCTCGGGTAGTCCCAGCCGCGGCGTGGATTGGCTCAGCGGTCGCGAGCTCGTCGACGCGTGCGTGGTTTCGCCGGCGTCGCACCTTGCTCTTGTTGAGTTCGCGGTGTGGTCGTTGGCGATGGGACGACGGGCGATTTGTCTGAATCGGCCGGTTTGATGCCGTGCTCGGCCTCCCAGATCGGCTGAGCAAGCGCGCCGGCTTGCCGTTCGAAGTAGGCCTTACGCTCGAGATGGAGGTCGGCCAAACGCATGAGCAAGTCGGGATACTCCGGTGAGTCGATCGCGGTGACGCGCAGCAGCTCTCGGAGCTTGGCGATCTTGGCGTCGGTGATCTCCATGCGAGTCGCTTCTCGGTCGGTCTCGCTGCCGGGTCTCGCGATCGGCGCAAGATCGGAGGGTCGATCGCTCGCGCGCTGGGCTTCGATCCGTTGCCGAGCCTCTTTGAGGCGAGTTGCAAGGCTCTGGCGCGCGTTCACCTGTGGAGGCGGTCGGCGATACCGAACCGCGCTGGGCGGCGCGGTCGCCGACGAAGCCGGCGGCCCGAGCTCGGTCGCCGTCGCGATCGAAGGGGCGCTGAACAACAACGACAAAACGATTGCGGCGATGCGGGGGTACATCGGGGTCTTTCGCGATCGACGACGCGATTTGTTCCTACGTCCGCGCGTGCGCGTTGGCACGGTCGCGCGCCTTTGTCGCGATCTTCCCTTCGCGGGGTACCGCGGCGCCAACAGGACTGCGGTTAAGCATTTCGATCTGCGAACGGGGGCAAGCCGGTCCGAGACACCGCCGCTCTTGCCGCGATGGGCGTCACGGAAATATCGATCGAACGTCAACGATGAATGGAGGCTGCCGGGTGGCGGCTCGAGCGAGGAGGGGCGAGCTCGGGAGGCGAGCGTCGCAGCGACGGTTTACGCGGGGGTACGCGCGCTGTGTGCCGGGCCTGCCAGTACAAACTGGCGGTGGACGAACGGCCCAGAGTCGGTCGCCCTTGCCCGGGAGGTCCGTAGGGGTCATGCGAATCGAAGTTATTGACCGTGCGGTTCTCGCGGCGGCGGGCGAGCACCATGGAGCAGTCGGGCAGTCTCGTCGGCGTCGGTGATTGCCGCGACGACGCGAAGCTTGCCGCCGCAGCGTCGACAGAGCGTTCGCGTGGTCGCGATCTGGATATGACCTTCGCCGACGTGGAAGGCTCGGGCGGCGCAGGAGGCCGCGCGCTTCCGACCCTCAACCGATATCGATTTCCGGAACCGCGACCGGCGGGGTCATCGTCGCCGGCTTGAAATCGGGGAAGAGCGTAGCGGCGAGGTCGATGTTGTCCTCAACCCAGGTTCGGCCTTGGGCTGGCCCCGTTGTCAGATCGAGCCAGTAGGCGACTCCACGGGAGCGAAAGAGCAACTCGAGCCACGCGCGGAACGAAAGACCTGTCGGCACGAGGGACTCGCCGCAGTAGTGGAAGGCAACCTCAGCCTCTCGGTCCGAGGGCACCGGGTAGAGGACGGCATACGCTTCCGGGACAAACCTGTCGATCGGGCGAATGCGATGAAACGGGTGATCCGGCTTCAGCCAGTCGAACCAAAGCTCGTTCTCGAGGTCGTCGTAGCTCCAGACCGAGCTGACAGTGGGAATATGGATCCCCCCCGTGCTGCCCCCGCGAATGTCGTAGTCGATGTCGACCAACGACAGCTCTCGATAGAGATCGGTCATCCCATCCGGCCAGGCCGGGCCCGCCACAGCCTGCCACTTGGCGATCTCCTGTGGGTCCGTCGGCGGTCCGATGACCGCCTGGCGAACGTCGATCGCTGGCGAGCCGTTGAGCTCGTCGATCAGCCTTTGGAAGCGCGCTCGGTAGCTCGTCGTCGCAGGCATCCCCGGATACTACGACCGGAGTCGGTTCTCCATCCCCCGAAATCCCATAGTATCCCAGAACTCGATCCTGAGGGCAGGGCGATTGCATCTAATTTCCATGCGAAGCGAGCACCTTCATGAGGAAGTCTTCGCTCCATCCGGCTTCGAGGCGCCGGTTCTTGATGCCGACCTTGGAGCCTTTCACGCTGCGTAGGAGGTTGAGCGCGACATGACGAATGACGGCGAGGTTCTCTGCTGCGTTCTCGGCCCGCAGTCGCGACTCGTCTTCGCGGAAGGCGACATCGAGCGTCCAGTGCACTTTGTTCTCGACCTGCCAGTGGCTGCGGACTGCGGCGAGCGCCTGGGCCGCAGTCAGAGTGCCACGCGAGGTGATGAAGAGGCGCATCCCCGAGCTGGTCTTGTCCCCGAAGGTGCACTCGCGCTGCACGTAGATGATCTTCGCCAGGTTCTTCCACCTCGACGCCTCGGCAAACGGCGTGTCGAGCTTCGCCACATCGAGGACCCAGCACCGTCGCACCTCGGTGCGGCCGTGGCTGCTCTCCTCGGACTCGACATGGGTGCCCTTCGGCCACTTGCCGCGAGCGAGCGCGGCATCGAACGCATCGACGATCGCGTCGTTGAGCTTCCGCTGGTTGTCCTTCACGGAGATGAGATAGTCGCCGCCGGCCTCGACGATGGCGTCCACGATCCCCGTCTGGCAGCCGATGGCGTCGATGGTGACGAGGCAGTTCTTGACATGCAGCAGCGAGAGCAGGCGCGGGATCGCGGTGATCTCGTTCGAGTGCTCGTCTGCGGCGACCTGTCCGAGCACGACGCCGTTTGCGGTACTCCACGCGCTCACCATGTGCACGAACGTGCCGCCACGCGCTTTGTCGATGGCGCGGCGCAGCGTCTTGCCGTCGATGGCTACGACCTCCTGGTCGGTGGCTTTGGCGACAGCCGCCATCCACCGGGCGAACATCGCCTCGAGTGCGTCCGGATCGAGCTTCGCGAGGACTCGCCCGATCGTGTCGTGCGACGGGATTCCGACGCTGACATCGACGAAGCGCGCCAGGAACTCCTTGCGAGCCTTGCCAAACCGCTCGATAGACACCGGGTCGTTGGCGCCGCAGACCACAGCGCACAGGCAGAGAAACAGGATGCTCTCGAGGCTGTGGACCCTGGTTCGGTGAACCCGCGGGTCGGGCAGATTCGCGAACATTTCGACGAACACTTGCGGATCGGGCATCGGTCCCATCGTCGCCACCGCCGTCGCGCGTCTCTTCGGCATGCGCCGGAGAGGATCACAGCTCGTCGACGTCAGCAAACCCGCCTCGCATCTGATCGATATTGCTTAAGTTTAGATGCGACCGCCCTGCTCCTGAGGGCGGTTAAGCATTTCGATCTGCGAACGGGCGGTTAAGCATTTCGATCTGCGAACGGGGCGTGCCCAGGTGCAAGCCGGTCCGAGACACCGCCGCTCTTGGCGCGATGGGCGTCACGGAAATATCGATCGAACGTCAACGATGAATGGAGGCTGCCGGGTGGCGGCTCGAGCGAGGAGGGGCGAGCTCGGGAGGCGAGCATCGAAGCGACGGTTTACGCGGGGGTATGCGCGCTGGGTGCCGGGCCTGCCAGTACAAACTGGCGGTGTACGAACGACCCAGAGGTCGGTCGCCCCTGCCCGGGAGGTCCGTAGGGGTCATGCGAATCGAAGTTGTTGACCGTTCGGTTCTCGCGGCGGCGGCGGGCGAGCACCATGGAGCAGTCGGGCAATCTCGTCGGCGTCGGTGGTTGCCGCGACAACGCGAAGCTTGCCGCCGCAGCGTCGACAGACGGTGACGTCGATGGAGAACACGCGGGCGAGCAGGCGTGCCCACGACAGACGAGATGACGTTCGCGCGGTCGCGGTCGCGTCGGCGGGACGAGCGAGTGCGAGGCCTGCGGTGTCGAACATCGGCAACTGCCGGGGTGCGTTCGCGACCTCGGGCAATTTCGCGGGCAAGATTCTCGGACGCAGCGCGTGATGATTGGCGAACACGCCATAATGCCGAGGATGCCAGGGACAGTCCGAACCCAGCCCGGAGTGCAACCATTGTTTTTCGGCGGCCGCGAGCGCGCTTTGTTGCTGCGTCTAGGACGGCCGTGGCACGTTGACGGCCGAGTCCACGATGATGCCCGCGTGACAGCCTACAATCGACCAAGCTCGGGTCGGCGCGTCCAGTTGGTCGATGAGCTTTCGATTGCTTCGTTTCTTGGTTCCATAGTTGCTTCCGTTTGGAGCCCACCTTCAACCCGGAACTCTCATCTACAGAATTTCTGACAGGTCCTTGGATTTCGCCCCGAACTGGGCCGGACGACCGGTGGTGCCGGTCGGCTGAAACCTCACGGTCAGCGCGGCGAACACACGTGCGACCCGCCGCCGCGACGCGGCCCATTCTCGGCATGAACGTGCGCGCTCCATTCGGCTCTCGTGCGCCCGACCGCGCCTTCGCGACGTGGAGTCGCCGTGTTCTCTTCTGGCTCGCCGCGGGGAACATCGGCCGTGCGGCGACCGGCTGCGTGCCGCCGTTGCCCGCCAGCCCCGACCAGCCCGGGCAGGTCACGGGGCTCTGCGAAGACGGCCAGTGTGCAGGCGCCGGCGAGTGCGTGGCGGGGCTGTGCGTCGACCCGGGCGGCACTGCGAACACGTACGACGACCGTGCGGGCCAAACCGGCGGCGCCCTCGACGATGGGTTCGACACGGGTCACGCCGACAACGGCGGCGGCGGTTCGGGTGCATCCACGAACCCCGGCGGAGACGCCACCGGCGACGCCGTCGACTCCACGCACGGCAGCGACACGAATGCAAGCGCGGATTCCGCAGCATCCGCCGCGGATGGCGACGACGGGGGCGGATCTGGCGGCACCTGCGATGCCTTCGCCCAGGACTGCCCCGAGGGCGAAAAATGCAACCCCTACGCCGCGAATGGTGGCAGCGCATGGGACGGAGCGACTTGCGTCGACGTCGCCGACTCGCCCGCGTCGGTCGGTGATCCTTGTACCGTCGTGGGCAGCGCCGCGTCGGGTGTGGACAATTGCGTGCTCGGAGCGATGTGCTGGAACGTCGACCCCGAGACGAACGCGGGCACGTGCATCGAGCTCTGCTCGGGAAGCCCGGCGAATCCCAGTTGTGACACACCGGGCTCGATCTGCGTCGTCACCAACATGGGCTTCCTGCCGCTGTGCGCGCTCGCGTGCGATCCGATCGTGCAGGGCTGCGACGATCGCGAGGGCTGTTACCCGGCCGACGACGCATTCGTCTGTGCGCCGGATGCCTCGGGTGACGCCGGCGGAGGCTACGGAAGCGCCTGCGGCTTTCTCAACGCCTGCGACCCTGGCCTGGCGTGCATTCAGGCGTCAGAGGTTCCTGACTGCCCCGGCGCCAGCTGCTGCTCCGAGTTTTGTGAGCTGGACGGACCCAACATGTGCTCGGGGAGCGCGTCCGGTATGGAATGCGTCGCGTGGTTCGCGGATGGGGACGCACCCGCCGGACTCGATCACGTCGGCGCGTGCGCCATCCCGCCGTGAGCCGGAGTTCGTGAAGGGGTTCCACCCGCAGACGACTGCGAGCGCCGTGGTCGCCTCTCGCTTTGGCTCGCGTATGCTTCGTTCTTGCGGCGCGAACGCGGGCTCGCGCGACTGTGGTGCCTGGTGAGCCGCGGGGCGCCGGTCGCGGGCGAGGACGTAACCAGACAGTCCCGGTGGGGCGCATGGCCATTCGTTCATCTCGTCGTCGACGAGACGGCGATCGTTTGCGATGGTCTGCTCGCGGTCGAGCCCGCCGACGCTTGGTGACGGTTCGTCGCGTCACTGCGGCAGGCGCTTCGTCAGCGCCGCCTCGTCGCGGATCGCCGCCGGCCGGGCCGCCCAAGCGCCGATCGGCCCGAGCACGGCGCAGGCGATCGCGAGCGCGATGCCGCGGCGGCGGAGCGCGGGCGCATCGATCACGCCGAGGTAGAGCAGCGCGCCGACGATTCCGAGTACCACGCAGCTGATGACGATGACCCCGACGACGAGCCACGAGCCCGCGACGAACGGCACGCCGCGCGGCGCGAGCTGGTCGAACAGTCCGCGCACGATCGCCGCCCAGGCGGGGCGACACGCGGCCTCGTCGGTCGACAGCGTCCGCGCACTCCCGTCGTCGAGGGTGAGTTCGCAGGTCTCGAGCGTGCCGATCCGCGCCAGCTTCGCCGCGCGGATCGACGACAAGGGGATCGTCCGTGGCTCGGGGCTGCTCGCGTCCCACAGGACCAGCGCATCGGCCGCGAGCCGCACGCGCAGCTCACGGCCGAGATGACGCAGGACGTGCTCGGGCCCGGACACGGCCCGCGACGGTAGCATCGGACGCACGCACCGCGTTCCGTGCCCAATCGTGGCGGTGGCAGCGGAGTGGAGCTCGAGACGGGCAACAGAAGCGGAACGGAGAGAGGAACGACCGCAAACATGATGCTGGAGGTCGACGGCGCGGCGCCGTGATCACGCGGCGGCTGCAGTGAGTCGCACGATGCGTAAGATGTTGTACGCGGCTCCGACGAACGTACC
>CADEGN010000346.1 GCA_902826865.1 uncultured Myxococcales bacterium
GTCCGTTCTGTTTCGTTTCCTTCTCCGGCCCGTTCTCAGAGCCCGACTTCGACCTCGAGCTCCGCCTGCTCATCGGTATGACCCCACGGGATCTGAATGAAGTCGTCAGCAATGACCGCTGCGCTCGCCTGCAGGGACTGAGTCGCAGTGACGGCCGCGGTCACGACGGTGCCCTCGACGCTGTCGGCGAACGACGCGGCGTTGCTCGCCAGTATCACACCTGTGCCGGTAGACAGCGTCAGATCGAGGTCCGCGTCGGCGGGATTGTCGGCCACGACGTAACTCGCGCAGTAGAGATCGACACACTGCCTCGTCTTCGATGTGTACTTCGTCGCGGCCGTGACCGTGATTCCGAGATCGACGACCATCACCGACAGGCTCCAGTCGTAGTACGGGAAGTCCCAGACCCTGATGGTATCCTCCACGGATGCGGTTGCGGTCCGGATCGGCCACGGGATGGGCGCCGACGAACCAGTAGTCGCCGCGGGGGTCGTTGCGATCGCGAGGAGTGCGTCGGGCGGCGCACCATCGTAGGCCGCCGCCCACAGCGACTCGGTCACTTCCTGGGCTCCTTCGACACCGAAACTCTCGCAGGCCCCGGGGAAGCGATCGCAGCGAAATGGCGCTTCGAGCTGCACGAGGAGGGCCTCGGGATCGGCGCCGGGATCGTAGTGGTCGACGATCTCGATGATCTCGTCCGCCGACAGCCCGAGGAGGTAGCGGGGCGCGTCGTCGGACGCGTCAGCGGCACAGCCACCGAGGCTCGCGGTGACGACGAGGAGGCGAATCGGTCTGGCGGTTGGCATCGCACCGGTGGAGTGCGACGACCGCGATCGGATCATGAAACTCGTCGACGTCTGGCAACGGACTCCGCGGCACGCCCAGCCCGGTACGCTCGCGAGTATGCGCCGGCCGCGCGTGGTCGGTGCGATCACCGTCGCCGGCATCGGGTCGGCGCTATGGACGCTGCGCACCGCCGAGCTGCTCGGTGATGCAAACCACGGGCGCCTTGGGGGTCGAGGGTGGTTTGCGCCGCTCTGGCGGCGACTTTTTGAAAAAACCCTGTCGGGTTTCCCCGTCGTCGGTGCAGATGGTGGCCGTGACCCCCGCGGCCCCCGAGCAACCCGACGCCCTGGTCCACGCGGCCGCCCGCGGCGATCACAACGCGTTCGCCGCGCTGGTCCATCGCTTCCACACGGCCGTTCGCGCCGTCGCCTACGCACGTACGGGTGATGCGGACCTGAGCGACGAGGTCGTGCAGCAGACCTTCGTGGTCGCTTGGCGGCGGCTCGGGTCCGTCGGCGATCCGGCACGCATCGGCGGCTGGCTGTGCGGGATCGCCCGCAAGATCGCGCGTCGGCTGGTCAAGTCGGCGCGAGCACGGACCACCGTGTCCGAGCAAATACCCGATCCTCGTTCGTTGATGTCGAACGAGGACCTCGTGAGCCGGGACTTGGTCTGGCGCAGCTTGGCTCGACTGCCCGCCAGCTATCGCGAACCTCTGGTGTTGTTTCATTGCGAGGGCGAGTCGATCCGATCTATCGCCCAGCTCCTGGGGATCTCCGTCGCTGCGGTCGAACAACGCTTATCTCGCGGACGAAAACGACTCGCGCTCGAGGTCGAGGACGTTCTCGCACGCGGTATGCAGCGCGGATACGGCGGACGGCGCGACGCAAAGACAATCGCGAGCGTGGCCGTTGCCACGCCGCCCACCGGGTCGTCGACATGGTTGTCGAGGTCTTGGGGAAAGCTAGGAGGAGTTGCCGTGGGGATGACAAAGAAACTCGTGGTCGCCTGCGGTCTAGTGGCGGCCGCTGGCGTGGGCGTAGTCATGACGTCGAACTCGAAGTCCAACGACGAAGGGGCAGCGGCGGGATCTGGCGATGGCGAGCATCCCATCGCGACCCACGACGACGGTCGTGGGCCCCCGGCCGGGGACGCTGCGGTCACGAGCGAAGCGCGCTCCGCCGCACGCGAGCGTGCAGCCCTGCGAGCCTCGAACAACCCCATCGCCTACGAGATCTCTCGCGCAGGCACGCGGATCACCATCAACCTCGCTGGCGGCCCCTCGCGTCTCGCGTCGTTCAGCTCGACCGACGGCGACGACGTCAGGATCGTCGACGGCGACGCGGAGTTCCTCGATCGGCTTCGCCGCGAATACTCGCCCAAGAACCGCCCGCAGCGGCGAGCAGTCCACGGCAAAGTCGTCATGCCCGACGGCAGCGCGGCCGGCGGGGCGATCGTGCTTGCCGGTCGCATCCGCATCGACGTCGGGGATCATGACGAGCCCCATGCGGCCGCCGACGATGCCGTCGCTACCGATGGCGAGGGTCGCTTCACCCTCGACGCCGACGTCGCGGGAAGCGTGCTCATCGCCCTGACGCCGCAATGCATGTCAGACCTCACGCGCTCGAGCCCCGGCGCCGCCGCGACAGTCACCCTGGCGTGTGAGACCGAGTTGCGCGGCCACATCGTTCGCGGTGACATGGCTGTCCCCGGAGACGTCGCGCTCGAGTTGGCGGACTCCCGTGCGTTCACCCTGCGGCTCGCCACCGACCCACAGGGCCACTTCGCGCTCGTGCCGGCGCCGCCCGGTGACTTCGATCTTCTAGCGTCCGTTTCCAGTGCGCCCGACGGCATCTTCGGCCGAGCGTCACGCTCGACGGTGAGCATCGCCCGCGATCAGATCACGACAATCGACATCGAGGTGGCCGGCGGCACGCTAGTGGTGTTATCGGCGAAACTCCCACCAAAGATCCCAGATGGATTCGCCGCGGTTTCACACATTTTGCTGCGGGGCGCCCACGACTTCCGCTCACTTGCGGAAATCGACACACTCGCCGCTTCGCTGGGAGAGGACGCCGTGCATGCGCAGTCGTTTGCAGGTCCGCCGTCCACAGCTCAACTCGACCGGCCGTCGCAGTTCGAAGGCATTCAACCGGGCCCACATACCGCATGCGTCGCCCTGGACGAGGGCCCACCCGTCTGTCGCGTCGTCGAGATCCACGACGGGCAAGAACTGGTCGAGCTCGAGCTCGCCCTGTGACTGCAACCACGCAGTGCGCCGACCACGACGATGGATCTTCGGCGGCCTCGCTGCGGTCGCGCTCCCGGCGACGGCGTTCGCGCCTTGCAACCGGTGGCGCGGGCCCGACATCGCCAAGATCACGCGGTTCGGGGCGGACTGCGCGATCAGACCGACGCCACGGCCCGCCGGCGGCGCATGACCGTCGCGAAACCCATCGGTGCTCGGTCGCAGTCCGCAACAGACGCCGGGCGCTGGCTTGCCCGCACTACAGGACGACTTGCCGCGAGCACGGGTATTGCACCATTGTGTCTCGATGCGGACCGACCTCCTCGCCTCCATTGGGACGATCTCGTTGGCGCTCGCGAGTTGCACGGGCTCCGGCGGCGCGTCCGACGAGACCGCGATGGGGTCGAGTTCGAGTGCCGGCGACCAAGGCTCGGGCTCTGCTCCGGCGGACTCGAGCGGTGCCACCTCGCGCGATACCGACGATACCTCCCGGCCGTCGACTGGCGAGCCGGTGTCCGACCCACTCGCGCTCCTGCAGCCGGGCCCGCACCTCGGGATGATCGTCGGTTTCGAGGCGCCGGCACCGGGCACCGAGGCGACCGTGGCTGCCCACTGGGATGACGCTCTCGCGGCCGGGATGGACGTTGGGCGCGTTCAGGTCGACTGGGCCGACCTCGAGCCCGAGCCCGGCGTGTTTAACTTGGAAGATCTGACAGCGCAGCTCGACGCGTTGCAGGCCGATGGTCTTCAGGCCATGGTGACGCTGTCGACGATCGACAGCCTGGAGTACACGCTGCCGGACGACCTGATGGACCCGGGAGCTGGCCTGATCTTGGCCGGCGGCATGGCCTTCGACGACGCCATCGTGACCGGGCGCTTCGCAGAACTCCTGGACGTCGTCGTCCCAGCGGTGGTGAGCCGCGGCGGCTTCCTGATCGCGGTCGGCAATGAACCCGACAATGCGTTCGAGGACAACCCGGAGTTCGCGTCGGAGGTCGCCGGATTCACCGCCGCGGCGCGGGCCCATGCCGCGACGATCGAGCCGGACCTCGCGATCGGCATGACGTTGGGCTACGCCTCCGTCGACACCTACGAGGTCTCGCAGCTGGTCCTGGACACGGTCGAGGTCGCCGTGTTCAACATGTACTGTCAGGGCGACGACGGCCTCGTGCTGCCGACCGAGATGATCGGGCCGCGGATCGAAGCGATGCTCGAGGTCGCCGGTGACAAGCCGGTGGTCGTTCAAGAACTCGGCTGTCCCGCGGGCATCGATGACTCAGGCACGATCAATGGATCGCCCGAAAGACAGGCCGCGTACTTCGAGACCGTGGCCCAGCATATGGTGGCCGACCCGCAGCTGCGCGTGGCCTTTGTCTTCCAGATGCTCGACTGGTCGCCGAGCCTCACCCAATTGTTCGTCGACGAGCTGCTGGCACTGGGGTTCGGGCAAGACGTCGCCGACTCCTTCGCCGAGTCGTTATCGACGATGGGCCTGTGCCGATGGGACGACGCCAGTTGCCGACCGGCCTGGGACTCAGTGCTGACTGCGATCCAGACGCTCGCGGCCGCGCGTTGACCCGAGACCGCAACGCCGCTCACATGCAACGGAGACCATCGGCGCGTTGGGTGGCTGCGAACGCACCGCGTGATCGTGCAGCGCCGACCCGGTGAACGTCTGGGTCCCAGCGAACTGGCAACCGATCCCACGCTCGCCGTGATCGTTCCCCCGGTGCGGCACAACCTGCTGCGCTCGTACTCGCCGCGGCTCAGCCCGCGCGCGGGGGATTGCGGTTCAGCCGCTCCCAGTCGCGCAAGTCGTGGTGCGTCGCCTCGCGTCGACGTCGGAACATCCGCGGCGACAGTCCACGCAGGCCGGCGGGGATCCACGGAACGATCGCCCCCTCGATCGCGCGCTGGATCGCCAGCCACAGCTCGGGGTCACGCTCGCGCAGGTCCGCGACCAACGTGTGGATACGATCCGCCGCCGCGGTCGCGAGCCCGGGGTGGTCCACCGGACGATCACCGGCAAGCAAGATGCAGCGCGCGCGCGCTGCCGTGCGCACGATCGCGACCGGATCCGGTCGCGGATCACCGGGGCGCGCCAGACTGTGGCGCAGCGCCCACTCGAGCGGGCAGCGTTGCGTCGTGCCCGTCGCGACGGTCGCAACGACGCGCGCCTCGAGTGTGGACTCCGGCACATCACTGACGCTCACGCCCGGCGTTGCGATGAGCTCGCGCTTGTGCAGCAAGCCCATGAGCCTTGGCACGTCCGAGAAGGCGAGATCGATCCACTGCTCGTGCTGCACGGACACGACGGCCGCGCCGAGGAGCACACGCCCCAGCGTGCGCGCCGACACGCTCGCGTCTCGGCCGGGCACTGTGGCGCCGCCGGCGCGGGGCTCGACAAACCGCAGGGCATGGATAAGGACGACTTCGCTGGCGGTGGGACGCAGGTCGGACACGGCCCGTCATACTGACTCATGCGACGCAGCTCGGCAAACGACAACCGGACGAGTCGCGGACGACCGTTGCACCACATCCGCTCGGCGGACGATCGGAACGATGGCGGCCCCGGCTCGTAAGTCGGTGGTTTCGTCGAGCGAGCCGATCTCCGGCGCCGGTCGAGTCGGAGATGTTTCCCTTCGCGTGCGAATCGTGCGGTGCCTGCTACAGCGTCGAGCGCCAGAGACTCGGACTGCGCCGCCGAAGGGGCGAGCTCGGCGGGCACGCCTGACGCCGCCAGCGCGGGAAGGACGATGAACGATGCCATGAGACCCGCAAGCCGCGGGGCGCGGTCACTTCGGGAAACGCCGGCGCGGCGTCACCGGATCACGAGCGGCCGCACGCCCCCGACCGGTGGTACTCTCCAAGCGTGGGTAGGTCGTGGTCGTTCCAGCTGGTGTTAGCATGCGTCGCGGCGTGCGGGCCGTCCGTCGTCGCACCGACCGATGACGACAGGGCGTCGTCATCCTCATCGAGCTCGTCGTCGTCGAGCACCTCGGTGGCTCCCGCCGAAACCACCACCACGGTCGATCCCAATCCGACCACCACCACGGTCGATCCCGATCCGACCACCACCACCGGCGGGCCCACCGACGCGGATCTGTGCGTGTCGTGGTGCCTCAACGCCGAGGCCCGCGGCTGCGACGACGTGTTCGTCGGCGAGACCTGCTACACGCGCTGTCTCGACTCGATCATGTACGCCGAGCAGGGCGCCTGCGCCGACCCTCACCGCGACGTGCTCGCCTGCGAAGCCATCGCGAGCCCGCCCGCCGAGCCGTCGTGCGAGGCGCTCGAGTGCGAAGAGGTCTACATCCATGACGACCTCTGCGACGGCTCCTGTTCGCACCTGGGCGGTCGCCCGGGGGCCGGCGGCTCGCAGACCGACTGCGACTGGCGCGGCACTTCGTGCTACGGCCACGATCTCGAGGTCGTGTGTCCGCTCGAAGACGCGGCGGCGCTGTGCGACTGCCTCGTCGACGACGCCGTCGTCGCGCAGTGCGAGGTCGGCGAGGCCCTCGAGGCATTCGAGTGCGGCGGCGAGGACATGCACATCTTCACGAGTTGTTGTCGCGAGACGTTCGAAGGGGTGCTGCTGCCATGAAGGTGCGGAATGCGATCCTGTCCTGCGGCCTCGTGGTCGCGTGCGGCGACGGCTCGGTCGCGAGCACCACCGAGGCGAGTTCGGGCAGCAGCCCGACGACCGACTCGTCGACCGACGCCCCGATGGGCGACAGCGATACGACGGTCGCCGACACTACGATGGGTGTGGACACGACGCCCGACGACATTCCGTCGGGCCCGTGCCCGCTCGAGGGCATGTTCGTCGGGTGCACCATCGACGGCATGATCGGCGTCGCGTACTGCGACGAGATCGACAGCGACCTGCGGTGGGGCCGTGCCTGCCGACCCGCGATTGCGAGATCGGCGACGCGCTCGAGGGCTGTCTGAGCTGCACGCTCGTCGACGGCGTGCCCACGGTCGTTGGCTCGGCGACGTGCGAGTGCGACGGTTTTGTCGGCGTCGTCACCACGTGCCGGCAGACCGAGTGCGTGCAGCGCTGGGAGTACGACTGCGAAGACTGTGAGTCATTCACCGAGGGTGACTGTTTCTCGTACAGCGAGGGCTGCGAGAGTCCGCTGACCTGTACTCTGGAGAACCCACCCGTGTGCGATCGCGTGTGGGCGCAGGGCTTCTCGACGCTCGAGACGCTCGAGGACGACGACGACGCGATCTGTCTGCTCGAGTCGCTGCGCGACGACGTGCCCGGCACCTACGAGGTGCTCTGGGGCGAGATGGGCGACGAGGGCCTGGTCGCGCAGCGCGTGCATGTGAGCAGCAGCGAGAAGGCTGAGGGTCGCGGCTGCGGATCGGCGCAAGTTTTGTG
>CADEGN010000347.1 GCA_902826865.1 uncultured Myxococcales bacterium
CTCACGAGGCAGGACGTCACGCGATCGCATTTCTGGGCGGGGTGTAGCTAGCGCCGCTCAGGCCACCGTACGGCGTCGCACCCGGTCGCGGGGTCGCACGGTCCAAATCGGCTGCCCGAGCTCGATCGCCGTGATTTCCTCGAGCGCGAGGGCTTCGCCGGCGCGCAGCGACGTCGCGATTTCGCCGATGATCTGCTTGTCCCGCGCTGCTGCGCCCCGCAGCGTCGTGAGATCCGCGGTGTAGAGCCTCGACCGGTACGCGGGGTTCGGGTACGGCACATCCGGAATATCGAGGACCGGGGCCATCCCGATCGCCGCCAGCGCCGGCGCGAACCGATCGTGAGAGACCGTGAACGCCGATGGCTTGCCGAGGGCGACCCCGCTCGCGACGCATCCCTGGATGAGTAGGCGCGCGAGCCCACGCTGATGGCTTTGCGCAGAGATCCACAGCGCGTCGAACTCGATCGTGTCGCGCGACATGCTACGTACGCGGTCGCGGGCGGCATAAAATCGCCGCAGCGCCGTCTCAGCCGGGAAGCCGCGTTGCGCGTGGCGCTCGTGCACCCGTGCGCCCGCGATCATGGTGCCGCCCGCGTCGCGGATGACCACGAGACGAACGAGCGCGTGGCTCTCCGGCGCCACCGGCGGTATGCCGGCGTCGATGCCGTAGCGAGCGCAACAATCGCGCAGCCCGCGGGTGAACAGCGAATCCACCAGCGCGAGTGACCCGGAGGGGACGACGTCGAGGGTGAGCACGGCAGTTCCTGTGCCGTTGGGGCCGCGCCGTGGCACGCGGGCGGCACGATCACGGACGTCCCGTTCCCGGCCCCTTCTTCCGCGGTTTGGACCATTGGATGCTGCCCACCTTCGGCCACCCGATCCCACCTCAGGAACACCCATTGCCGTTTTCGTCGGCGCGGGTGACGATCCTACGATGATCCCTTGCTCAGCGTGTACCCGCTTCGTTCACGATGGAACCCCGGCGTGTCCGTTTTGCGGCGCCCCGATCCGCGACGCCCGGTCGCCCAACGGTGGCTTCCTCGGCGTGCTGCTTGGGCTATGCCTGGCCGGCTGCGGCGGTGACGATGCTGGGACGCCGGTGGGCGAGGGTTCGGCGACAACCGACACGTCCTCGAGCTCGGGCATGACCGTCGGCGGCAGTGCCGGTGACTCGACGGCGACGGCGGGTCCCGTGACGACCGGACCGCTCTACGGGCCCGTGACCACGGCGGACGACACCGCCACCAGTGGCGACGCGACCAGCGGTGATGCCACATCAAGCGGTGGCGACTCCGGCACGAGCACCGCCGGGGACACCACCGGGGCGACCGATACGGGCGACTCGACCTCCGGCGGCCCTGACACGGTCGGGCCGCTCTACGGTCCAGCGACCGGGTGACCGGCGCGGAGCATGGGCAAGCCAACGCATCCGCGACACGCGGCCCGTCGTCACCTTCCTATCGTCGACCGACTCCCACCCGCGCGAGATCGCAGCTTCACGGCCGACGACCTCGGACCCGCCCCGCGGCCAGCGATCGCAGTGTGGGAGTTCACCCTCGCGTGCGATCACCGATGTCTCCACTGCGGCCCTCGGGCCGCACAACCGAGACCTGACGAGCTCGACACCGACGAAGCGCTGCGCCTCGTCGATGAGCTTGCCGAGCTCGGTGTCGGCGAGGTGGCACTGATCGGTGGTGAGGCCTATCTGCGCGACGATTTCCTTGCGGTTGTTCGACGGATCCGCGAACGGGGAATGACCTCGAGCATTGTGACCGCGGGTTGGGGCCTGTCGTTGGAGCTGTGCCATGCGGCCAAGCAGGCGGGCCTGCTGTTCGTGTCTGTGTCGATCGACGGGCTCGAGGCCCACCACGATCATGTGCGCAACAAGCCGGGCAGCTGGCAGCGAGCCTTAGCGGCCATCGCGAATGCGCGTGCCGCGGGGCTCCGCGTCGGCGCGAACACGCAGATCAACGCGCTGACCGGCCCGGATCTCGCCCCGCTGCTCGATACGCTGTCCGATGCCGGTGTCGTGGCGTGGCAGCTGCAATTCACCATGGTGCACGGCAACGGCGCCGATCACCCCGAGCTGATCCTCCAGCCGTATATGATCCCCGAGCTGTTCCGCGAGATCGATCGGCTGATCGACGTTTGCCGCGTGCGCGGGATCAAGTTCTTGCCCGGCAACAACATCGGTTACTTCGGGCCAAGCGAACAGAAGCTGCGCATGCTGCAGCGCGGTGGGGGTCACTACGGTGGCTGTACGGCCGGCGTGGTCACGCTCGGGATCGAGAGCAACGGGGAGATCAAGAGTTGCCCGAGCCTGGGAGGGCCGACGAACCAAGGTGGCTCGTGGCGTGAGCACGGCCTGCGCATGCTATGGGACCGCTCGCCGGAGATCGCCTACATCCGTCGTCGGACCATCGATGATCTCTGGGGTTTCTGCCGCACGTGCTATTACGCGGATGTCTGCCGCGCTGGTTGTACGGCGACCTCGGAGCCCCTGCTCGGGCGCCCCGGGAACAACCCGTTTTGTCACCATCGCGCCCTCGAGATGGAGCGGGCCGGAATGCGCGAGCGCATCGAGCTGTGCTCGGCCGCGCCCGACATTCCGTTCGGCAACGGGTTGTGGCGGGTGATCCGTGAGTCCGCGGATCCAGAGATCGCCGCTCGCGAGGGGCCCGTCGCGGTTGAAGGACCGCGAAGCTCGCGGCTCGTCCATGCCTACGGACCCGGCGAAGACGTCGATCCGGCCGACTTTGTCGGGCCTTCGTCGCCGAGGTAGAGCTTGTCCAGTTTTGCCGCCGCCGTGCGCGGTGGCGCAGCCGATCCTGCGCGAGCGTCGCGAGCGCGCGCTCAAGGTCGGGGAGCTCCGGACGATGAGTCGGCGCCGTGGGTTCGATCGGTTCAGGCTCGGCGGCTAGTTACGGCCTACAAGGGATCCAGTCCGGGTTCCGCCGCCTCGACGCGATGGCCAGCAAGCTGCGCGAGGGACCTGACGCCGCGGCGATCGTCGACGGCAAGCAGGGGCAGGCCCAACTCGAGGCCGGCGTCGCCGTGTTGCGGGCGTCCGACGAGATGCTTGGAACCCTGATCGACACCCTCGCCTGAGCCGGGTCGATGTCGTACGTCCACGCACCGATGTGGGGGCCAACACCTACGCGCCGGCGTACGGTGAGCGTACGCTCCATTCCATGTCCACGCGCATCCTCGTGCTCGGCCCCGACGATTCGCTTCCCCGGGAACGGACCCTAGAGACGCTGCCCGCCGACCTCGCCGACCCCAACAACATCGTCTGGGTCGATCTCGGCGATCCGGGCGAGCGCGAGCGAAAGCTCCTCGAAGAGGTGTTCATGCTCCACCCGACGTCGGTCGAGGACCTGCTCGCCGACGCGCCGACGCCCAAGATCGAGTACTTCCCCGCCTATGTCTATGTCGTGTGGCACGCGCTCCTGCCGGGCTGGGAGAAGGAGGCTGACTTCCAGCTGTGCGATCTCGATCTCCTGGTGGGCAAGAATTTTCTGCTCACGTCCCATGGCGCGGACCTTCCCTCGGTCGACCATGCATGGGGCGTGGTCCTGCGCAAGCCCGATGCCATGCGCAAGGGGCCGGCGTACTGCGCCTATCTCATCGCGGACGTGCTCACCGAACGGTTCCTCCCGCTGATGGAGCGACTCGACCGTCAGATCGGTCAGCTCGAGACGGCCATCATGAAGGATCCCGGGCCACACTTGCTCGAGACCATCTTCACACTCAAGGACAAGCTCCAGCGGTTGCGCCGGATGGGCGTTCACCAGCGCGATGTGCTCGGTCGCATGTCGCGGGGCAGCGATCGCGACGCCGAGATCCTCGGCGAAGAAGCACGACCGTTCTTTCGCGATGCCTACGACAATTTCGTGCGCGTCGTCGATCTGAACGACGGCTTCCGTGAGGTTGTCAACTCGTCGATGGATGCGTACCTGAGCATGCAGGGGCACAAGCTCAACGAGATCATGAAGGTGCTCACGCTCATTTCGACGATCATGTTGCCACTGACGTTCATCGCCGGTGTGTACGGGATGAACTTCGAAGTGATGCCCGAGCTTCACTGGCAGTACGGGTACATCACCGCGATCGGCGTGATGCTGACTACGGCCGCGGTCTTCGTTTGGTACTTTCGCCGCAAGGGGTGGCTGTAGTTCGCGATCATCCGAGATTGATCGTCTCGTTGTGCTCGGGCACGCGTACCGACCAACCGAGTTCGTCTTGGACCCTGCGGCGCAGGGCCTCGGCCGGTTCGGGCTCGCCGTGGACGACGAAACACTCGCGCGGTGCCTGCGGGTTGGAGCGCAACCAGGTCATGAGCCCATCAGCGTCGGCGTGGGCCGACAGGCCGTGGAGCTGAACGACTTCGGCACGGATCGGCACCATGTCGCCGTGGATCTTCACCGACTCCGCGCCGGCGCAAATATCGGCGCCGCGGGTACCACCCGCGCAGAAGCCGGTGAAGAGCAGGGTGTTTTGCGCAGAGGGCCCGAACCGAGCAATGTGATGCACCACCCGGCCACCGGTCGCCATGCCGCTTCCGGCGATGATGAGCTTGGGGCCGCGCATCGTCGCGATCGCCTTGGAATCGTCCGTGGTTCGGCTGACCTGGGCGCTCGCAAACACGCGCGCACACTCGTTCGCGGGCAGGCGATGGAGCGCCACGAAGTGCTCGTAGAGATCGGTGACGCCCTCGCCGAGTGGGCTGTCGAGGATGACCGGCAATTCCGGGATTCGCCCGGCCCGGTGAAGGCGGTCGAGGAGGAGCAGCAGCGTTTGAGTCCGCCCGACCGCGAAGGCCGGGACCACGATCGTTCCACCGCGGGCATGGGTTCGTACGACGACTTCGGCGATCGCGTCGGCCGGATCGCCGGCGGGGTGACGGCGGTTGCCGTAGGTCGATTCCACCAGGACGTAGTCACTGGTCGGTCGCGGTGCGGGTGGCCGCATGAGGGGGTCGTCGTCACGACCGAGGTCACCCGAAAATGTCACCGTAACTGCGCCGGTTCTGGTGGTGATTGTGCTCGCGCCGAGGATGTGTCCCGCGCTCGTAAACTCAGCGTGAAGGCCGCTGGCGAGATCGAGGTCGCCAGCGCAAGGCGCAAATCGAGCAATCGCGTTCTGAGCGTCTTGCTCGGTGTAGAGCGGAAGGGGAGGGTCGTGACGCGAGGATCGATGACGGGCCGCATAAGCCGCGTCGGCCTCCTGCAGACGCCCGGCATCGAGCAGGAGCAGCCGCGTGAGCTCGCAGGTCGCAGCCGTCGCGTGAATGCGACCGCGGAAACCGTCACGCACGAGCACTGGCAGCCAACCGCTATGATCGATGTGGCCGTGGGTGAGGAGCACGTCGGCGATCGATCGCGGCGCAACCGGCAGCGGCATCCAGTTGCGCCGCCGCAGCTGCTTGTAGCCCTGGAACATCCCGCAGTCCACGAGTACGCGCTGGTCGTCGTGCTCAAGCAGGTAGCGCGAGCCGGTAACGGTTCCTGCGGCCCCGAAGAAGGTCAATCGCGGCATCGCGCGATGCTGCCGACGCAACGTCGGCGAGGCAAGTCGAATCACGCGGCCGAGCCGGACGCGGCGGCGCGCAGCGCATCCGAGAAGAACGCGAGCGCTGCGGTCTCCACCGTGACTCCGCTGGCGGCGTCGGCCGGGAAGCCCACGTGGCCGCCGCGCTCACACCACGTCACGCGCACCGCCGCACTGGCCGACGCGAGGGCTGGCGTAACAACCCCCGCGGGCACCATTGGATCGGCGCGGGCGCCGATCCACAGCGCGGGGATCCTCATCGCGCCAAGTTGTGGGGCCACGGAGGCGCGGGCATAGTAGTCGTCGACGTCCGCGAAGCCGTGGCGCGGGACGACCACAAGCTGATCCCAGTCGCGAATCGTCCGGACCGCTTGGACATCGGCCACGCTGCGTGAAAGCGGTCGCCGGGCCGCGACGGTGCGGTACATTCGCTTGAGCCCGCGCAACACGTGCTCGCGATACAGCCAACTGCCGCGGCTGTCGATCGCCGCCGAAGAGCGGGCGAGATCGAGTGGTGCACAGACGGCTGCGACGGCGCGTAGTCTCGGCTCGCCCGCGAGCGCCCAACGCAGCGCCAGGTGACCGCCGAGCGAGTACCCAAGCGCAAGAACATTGCGGTAGCCGGCGAGCGCCGGTTCGGCGATCGCGGCGGCGAGGTCCTCGTAGAGCGCGGCGTGGTAGAGGTCCTCGCCGAGGCCGTCTGCACCGCGGAGATCGATGCGCAGGCTCGCCCAGCCGGCCGCGGCCACCGCAGCCACGGCACGCCGCACGTATGGACTGTCCGAGCTCCCGCCGAGGCCGTGAACCACCACGACCAGCGTGTCGGATTCTGCATGGCGGACTCGGCCGCCGATCCGAACGTTCCAGTTTCGGGCCGCGTCGTCGACGACCAACGTCCAAGAACGCTCGGCGGGCACCGGCGGTGGACGCATGCGCGACCACAGATCGGGCGCGATCGTCCACAGGTGTCCGTGAAGGCGCGAGGGCATGGCCGACGGACGCTACCGCATGGGCGTGCGCCGTGGTTGCCGACCGGCGCCCCCCTGTCCGCTCCACTCGCCGCGAGGCCGCGGCCGACGCTCGAGCGCGGGGGTCGCGGGAGCGTGTCGGCCGCCGGAGCGGCGCCATCGGACGTGCGGGTTGCAACGTTGACCGTCGCCCGGCGGGGGCGTAGCTTCCCCGCGTGCCAGACGGGGAGTCGTACGAGACCTCGGGGCCGAGTCTTCGCCTCGTGCTGGGCGGATTGACGATGCTCGCGATGGTGCTCGGCGTGCTTGCCTATTGGCGCTACACCGTGTCGGAACGACACTTCGCCGACACGCTCGCGCACATGGACAAGGTGGGGCCCACGCTCGATACCGAGGGTTGCGTCGGCGAGGTCCTGGCGTGGCACTCGCGCTGCACGGCCAACAAAGTGTTGTGCGACGACGGAGTCGCCCGCGTCATGACGCACTGCCTGCTCGGCGCCGACCGGCAAGCGTACTGCGGCGGTCTCGATCTCTCGTCGGCCAAGGCGCAGTGGGTGTTCAACAAGTGCGTCGACCGCAATGCGCCGTGCCGTGACCGCAAGAAATGCGCGTGTGCGGACGCCTACCGCGCTATCGACAGCTTCTGCCGCCACGGGCAGATCGGGGTCGCGCTGTGAAGAACGCGTTTCGATTGGCGCTGGCCACCACAGTCGCCACGTGGATCCTTCTATTGATCGGCGGCCTGGTGAACCCCACCGGGTCGTCGATGGCGTGCCCCGATTGGTATTTCATTCCGACATGCAACGGCGAGCTGTTGCCGGAGATGACCGGCGGCGTGCCGCTCTTATGCGCCGTCAGCGCCTTGACGATGG
>CADEGN010000348.1 GCA_902826865.1 uncultured Myxococcales bacterium
CCGAGGCGATCAAGCTCGCGTGCGTCGTCCGCCTGTGGAACCCCACCGAGTCGGCTGGGATCCGCCGGATGCGGACCTTCCTCGACGTGCCTGGCGAGATGCTCCAGTTGGAGGTCTCGGCCGAGGAGCCGACGCGGGTGTGGCTCGACGGCCAGCTCGTCCATCGCACCGACGTCACCGATCGATTTCCTCGCAGCCGCACAACCCTCGAGATCCCAGTCGCACCGGGGACGCATGAGCTCGAGGTCGCGACGACGATCTCGCGCGACAAGGCATGGCTTCTCGTGCGGGCCAACACTCCAAACGGTGCAGAGGTGAAGGTCACGAGCAGCGGAACCCGCGGGCAACTTCGAGGCGCGCCGCGACGTCTGGGCAGCGCGTGGGAGAATCCAGCCGCGCCCGTCGAGGGGCCGATCTATGCCCCGCTGCGGGCCTTGCTCGCCGCCGAAGATGCGATCGGCGATGGCGATGTCGATGCCGCAGAGGTGCAGATCGACCGCCTCGGCCAGCTACCCGTCTCCGCGGAAAGTCAGCTGGTCATCGCCATGTTTGAGCGGTTTGATCCGTCGCGGGGTCGCACCGTCTCGGCCGCGCGCGAGCAGACGGCGCTCCAGCGCGCGCTCGCGACGGATCCCGCCAGCGACGCGGCGCGTCTACGGACCCTCGAACTCATGCTCGAACGGGGCGAGGATAGCAATGCCGAGGTCGCGCTCGACAAGCTGCCGGCCGCGCGACTGCATAGCGTCTCGGGCGAGTTGCTGCGTTTTCGCATCCATCTCCAACGCGGGGACGAACGCCGGGCCGACGCCGCGCTCGAACGCGCCTCTCGGATCGCTGGCTCGAACTGTCGCGTGCTCGCAGCCCAGCGCGGCCGTGCCCGCGATCGCGCCGACGTGGCCAAGGAAGACGCCTTCACCGCAGCCTTGGCGAACTGCAGCGGCACCCTGGAGTTGCGCGCGCAACTGGCCGAACGGCGAGGACGGTTCGACGAGGCCCGTGGGCTCTTGGCCGAAGCCATGCGCCGGGTGCCCGACGATCTCGACACCGCGGAGCTTGCGGCCCGCGTGGCGGCGACAGCGGGCGATAATGCGGCGGCGCGCGAACTGCTCAACAAGGTGCTCGAACGCAACCCGCTACGCGTTTCCGCCCACGTGATGCTGGCAGACCTTGCCGCGGCCACCGACGATGCCGCCGAGGCGCGCAGGCAGATCACGTTGGCGCTCGCGCGCATGCCCCACGCTGATCCGCTCCACCGCGCCCAGGCGTTGCTCGGCGCCCCCGATGAGCTCGAGCAGCTGCGCGTCGACGGACTGGCGGCGCTGGCCGACTATCGTCGCTCGCGCAAAGACGAGGAGGGCGCAAGCGAGGTCTTGGTGCTCGATCGCAGCGCTGCCCGCGTCTACGCCAACGGTGGCCAGCGGCAGATCGTTCACCTCGTGGTCGAGTTGCGCAGCAAGGCCGCGCTGGATCGCTACGGTGAGCTGGACATCCCCGAAGCGGCACGGCTGTTGACGCTGCGCACGATCAAGCCCGACGGCACGGTGGTTGAGGCGGAATCGGTACCGGGTAAGGAGGGCGTGTCGCTCCGCGATCTCGCAATCGGAGACGTGGTCGAATATGAGTTCGTGATCGAACGCGACCCGGCGACTGCCCTGCCTGGATACGTGGACGTCTCGACCTTCCGCTTTCAGTCGCTCGACGTCCCATATCACCGCTCCGAGCTATTCGTTTTGGCCCCCAGATCGATGGCCATCAAGGAGGACCGACGCAACGGCGCGCCAGATCCGATCCTTGGCGAGATGAAGCTGGGCGCGGACGTCCTCGCCACGCGGCTCTATCGCGCCCGCGAGGTCCCCCGTCGCGGCGAAGAGCCTGGACATCGGGCATTGCTCGATGAGCTGCCCAACGTGCGGGTCTACACCGCCCTCGATGTCCGTGCATACCTCGATGGGCTGGCGTTGCAGATCCGCCGTGGCCAGCGCGCCAACGTCGAGCTGCGACGACGCGCCCGGCAACTCACGGCCGGACGCACCGACCCGCGGGCGAAGCTCGAAACGCTGTGGAGCTGGGTGGTGGAAAACGTCGAAGACGGCGGTGACTTGTCCACGCCGGCCACCGCGACGTTGTCCGCACGCGCCGGGAGCCGCCTCATGTTGCTGCGGGCAATGCTGCGCGAAGTGGGGATCGGGGCTGAGTTGTGGCTTGCGCGCGACCGCTTCTCTGCCGCTCCGTTGCCCGGTGGTCACCCGATGCTCGAGGAGTATGATGCCGCGCTTCTCGCCGTCGATCTCGGGGGCAAGGACCCGCTCATGGTACTCACCGCCTCGAAGGTGATGCCGCTCGGCTACCTCAGTCCGTCGTACGCCGGCACGGCTGGCCTCCGCGTCCATCTCGAAGACAACGACGGTCCCTCCGGCGAGGTCGTGCTGCCAAAGCCACCGGCCGCGCTCGTCGATCGGCGAGCATGGAAGTTGGATATTTCCGTCGCCAAGGACGGTGCCGCTGCGATCACCGGACGGATTACGCTCTCCGGAGTCGACGCGATCGCCTGGCGCCAAGCCCTACGCGAGGTCGATCGCGATCGCGTCCGAGAGTTGTTTCAGCAGGCCGAGCTGGGTTGGCTTCGTGGCGCGACGCTGCGCGAGTTCGAGGTCCTCGAGGAGAAGGCGATCGATCGCCCGCTGGTCCTGAGATTTTCCGCGGACGCGCCGCAGTTTGCGATCCGTCAGGGCGAAGCGCTCATGCTGCGGGCTTCGCCGTTGCCGCTATCGATTGCGGCCCGCTACACCACGTTGCCGACGCGGACCACCGGGCTGGTGGTGCCGGTGGCCCCCGCGCTCGAGGCGGAGATCACCTACGCGGTCAAGGGCGGCGTTTTGGAGGAGGTCCCCGAAGCCGCCGCGATCGCCAGCAAGTTCGGACGCTACGAACGCAAGATCATGTCCGGCGGTCGCGGCAAGGATCACGTCCAGCTCTCGATCCGCTCCACGTTGGTCCCCGGCATCGTCACCACCGATGCGTACGCCGATTTCGCCGCCTTCGGGCGCCAGGTCGACGAGCAGGAGCAGGGGCTCTTGCGTGCGATCGACCGCAAGTAGTCGCCCAGCTCGACCGCGATCATCGTGCGCGGCCGGCCACGTAGATCGTCACCGTCATCTTGTCTTGGTGCTCGCGCAGCCGTAATCCGTAGGCCTCGTCCTGCACGCATGCGCGCAGCGCTTCGACGCGGGCCGCCTTGACCCCCGGCAGCGGCAGCGCTTGCACAGATGTCACGCGACCAAGGGCGAGCTCGACGACGACCTTGACGACCGTGCCAGGTGGCAACGCCGACTCAAGCTCGGGCAAACACCAAGGCACGAGGCCCGCGAAGGTCGCCAGGCGTTGTTGGTCGGCGCCGGCGAGCGGGAACGGCTGGTCGATGGTGGTGGCATCGGCGTTGACGCGGAGGCGCGCGCGGGCCTCAACCCGCCGGGACGCCGCCGAGTCGGCTGCGCCCTGCACCCGGGCGTCGTCCGACAACCAACCGACTTCGGCGAACCGTCCGGCCGCCGCGTGACGAATCGCCGCGAGCGCGTCGACGATCTGTTCGACCCGTACGTCATCGTCGATGGTGACCGCAACCACCGTCTCCCGCGGGTAGGCGTGGCCCAGGGTCTCGAGCCCACGCGCCAAGGCATCGCCGGCGACAGGCTCGAGGTAGCGGGCACCGTCGACGGAGAGTTCAGCCCCCCGGCCGCCCACGTGCACGCGGATCCGCGCCCGCGTGAACGCACCGGCCCCGGCGGTGTCGTGACCGACGTCGATCACCCACAACCCGATCGCCGTGATGACCGTACCGATGGCCCGGTCGTCGTGTGGCTCACGCAATGCAAACTCGAGGCGATCGACCTGCGCGCGGCGGATCGCCCGCAACAGGTGGTGCAACTCGGGGGCCGGCGTGGCGGGATCCACCGCCAGGAGAACCACGCCGCGCCCGTCCTGAATGAGCGCATCACGGATCGCCCGGGCGAGTTGGGTGCTGTCGGAGGAGATATCGACCCGGCGGGCCTGGGGCCGGCCATGGTCGACGACGGCACTCGCCGACTCGGTGCGCAGGATCGGGGCCAGGCTTTCAGGGGATCCGGTGCCGCGCGGGCGCGCGAGGGCGGACAGGGTCGGATCGCGAGCCGCGGGGAGCGACGCCGCGATGACCCGGGCGAGTTCGCGGTCGGCAACCGCGAGCTGAAGCGAGAGCTCGCGCCAGGGAGCGGCCGTGCCGATCGCTGCGCGCCGATGGTGGAGCTCCTCGATCAGCACTTGCGGCCCGATCCAGGGCGCACGCACCGCGGGCGGTGCCTCGACCAGCGCGAAGTCGAGATCCTCCTGCCGAGCGTAGAGGGCTTGGACGGCGACGTCGGCCCGGGCCGACCCCTCCACCTCACTGGCCGCCACGAGGGTCTGGCGAACGTGATCGTAGAGGCGCAAACCGGCGTTGTCGCGGATCCGTGGATGACCCGACTCGGCCAGGCTGCGCCATGCCAGGGTTCGCAGGGCGAGGTCCTCCGCACTGACCGGCCCCTGCAGATCGGCGGAGAGCATCGCGATCGCATCGGCAACGATGGCCTGATCCGCGGCGGCCACGCCTGCACCATCCAGGGCCAGGGCGAGCTCCAGGAGGCGGGCCAGCGCGTCACGCGTCGCGTCTGGACCGCGACCGGTTTCATGGCCACCGAGCGCCTCCCAAAACACGTCGCGCGCATCTGCGTCCGGGCCAAAGCGGGCCTGATCGAAAAGGTCGAGCAGGCGATCGAGGCGAACGACACGCGCGTGGAGATCGCCCTTGGCCCACGCCGCGAGCTGCTTTGCCTCGGCTGCGCCGGGGTTGGCGGCCGACCGCGCGACGAACTGCGCCGGCGCGCTACCCCCTCGTCGCGTCGCGCCGTGGGCGCAGGCGGTGGTGGCCAGCAGCAGTGCACACAGGGCGCTTGGTGCCATCGGGCGCGGCATCGTGGGGCAGGGGACAACCAAGGTGGCGGATCGTTCCGCGATCCGCCCTTCTTGCCTGCGGGTTCGGGCATAGCATAGCCCTCGTGCGAATGGCCGTCGCAGCCCGTCGACCGCGCCCGGGGGTGCGTGGACTCGGCGGCGCCACGTGCTTGATCGGCGCGTGGCTGTTCGCGGCGCGGGCCGATGCCGCCGATGTTCGGCTCACCGCGCGCACCGTCGGCGAGGGGTACATGGTTCGGGCGCCCGGCGCGGCCGGCAACCTCCTCTCCCGGCGCCGCCTCGTGCAGTACATCGGCGTCGGTGTCTACCGGATCCTCGCGCCCAGGCGCAGCGGTGAGTTGGTGCGCGACCCGGCCGACGGGCAGCTCCAGATCGTCACGAACATGCGGATCCGCCACGACTTCGGCACCTATCTGCGCCGCGCGACCGGGAACGGCGCGACAATGCTGCAGGGCATCGACGGCCGCCAGATCGATCTCCTCCTGGGCTATCTCGACGGCCAAAACCTCGGCGGGTGGGTCGACTTTCGCGCTGGGCGACAGTTCGAGATGTCGGGCTTGGATTTCTACGCGTTCGACGGCGGTTGGTTGCGGGTACGCACGCCGGCACATCTCGCTGTCGAGGTGTTCGGGGGCTTCCAGGTCGACGGCACGGCCGTGTTCGGCTACCCCACATTTGAGCTCGACGGCACCCAAGACACGCCCTCGGATCGCGCGAGTACGCCGATGGTCGGCGCCGGGTTTTCCCTGGCGGATGTGCGCTGGATGGACGCGCGCTTCGCCTACCGGCGCACGTGGACGCCAGCCGGCCTCGCCGACGATCTCGTCGCCCCCGACGGCACCCGCGGGTTGTCGACCGGTGTCGATCAGGAATTCGTGTCCGGCACCGTCGCGCTAAACCTATTGCGTGGCCGCCTCATGCCGACAGCGGCGTTGCGCTACAACCTCGGTGCGAGTGTCCTCGACAATACCTCGGCCGCGCTCATCTGGGCGATGACGCCGATTCACACCGTACGCGCCCAGTACATTCGCACGATCCCGATCTTCGACCTCGACTCGATCTTCAACGTCTTCGCCACCGAACCCATCGAAGATGTTCGCGTCGTCTACGAAGTGCGCCCAAGCCCCGAGTTCACGTTGTACGGTCGGTTTCAAGGCCGGGTGTTTCGCGCCGACAAGACGGCCGAACTCGGCACGCGTCCCGACCAGCGCGTGTCGTTCGGGGGCGGTGGTGGGATCGGTGCCGCGTGGCGCAAGCGCCGGTTCGCCGCGCGCGCTGACTTGTACGGGCTTGGCGGTTACGGCGGCGCCCGCATCGGTGGCGACCTCGACACCCGCACCCATCTCGTCTACGACCGTTTCGCCCTGGATGCGCGCGCCTACGCCGTGGGTTACCGCGATGAGTTGGTTTCGGGTCGCCGCGGTTATAGCGTGGCGCTCCAGGCCGGCGGCAACCTTAGGATCGCCCACGGAATCTACTTCAACGTCGTCGGCGAGCAGATGGTCACGTCGTTTTACCGCTCGGCATTCCGCGCCCTGGGGATCCTCAGCTTCGACTGGACGGTTCGCGGGGGTCGCCGGTGATCGGCTTGCGCGCCACGCGGTGGTGGATCGGTGCCGTGTTCGTGCTGGCGGCGCTCCTCGGGGTGCGGGCCGGCGTCGATGCGGCGCCGGTGCGGTCCGGCCTGCGTCCCGGTGCCATCGGTCGCGGGCCTGTGACACGCGAGGGCAAGCCGCCCCGCGGGCGCGGTGAAATCCCAGCCACCGCTGGCGTGGCGACCGGGCCGACGATGACCGGCGGTGCGGTCTACCCCGCCCAGGACATACCGCTGCGCTTCACCCACGGTCAGCACCTCGCGCTTGGTCTCAACTGCGCGCGCTGTCATCCCAAGGCCAGCACCTCGACCAAGGCCGCCGACCTCCTCGTCCCGACAGGGGCGGCGTGCGACGAGTGCCACGGCGCCCAGCATCCCAAACCCGAGGGCGGCGTCGATCGTTGCGCCATGTGCCACTCCGACGTGGATGACGCCGGGCGTGTCAAGGCTGGCCTGCGCATGCCGAGACCACTGTTGCGTTTCAACCACCGCCTCCACGCCGGCAAGTCGATCGATTGCGAGAACTGTCATCCGGCCATGGATCGCGTGCGCCTCGCGAGCACCCTGCAGCTTCCGCGCGAGGCCAAGCGCCTCGAGTGTCACGATGGGGTCACTGCCACGTCGCGTTGCGACGCATGCCAGCGCGCCGTCGGCGACGGCCGGCCGGTCGTCCTGCCGCTCTGGGCCGATCCGACGATCCTGGCACCGGCCGGCGCCGCGCCGCCGCGCCGAAACGTCATCCTGATCCCGCTCGACACCCTCCGCGCCGACCGGCTCGC
>CADEGN010000349.1 GCA_902826865.1 uncultured Myxococcales bacterium
ATGCGGCACAACGACGCGCGGCGCATTCGCCGGGGACTGACGCTTGCGTCGCGGCGGCTTGCAACAACCGACGGGGCGATGGTCGACGCTTGCGAGATCTGTGGGTTGGCCCAGCGTTTGCGATGCCACCAAACCCACGCACCCTGCGTCACGCTCGATGGTCGGGCGAATTGTGGGTGGCGCCGAGGTGGGACGTGGGCAGGTTCATGCATTCGATGATGTGTACCTTGGGAATCGCGGCGACAACGGCCGTACTGTGGCCAACCGAAGCGCGCGCGGGGGTTCCCGAATGCGGAGGCGTGTGGGTCGACGCCGACGCCGCCTGTAGCCTCGAGGTCGCGATCGATTGCGACGCCCAGTGCGATCTCGACGGCGCTATTCGAGCTTGCGCCAACGAGCTCGCGATCGAATGCAGCGGCGGCTGCGACTTCGACCTCGACATCCAGTGCTCCAGCGACTGTGGAGCGACGTGCGAGACCCAGTGCCTGCAGGGCGACGTCAAGTGCCACGACAACTGCTACCCCGAGTGCACCGTCGAGTGCCCCGATCGATGTTCCGACGCTGATGATCCAGCCAAGTGCCGCGCGGGGTGCGAGGCCAACTGCAACACCACCTGCGACGAAAAGTGTGGCGAGCTGACAGTCGATGCCTCTTGCGAGGAGCACTGCAACATGTGCTGCATCGGCTCATGCACGGCGTCGGCCAACCTCGACTGCCAATTGGACTGTCAAGGTCTCGACTTCGCCGGCTGTCAGCAGTCCTTCGTCGAACGCTGCGAAGTCGGCTGCGGCGGGAGTGGGAGCGTTTTCTGCGACGGCCAGATCATCGCCGCCGGTGAGGCCGTATCTGGCTGCGCCGACGCACTCGCGCGCCGCGGCGTCGACGTGGAGGTCGACGTCGACGTCGACCTCCCGTCGATCGACGGGGACACGATCAACGACCCGTTTGGTGGCGGCTGTGCGTTCCACACAGAACGGCGCGGCCGAGGGGATGCGATGCTCGCGCTTTTCGTGTTGGTGGCAGGCGCCTGGGGCCGACGACGCCGAGGTTAGGTACGGGTCGGCCTAGGGCTCGGGCACCGAACCGTCGCCACCGCCTTCGGCGCTCGCGGCCGTGCCACCGCCATCGGTGCCACCACCGTCCGTGGCGGCACCACCCGTCTCTGCGCCGCCTCCTTCTGATCCCTTGTCGTCGCAGCCGGAGTCTCCGTCCTCTCCACCATCATCATCGCCATCGCAGTGCCCTGGTCCGGTGAGGCCGTTGTTGTAGTCATCGAGCATTCCGGCGAGTGCGATCGCCGCTGCGCGATCGGCATCGCTGATGCTGCAGTCGTCGACGAGATCTGCGGCGTCCGACAGCGCCTGCGTGATCTCATCTCCGGCATCGGCGCCGGACGCACCATTGAGCGTGGCCGCGATCCACTGGTGCGCGAGGATGTACCAGGCATCGCCCTTGGGCGGCGTCCACAGGATGTCCATCCAAGTCTGATCGCAAAGCGTCGCGTCTGCGTAGTCCGCGGGCCAATCGTGGTTCTTCCAGTAACCCTGGGTCAGGGTGCAGCCGTCCCCATCCCCTTCGCCGCTCCCGGCGCTCGGGTCGCCGTCGCCCTCCGACCCAGCGATGGGAGGCCGTCCTTTGATGTCGTCCCCATCGCGGTAGCCAGTGGTACTCACCGCACAAGCCGCAACCGCGGCGAACCCAAGACCGGTCATGATGATGCGCATCGACATTGGTTCCCCTCGGCGCCACTCGCCGTGCGCGTGGGACCGATTGCCGACACGAGATTCCAACGACTCACCACAGGTCAACCTTCCTTTCGACGTTGTTGGCACGGCTGGCAACGAACCCTACGAGTGGTGCATCGGGAGCTGCGTCGCGCATTCGTCCGGCAGACCGATGGCGCCCGCGCCACCGACGGTCCGACGCCCGAAGAACCCAACGTCCCAAGGCGATGAACCAAGCCCCACCGAGTGCCGCGGGGATCCCGGGCGCCCTACTTGCCGCGAGGTACCGCGCGCGCGAAACTCCCTGTGACCATGGACGAGCGCTGGCTGTTTACCGCCGTCGTGTGGGGCGCACACGAGATCGGGTTCTTTGCCACCTGGGGCGTCTTCGCCTGGCTCTTCCATCGCGGAATCGCGCAACGCTTCCAGGTCGCGCAGGGCAAGGCACCACCGGCCGATCTCGGCGCGAAGGCCTGGCGTGATGTGTTGGGTGGCCACGTGCTGCTCGTGCCCGTGGTTGCGTTTGTGATCTACCCCCCGTGGTCGTCGCTCGGTGGCCGAATCGGCTTGCCGTTGCCGCCGCCGTTCGAGATCGCCTGGCAGCTCCTCGCGTGCATCCTCATTCAGGACACGATGTTCTACTGGAGCCACCGCGCGCTGCATCTGCCGCGACTGTACCGGGCGATTCATGTTCGCCATCACACGTTTCGATACGTGCGCGGTCATTCGTCCGAGTACGCGCATCCCGTCGAGGTCACCGCCAACCTAGTGTCGTTCATGTTGCCGGCGATCCTCCTGCACGTGCACCTACTGACCTTCGCGATCTGGGTGCTCGTGCGGATGGTCGAGACGGTCGAAGCGCACAGCGGCTACGCTTTCACACGGATCGCAAGCCGGCACGCGTTTCATCATCTGTACGCGGCCAAGGGCTGCCTCGGGTCGTTTTTTGGGATCTGGGACCGGGTGATGGGCACCGATCGCCAGTGGCGGGAGTGGCGAAAGGACCAGAGCCATCGGTGAATCGGAACCTGTGCCATACGATGGCCAGCACCGTCCGATTCGCCCCGTCACTCACTGCGATCGTAGTGTTGTGCTGCGGCGAGCCGGAGCAAGATGCGGCGCTCGCGATGCAAGCACCACCGCCGCAAGCGGCAGCGCCGATGGTACAGCTGACCGGGTGCGTAGAAAGCAACGCCTGGCGCCGTACATGCAGCGTGCCCGCGGGTGGAGAGCTGGTCGTCTGGATCGATAGCCCCGTGCAGCCAAGCCTCGAGATCGGAGGCGCGGCCGCGACGATTGGGCGGCTCGAACCGGCCGAGCGCGGATGGCGGGCATTACTGCCCGCAGACATGCCACTTGGCACCCTTGCAGTCCGCGTAGACGGGAGCGCGCCCTGGACGGTGGAATTGCAGCGGTCGATCTCCGCGCCCGAGGTCGCGGCAGTGGCAGCGTCTCTTCCGTCGTATGACGATCCCGATCGCGAGTCTCGGCAAAGAGCTGGACTTGCGCGGCTAGAACTCGCCCTCCCCGACTTGCACGGCGACGCCCGGGTTGACGCGCTTCACCTCGCGTCCCAAGTCGCCCTGGCGTTGGGCGATTCGAACCGTGCGGGCAAGCTCGCCGCGGAAGCACTCGCGGACGCGCTCCGCGAGTCGGGCCCAGGTCACGTCATGCAGGCGGCCCATCTGCTACATAGTATCGCGGGCTCCGGATCAGCCGCGCGCTGGGCGAAGGACATCGAGGAGCTCTACGCCGAACACTCCCTCGACGACCGACAGCGCGCGAACGCCCGCTACGACGATGCACTCGTCCAGATCGCGGACGGTGACATCGGCGCCGCGATGGCGTCACTCGAAGAGTGCGAGCGAACCGCACGTCATCTCGATCTCCCGCAACTCGAGCTCGCATCCGCCTCGCAGCGGGCGTGGATCCTTGCCTTCTTGGGGCGCTCAGACGAACAGCGCGCTCTTCTCGCGAGGATCTTCGAAATAGCGCCACGGGTCGACCAGCTCGCGCCCTGTCGCAAGATCGGACACCTCAACAACGTGGCGTGGTCACTGCTCGTCACCGAGGCACGATCTGCACCTACGCGTTCGACCGGTGAGCTCATCGAACGGCTAGTCGCCGATGCCGAGCGGCCAGGTGCCTGCTCTCGCGCAGGCGGCGAAGGGGCCGCGACGATCTTCAACGCCCATCTCAACTTTGCGATCGAAGCGCTGCTGCGGAGAGACTCTCAGGCGCTCCGCGAACGCCTAGCGTGGTTCACGGGTCGATCGCCGCCGGCAACGTATGGGGCGTGGGTCGCCTACCTGCGCGGGGAGCTGGCGCTCGCAAGTGGCAAACCACGGGCCGCGCTCGCGAGTCTTCGAACGGTGGGCCCGACTCCCGACGATCCGCTGCTCACGTGGCAAGCAGCCGTCCTGCGCGGACGCGCGGCCGAAGCGGTCGGCGACAAGCGTGCCGCGCTGGCAGCGTATCTCGATGCGGAGAAACAACTCGAAACCGTGAACCGTGCGATCGCGATCGATCAGGGTCGCGATGGCCTCGCAGCGGGGACGCACGCCAGCGCAGCCCACGCCATCGCGCTCCTGCTCGAGGCGGGGGATGTGCGACGGGCCATGACCGTCGCTCGCTCGTCGCGCAATCGGGCCCTGCGATCGCTCGGTCGAGCCTCAACGATCTCGTCGTTGTCGGCGGAGGATCGTCGCGCGTGGGCCGAGGCGATAGGTGAGTACCGTGCGCTGACGCGACAACTCGGCGACGAGCTCAAACACATGTGGTCGCTGCCCGAGGATGCGCGCAGAAGCGCCGAGCACACCCATGAGCGGCTCCGGGCCCGCATGCGCGATAGTCACGCCCGCGCGTTCGCGATCCTCGAGCGCGCGCCGGTCGGGGAGCCTGCCCTGCGTCCGCCGACGCCCGACGAGACCTGGCTCCTTTACCACCCGGCACCCGACGGATGGTTTGCCTTCGCAGTCACCCAAGCCGAGGTCGAGTTCGCACGTCTGCCCAATAGCGATGTGATTCGATCGGGTCGGGTCGACGCCACGGCGCTCCTCCGTCCGTTCCGAACCGCGATCGCGACCGCCTCGTCGGTGCGTTTCCTATTGATGGGCGAACTGCTCGGCGCGCCGTTTCATCTCGCGTCGTGGGACACACCGGGTGGGGAGCGACTCATCGATCGCATGCCCGTGGCTTGGGCGTTGGACGTGGCCGTTGCTCCGACGAGTGAGCGCCCACGACGATCGTTGATCGTCGCCAATCCCAGCACGCGCCTGCCCGATGCTGGCCCGCTCCCGTCCGCAGGCGTCGAGGGCCACGTAGCGCGGCTCGCGTTGGGTGACGCAGGGTTCAGCGTGGCCATGTTGACCGGCGACGACGCCGACTCCGCGAAGGTACTCGCGGCCCTTCGGGGGACCGATTGGTTTCACTACGCCGGTCACGGATGGTCGGGCGGCACCGAGGGTTGGGACTCGTCCCTGCAGCTCGCGTCACAGACGCGGATCGACGTTCGAGACATTCTCGTCGCCGGGCCGGGGCCGCGGGTTGCCGTGCTCTCGGGTTGTCACACGGCAGATTCGCGTCTTGCCGGCGGAGCAGGCGGGATGCATCTCGCGGCGGCCTTCCTGATCGCCGGCTCGACGGTCGTCGTCGGCTCCCGAGGTCCACTCGACGATCAACACGCAGCGGTGTTTTCCGAGGAGTTCTACGCCGCCGCCGAACGGGCGGGATTCGCGGATGGTCCACGCATGTTCAGGGATGCGGCCCGCGCAAGCGCTGCACGTGGCGTCAACATCGAGGAACTCCGTGTCTGGGTCCCGTGAACGCGACGCGTAGGTTGGTGGTTTTGTCGGCGCCGCTGAGCGACACTTTCGGACCCGAGTCCTCAATGCGCCTTGTTCCTCGCTCCGTCCCGCTGTCCCTCGCGCTGCTCTCCGCCCTCGTCACCGCTTCCGGCTGCCCTGCGCAACGCGTCTGCGTCGACTGCGACTACCGCGTCGTCACGGTTGCGCCGATCCCCGGCGGCCAGATCGAGCGCGCCGAAATGACGGCACAGGTCACCCATCAGGGTGAGTGCCCACAGGCCGGCGGCCCGAGTAACTGCACGGAGCAGCTCCGCTACAACGTGAAGTGCACGATCAAGAACGGCAAGATCGTCGCACCGATGATGCTCGATGGAGCGAGCACGTCGCAGCGCAAGGCGTGGGTGCGGATCACCCAGCCGAATCAAGTCGCGCACGACGTGCCGGGCACGATCAGTGCAACCGGTACCAAGGCGAAGCCGCAGACGCCCTGCGCGCCCCCGGAGCTGACCGGTAATCCAAAGCTGATCGTTTCGCCGCAGTGAACCACGTTTCGGTCGCCCTCGGCGACGCGCTGCGCATTGCGGAGGCAAGGTGGTTCATACCTGCGCCCTCCGACCAGTAGCGCCTGGAGCCGTCCGCGCCTCGAGATGCGGCGCAAGCGTGGCGGTGTTGCGCTCCCTCGTCTACGACTGCGCCCGCGGAGCAGGCCTGCCGGAGCGGCCGAGACTCTCGCTCGAACGCCGGCGGCGGGCAGCGAGCGCAAACAGCACGAGCCATGAGACACCCGGCGTGGCCGTGTTCGCCCGGCAGCTGCATCCGCGATCGCCGAGCCCCCCGTCGGCGTCGGGATCGTGGGTGGAGGTGCCGACGGGGCCGCCCGTCGACGTCCCGTCTGCGGGTGGATCGCTCCCGTCGTCGGAGCCGTCACCGTCGGAGTCGTCGCCGGGTGGGACGTCACCGGTGTCGGACCCGCCGTCGGTCCCAGTGCCGCCGCCGGGATTCAACGACTCGGATCCGCACAGCTCGGCGACGAGCGTGCTGTTGCCGGACAGATCGCGCGCCGTCACGGTGACGCAGTGATCGGCCACGTCGTCGGGCACGGTCGTCAAGGCGAAGGAGGTATCGAACGACGGCGTCGGATCGTGCGCATGCACGACGGTCGCGCCCACGATCTCGCCGCCGGAATCGCGCAGCTCGATCATATAGAGCAGATCAGCCCCGGCGGCGGGATGGAGCCCGCTGACGGCAACGTGGTATTGCAGCGCCGCGAAGCGAAGGCAGCCGACCTCGAACTCGCCCGTTTCGTGATGCAGCGTCACCTCGCCGACACCCGGGGGCACGACGTCGTCGACAGGGCCTGCGGTGTACTGCAGCACCTGCTCGATGGTCGCCCCGGGCTCGCAGCCGGAGCCCTGCGCGTCCCCGCATCGGCGCACGGCGACGACCTGTCCCGGCTGGGGCGGCGGATCGATTGTCGCGACGTTCAGGCCGTCCGCGTACAACCACTCGAACGCGAGGGTGACGGGTACTTCGTCGACCGTCGCCGAGAAGATCTCGAATCCTCCACTGAAGCACCACGCGTCGAGCAGGAGCGCCGCGTTCGCGGGATGCTGCTCATCGAGCGCAGGCACGATGATGTTCGCCTCGCCGATGCAGCTGCACGCATCGGCAAGGCGGGGGACGAGCAGCGAACCGGCGACGATCCCCGACGCCAGCACCGCCGCGACACGCAGACCCGAACGATCCATCCACCCATCCATTGGTAGACCCTACCTTCCTTCTCTCTTCGAGTGAATTCCGGTAGGGCCCC
>CADEGN010000350.1 GCA_902826865.1 uncultured Myxococcales bacterium
TCAGGCGATGACTTTGGCGACGACGCCGGCGCCGACGGTGCGGCCGCCCTCGCGGATGGCGAAGCGCAGCCCCTCTTCCATCGCGATCGGCATGATCAGCTCCACGCTCAGCTTCACGTTGTCCCCCGGCATCACCATCTCGGTGCCCTCGGGCAACTGCGCCACCCCGGTCACGTCCGTGGTCCGGAAGTAGAACTGCGGCCGGTACCCCTTGAAGAACGGCGTGTGCCGCCCGCCCTCCTCCTTGGTCAGAATGTACACCTCGGCCTCGAACTGCGTGTGCGGCGTGATCGACCCCGGCTTCGCCAGCACCTGCCCGCGCTCAATGTCCTCGCGCTTGGTCCCGCGCAGCAGGCACCCGACATTGTCCCCCGCCTGCCCCTCATCGAGCAGCTTGCGGAACATCTCCACGCCCGTCACCGTCGTCTTGGTCGTCGCCTTGATCCCGACGATCTCGATCTCCTCGCCCACCTTCACCCGCCCGCGCTCCACGCGCCCGGTCGCCACCGTCCCGCGGCCCGAAATCGAGAACACGTCCTCCACCGGCATCAGGAACGGCTTGTCCACGTCGCGCGTCGGCTGCGGAATGTAGCGGTCCACCTCTTCCATCAACTTGAGCACCGACGGCGTCCCCAACTCGCTCTTGTCGCCCTCGAGCGCCTTCAGCGCGCTCCCGCGCACAATGGGAATGTCGTCGCCCGGGAACTCGTACTTCGACAGCAGCTCCCGCACCTCCAACTCCACCAGGTCCAGCAGCTCCGCGTCGTCGACCATGTCCACCTTGTTCATGAACACCACGATCGCCGGCACGCCCACCTGTCGGGCCAGCAGAATGTGCTCGCGCGTCTGCGGCATCGGCCCGTCCGAGGCCGCCACCACCAGGATCGCGCCGTCCATCTGCGCCGCGCCGGTGATCATGTTCTTGATGTAGTCCGCGTGGCCCGGGCAATCGACGTGCGCGTAGTGGCGGTTCTTGGTCTCGTACTCGACGTGCGCGGTGTTGATCGTGATGCCGCGCGCCTTCTCTTCCGGCGCCTTGTCGATCTGGTCGAACGCCACGAACTGCGACGACGTCCCCGCTTCCGCCAGCACCTTGGTGATCGCCGCCGTCAGCGTCGTCTTCCCGTGGTCGATGTGCCCGATCGTCCCGATGTTACAGTGCGGCTTGTTCCGCTCGAACTTCGCCTTCGCCATCGTCGTTCCTCCCGCGTCGTCCGACGCTCACGCCCCCACGGCCTTGGCCAGGATCTCCTCGGAGACCACCTGCGGCACCGGTTCGTAGTGTGAGAACTGCATGGTGTACGTCGCCCGCCCCTGCGTCGCGGAACGCAGGTCGGTCGCATAACCGAACATTTCCTTGAGCGGCACCTTCGCGGTCACCACCTTGGCGTTGCCGCGATCCTCCATGCCCTCGATCCGACCGCGGCGACTCGACAGGTTGCCCATCACGTCGCCCATGAAGTCCTCGGGCACGACCACCTCGACCGCCATGACCGGCTCGAGCAACACGTAGCTCGCCTCGCGGTCGCCCGGCTCGACCAGCTTCAACGCCTGGGATTCGAGCGATGCGGCGCCCATCCCATCTGCTCCGAGCCACTTCATGTAGCCCAGACCGCCGCTGTAGTCCCCCCAGGGCAGCCCGCTGCCCGCGGCCGGGGTCGCGGTGTGGCAACTGGGGACGCAGGCCCCGTCGAGAATCGGTTGGATGTCGGTGGCGAAGCTCAGCATCACCGTTGAGGTCTCTGCACCAGTCGTTCCGCCCGTCATCGGCGAGCCGGTTGTTGAGCCATCGGCGGCCGTTTCATCAGAGCCAGCGTCCGTCGCTCCTGGGCTGACGACAGGGCAAGCGGCCAGGAACGCGGCCGCAACGACGAGCGGAAGCGAGGCGTGGATGCGTAGGATCATGGGTCTCCTGCAGCCCAAATCGGGCACGATCCGTCTACCGCATTTGGTGCGCGCGGGAAACCCCTGGCGTGCAAAACTGAACGCGCGCCACGCACGCGCGGGATCAAAACCTGCCGCGGAGCAGCAGGCCATTGCCGGCGCCGCCAAACATCGGCGCGACCGAGAGCTCGTGATTCGTTCGGCCGCGACGCCCGCCCTCGGCGCGGGCCAAGCCACGCCCCGCCTCACCCAGATGGGCGGCGGAAGGCGGCCGGTCGCCCGCCTTCTTTCGCTTCTTGATCCCGAGGATCAGCAGCGGTAGGCCGATCGCGAGCCCGCCGGCGGCGAAGCCGGCGCCAAGATACGCGAGCAGATTGCCCTTGCTGCCTTCCTTGTCGAGCTCGCGGATCTTGGGGTCCCCGGGCTGCAGTTTCTCGACCTCTTTTTGCTTGTTCGAGCTGATGGCCAGGCCGGCGGCGACCATCGGGATGCCCGTGATACCGATCGCGGTGAAGATCGAACCCGCGGCGATCATCACGGTGCCGGGCTTGGCCTCGCCCCGCTTCCGCTTCTTCTTCTTGGCCTTGCCTTTTCCGTCACCATCGGTCGCAGCCACGCTCTCGTTCTCCGCGTCGATGGCTGCGATGAGCTCTTCCGCCTTCTCGATCTGTGAGTTCGCGCGATCGATGTGCCCGCTGATCTCCGAGGGCGCAACGACCAGCCAGTCACTCGTGGCCTGACCGGCGTCGACGGCGGCGTAGAACTCGAGGATGTCGAGGGCCGTCCGCGTGCGCTCCAGCGCCGTTTCAGCGGCGTCCTTGCTGCGGACCTTGTCGGCGTGGGTAAGTCCTGCCTCGCCTGCCTCGAGCATCGTGATCGGATCGCCGAGCTCGGCCGCGTTCTTGGCCAGCGTATCCGCGGCCGCCTCCAGATCTCCGGACTCGAGGTCGCCCTTGGCGGCATCGCGGATCGCCTGGCGCTTGGTCTCCGCGCTCTCCGGCGTAAGGAGCGGACCCGCCGGCTCGGCGTCCGCCGCTGCGGGCTTCTTCTTTTTCTTCTTCTTCTTCTTGGCGTACATCGCCACGAGGCCGCCGGCGCTTATCCCGACGTCGGCCCGCGCCGTTGCAAGCGGCGCGATCGCCATGGTTACCCCTGCCACCCATGCACTGGTCTTGCGCGCAAACACGTGGCGGTCAGGATATCATGCGGGTAGGCAGTGCGGGCGCAGTGCCACCATAGGCAGGGGGTGGTCAGGCTCGCGCACCGGATGCGTCGGGCGGCGGTGCCGCGATGAAACGCGCAACCGCCCCCCACAACGCCCGAAATCGCGTGCGGTCGAAGCCTGAACGCGTGACGAGCCAATCGACGTGCCCGGCAGCCTCTGCGTCGCCGAAATAGCCCATGACGTCCAGGTGGTCTGCCCGCGCGACATGGATGATCTCGCCCCAAATCTGCGATCGGGTCGGGACCATCCCGTCGTTGGCCGCGGGCGCAGGCACCTTGCCATAGCCGCTCACCAAGGCCTCGACCTGGGCTTCGCGCAGCGGCCCGAGGCGTGAGGGCGGCATCTGTGCGGTCAAGCGATAGAGGGCGTGGTACACGGCATAAGTAACCTGCGCGATTGGATCGAGCCCGACACGTAGCGATCCGAACGTCGAAGGCGGTTTGGCGCGGGTGATCGCGCAGGCGTAGGCCACGCCGGGGCGATCTTCGGCCCCGGAGTTGAAGATGTCGAGGCCATCCGGGGTGATTTGGGGCAGCAGGGCCTGGTCGCCACCCACATGGCCCAAGAACGCCTCGAGCGAAGCCGACCTCTCTTCGTCGAAGTCAGCGAGCACCTGGTCGTAGAGCTGCTCGAGCACTTCGCCGCCGAGGCCGACGAGATCATCGAGCCGGATCAACACCTGCGCCGCCTTCACCGCGCCCCGAAGCGGTCGCTTGCCGGTGCGCAGCGCGAACAAGGTGACGAGCGAGAGCATGCGAAGGATCCGCTGGCCGAGCACGCCGGTCACGACGCTCGCGAGCGGGGTTCCATAGTGCGGCGTCGCGACCGTTACCACCGACCGCGTGCGTCGGCCGATCGCTTCGACGTCGACATCGGTGTGGAGCGACACGCGGGGCGTCACGAGCAGGCGCACATCCAACCCCCCGCTGGAGTGGCCGACGAAGTGCAACGGCGCGTCTGCCGGCGCGAACTTCGCCACCGCCTCGGCAAGCGTCGCCGCGCGGGCGCGCAGGGACGCGGTCGGCAGGGTCCCAACCGCGCGCACATTCGCATCGATGCCGAGCTGCTCGAGTCGTGACGCGAGCAGCTCGCAGACGCGCGAGAAATAGGTCATCTCGCCGAGGCTCGCGAAGCCGAAGAATCCCGGGACGAGGAACACGTGGTGTTGCACTGCGGGCGCCGGTGGCAGTTTAGCAGCCGCGTCGGTGCTGCTATGCTGCGATGGATGGCGCTCGCCGGCTTGCTCAACGTCCCGCCAATGCTGTTCGCCGACGCACGCCCACGACTAGGGGTCACCCTGGCGACCGCCCTGTTGGTCTGGCTGGGCGCGGCGCCGATCACCCACGGCGCCCCCCAGGCCGTGCCCACGGGACCAGGCGGACTCACCGCTCCCGCCGATCCCACCACGATCGTCGGCGGCCGCACCACCGACCCCGGGGATTGGGACGGCGTCGTTGCGATCGTGGCTGGCGGCGGGCTGTGCACGGGCACCGTCGTGGCGGATCGCCTGATCCTGACGGCCGCACATTGTCTTGCCGACCTCGGCGAGGGCGCCGAGGACAAGATCAGTGTTTACTACGGCGGATCGATCCAAGCGAACCCGGCCGTCACCGTGACCGAGTACGGGTGGCATCCCAATTTCTGTTCGAGCTGCAAAGAGGACATCTACGACTACGGCTACGTCGTGATCGACAGCGATTTCAAGGTCGGTGGAGGTGTGATCCTACCCGTCGCCAGCCAAGAGGAGTGGGACGAGGCGATGGTCGCGGGGCGCGAGGTTACGTTGGTCGGATATGGCGAGGATCCTGAGGCGGGCGGGATCAATGCCGGCATTGGGATCCAGCGTCAGGTGACCACGACGATCCGCCGGCTTTCGGCGCGCGGCCTCGAGTTCTACGCCGGCGGGATGCAACAAGACTCGTGCAAGGGTGACTCGGGTGGTCCGGCGTTCGTCAAGCTGAGCAACGGCGACGTCCGACTCGTCGGGATTACCTCGCGTGGCTCCGAACCATGCGGCGAGGGTGGTTATTACAGCGCGCCCTACCCGGCGCTTTGTTGGGTCCGTGATCGAACCGCGGTCGATCTCATCGGGCCCGAGTGCCAACTCTGCGACTGCATCGACACGGCACCGCCCGATGACGATGGCTGCACGGTCGCCGCGAAGGCGGACGACGAAACGCCGCTCGGCTGGCTGGCCGCGGTGGCGATCGTCCTGCACCTGGGCCGGCGACGTCGCCCTAGCGCCGCCGTTTCTTCGACTTCTTCTTCGCCCTCCTCTTCTTCCCACTCGCCTTAGCGCGGACTGGGGTTGGAGCCGTTGCCACCGGGGGTGGTGCTCCGGCGCCCGATTCTGGCTCGACCACGACCTCCGGTTCCTCGCTCGCCGGCAGCGGGCGCAGCTGCAGGTTCGTCGAGAAGATCAAGGCGCCACTCCCCAGCTCCTCGTAGTGGCGACCTTTGATGACCAGTTCCTCGCGTTGATGGCCCGGAAGCGCGATCCACAGGCGCTTGGGCTCGGTGACATCGACATCGATGAGCTTGACCCCCGGCGTGTATCCGACCAGAAGGCCGACCTGCGCACCGGGAGTGTTGCTGCGCAGGACCAGTGCGGAGGTCTGCTTGCCGAGGGAGGCGGCGAGTTTCGGCGGATCTTCGTCCGGGAGCGGGGGTTCGGCTGCTCCCTGCGGCAGCGCGTCGAGGTCGACAATCACGGGCGCGACCATCTCGCTGCCCTTGACCCGGCGGATCCGCGGGGCGTATCCCGGCGCGCTCACGAGTACGAGATACTCGTGCTCCGGCGGCAAGCCGACGAACGTGGCCTCGGGGCCAGGGCGCATGTCGAACACGCGTGCCCCCTTGGGAGTGGTTTCGAGTTCGATTGCGCCGTACTGCTTGGCCTTGGCATCGAGCTCGGCCTGCTTGGTGTCGCGCTCGCGAACCGCCTCGGCCAGTGCCGCGGCGTTTCGCTGGGCGATGACGTCACCGGAGAAGACATCCGTTTGGGTGTAGAGCACCCAGACCAAGGCCCCGGCAAGCATGATGCTGAGACTGATCCACACCCACGCGTGGCCACCGGTGCGGCGCGGGGCGACCTCCTCGTTCTCGCCTTCGGGCGAGGCGGTCGGAGACACTCGCGCGGGTCCACCCGAGATGGTCTCGGCAGGAGGCTTGAGAAGCGCGGGTGCGCCTGGCGCGGGGAACTCTTCGGGGGCCACCTCGTTGCGGGCGCGTGCGGCCCGCCGTGCGATCGCGGGCGGCGTCACCGGCCGGGGACGAGCCGGCGGCGCAGACGTGGTCGCTACCGGCGTCTCGCGGCGCGGCAGCGGATTCGCGGGCGCCGGAACAGGTTCCGGAGCGTGACTCGTGTCGGCCAGCTCGTCGAGCATCGACTCGAATTCGTCGAGTGCCGGTGACTCGCCGCCGCTGGGTTCGAGGACTTCCGCGAGCTTGCGGAGCGGTGCGGCGGGCGGCTTCGCTGCCGCCGCGGGCGCGTCGGCGAGGGCGAGAATTCCGTCGGGCGGGGTGATCGCGCCCGGATCGGCGATCGACGGATGTTGCGCCGCGGCGCCGCCGATCTCGACAAGGGAGTGCGCGGCGACTCGACGCTGGGCCCACGCGAGCGCAGCGAAGAGATCGGGCGCGTTGGTCCGAGCGCCGTCCATCGGAGCCCCATCATAGCAGCGGCGCGCTTTCGTGGGCGGCGCAAAACCAACGGATGTGCCCTACTCGGCGCTGGGTTGTGGTTGGGTTGCTCGAGCTCGTGTGGGATGTCGTCGCCCCACGCCCCACTCGAGTCGCGGCGCTCGGCCGCCGCCACCGCGTCCCGCCGGCGTCACCGCGCGTGACGATCGATGAAGTCGCGAAGCTCCCGTAACGAGAACGGCTTGGTAAGGGGATCGAGTCCGTGAGCCTCGAGGAAGGCATTGGCACGCGCGGAAAAAGCCCCGCCGGTCATGAAAAGGAAGCGCTGGGCAAGCTCAGGCGCGTCGGAACAGACACGGGCGTAAACGTCCATGCCGGCGGTATCGGGCATCATGAGGTCGCACAACACGAGGTCGTAGCGGACCTCGCGGCAGCGATCGATTGCTTCACGACCGCTGGTCACGATGTCGACGTCGTGCTGGTCGAGCGCTCGCTTCACGCTCTCGCCGATCAGCGGTTCGTCATCGATAACCAACACACGCATGCGCACAGCGACCGATCGCCTGCGTGCG
>CADEGN010000351.1 GCA_902826865.1 uncultured Myxococcales bacterium
ATCGGGGACAGGCACAGCTCGCCCAGGGTCTGCACGACGTAACAGACCGCAAGCGGCCAAAACGGGATCAAGTTGCGCATGTCGACCATGCTCTGGAGCGCGATCATGAGCAGGAGAAACCCGAACGCGTTGCCCATCAGGCCGAGGCTGAACTTCCGGGGGATCGACGGCTCGACCTTGCGGCGGTCGAGTAGGGCCCAGACCATCGTCACCAGGGGCGCCAACAGCACGATGGCGGCGGGGTTGACCGACTGAAACCAGCCGATCGGAAACTCCCAGCCGCCAAACATCTCCCGGTCGACGAGTTTCTCGGCCAAGAAGCTGAACGAGCTGCCGGCCTGCTCAAAGAACATCCAAAACAAGATGTTCGACAGAAACAGGATCAAGAGCGCGATGATCTTGTCGAGTTGGACCCGGTCCGCCCGAAGGCCGGCGCTGAGCAGCATCGCGCAGCAGCCGACGAAAAGCGCCCACAGGATGTAGTCGAGGATCGCGTTTTGGCTGAGCAACAGATAAATGACCGGCACGATCGCCAGCCCGCCGACGGCGATCTGCAGGATCGGCCCGAATCCTTCTTTACCGGCGGGAGCGCGGCCGACATGGAGAAGCTGGCCCTTGCCGATCCCGAACCATAGGAGGCCGAGCAGCATACCGACGCCGGCGGTCGCGAACACGACCGAGTAGTTGGGGTGCTCGGGGGTGCCGCCGAAGGCGAAGTTCGCCAACCAACCGGTAACAAGCGGCGCGAAAAACGCGCCCGCATTGATCCCCATATAGAAGATCGTGAACCCGCGATCGCGACCTGAATCACCGGCAGGATAGAGCCCACCGACCATCGTAGAGATGTTGGGTTTGAACAACCCATTTCCGACGATGATGAGCGCGAGCCCGATCAGAAACACGGTGTGATCGGGGACCAGCACCGTAAACAGCCCCGCAGCGATGTAGACCCCGCCGAGAAGCACGGCGCGTTGGTATCCGAGAACCTTGTCGGCCACCCAGCCGCCTAGCACCCCGGTGGCGTAGACCAGGGCGGTGTAGGCCCCGTACGTCAAACTGGCTGCGCCCTCACCGGCCGGGTCACCGCCGTAGAACGCCGAGACGATGTAGAGCGCCAACGCCCAGCGCATGCCGTAGTAGCAGAAGCGCTCCCAGAACTCGGTCATGAACAACATCCACAGCGGACGTGGATGGCCGAGGACCTGGGCGTACACGGGTACCGGCTTGGTCGCCGTATCGGGTGCCATCGGGGACGGCTTGTAACACGGCAAGCGCCCGGGGTGCTCTCCGGCGGGATGAGGTGGCTGGGGAGCCATGGACAGTCGTCGAGGGTGTGCGGCAGTGGAGGGCGCAAACGCCTGGGAGCCTTGAGATCAGGCCCGGCATGTCGTCTGCAAAGTGGTGACGGCATGGCCCCACACAGCGGACGTCTTCGCCTCCTGTCGATCCTCGCGGGGGCGGTGGCGTGCAGCGAACCCGCTGCCACAAACACGCCCGAATCCGAGGCGTCGACAGGCGCGGCCGATACGTCCAGTACCGGCGGCGAAACCACGTCGGGCGATGATCCGTCCGGCGGCACCGTGGACGCCGTATTGCTCGAACCGGTGGCGCGGCTCGTGCGGGTCTCGATGGCGCTGCGCGGCGTCCGCCCCAGTGTCTCTGACCTTCAGGCGATCGCTGCGGATCCCGAACGTTTGCCCGAGTTCGTCGACGACTACCTCAGCGACGAGCGCTTCGGCGAGACGATCCGAGAGTTTGCCAATGATGCGCTGCTCGTCGCCATCGAAAACCCCTATCCCGCGATCGACGGGCTCGCCGATCAGTACGGCCTCGAGATCGCGCGCTCCGTCAATGCCGGGCCCCTGCGTCTGGTCGAGTACGTCGTCGTCAATGATCGGCCGTTCACGGACATCGTCACCGCGGACTACTCTGTCGTCGACGCCACGACCGCCGAATTCTGGGGCGCGGCATTCGATCCCGGTGCCGGCACGCTCCAAGTCGCCGACTCGCAACCTGGTCCGCCGGCGGCCGGAATCCTCTCCGATGGCGCTCTGTTCATTCGCCACCGATCCGATGCGTCGAACTACCACCGTGGCCGGGCGAATCTCATCTCCAAGGCGCTTCTGTGCACCGACTTCCTCGATCGCGACATCGAGGTCGACTCGTCGATCAACCTCGCTGACCCCGATGCGACGTCGGAGGCCGTTCGAAGCAACCCTTCCTGCGTTGGATGCCACCAGTCGCTCGATGCCATGGCCAGCTTCTTCTGGGGATGGCGTGGCACGATCAACAACAACCAGATCACACAATACCCGCTCGACACTGCCTGGGTGCCCGCGCAGGTCGATCGGTGGAAGACCACGACTGGCCGCGCTCCGAGCTACTTCGGCATCGCCGGCGATGATCTCAGCGATCTTGGGCAGCTGATTGCGGACGATCCGCGGTTCTCGCTGTGCGCGGTTCGCCGCGCGTACGCTTTCTTCCATCAGGTGGAGCTCGCGGAAGTGCCCCTCGAGGCGGCCGCCGAACTACAGGCCGAGCTGATCGAGAGCGGGTTCTCGCTGCGGCAGATGATCCGGGCCATGGTCCTGGCCGACGACTTCGCCATCTCCCACTCCGACGATCCGGTCGTCGCGGAAACCGTCGTTGGCTACATCAAGGTGCGCCCGTCGCAGCTGGCCAGGAGCGTCGAGGATCTGACGGGTTTCAGATGGCAAACCAACATCGACGCGTACCTTCCGCTGAATCGACGGGCAGGCGACATCGATCTCTTGCGTTCGTCGAGCTACGGCTTTGCCGTCTTGGCGGGCGGCATGGACTCTCGTGCGGTCGAGCAGGTCGCAAGCACCGTGAATGCCACGACGTCGTTGGTAATACGTTCGTTGGCCCATGAAGCGGCGGGTTTCGTGGTGGCGCACGACTTGGCGCCTGCTACGACGACGGCGACGTTGCTCGTGGGCGCGAGCGCGTCGGACCAAAGTGAGGCGGACGTTCGCGCCGCCCTGGCAGCCTTGCATCTGCGGATCTTGGGCGAAGACGCGGCTGCGGATTCAGCGTCCGTCGATGCCGCTTGGACGCTGTGGGCCTCGGTCGCGGACGAGTCCAATCCCACCCGCGCGTGGCAAGCCGTTGTTGCGGCCATGCTGCAAGACCACCGCGTCATCTACTACTGAGCACGCGCGCGCAAACCGAACGGAGCACCGCAATGATCGGACGTCGCAAATTCCTATCCGCAGCTAGCGCAGCATCTCTGGGACTCGTTGCTGGGGCGCCGGGGATCCGCCGGGCCAGCGCAGCAGCTGGTGGGGCCAAGCATCTCGTCGTGGTGTTCGCGTCCGGCGGGTGGGACACAACGTACAGCATCGAGCCGAAGCCCGACTCCGCCTACGACATCCCCGCGGGCTCGCTCCAGTCGTTTTCCGGGATTCCCGTGTGGACGGATCCGTCGCGTCCAGCGGCGGCGGCCTTCTTCGCGGCCAACGCTGCATCCACGTGCGTCGTCAACGGGATCGCCGTGCGATCGATCTCGCATCCAGAGTGCACAAGGCGGATGCTGACGGGCTTGCCCGGCTCCGGGCATCCCGACCTCGCGGCCATCTCCGGCGCGGTGCTCGGCGCGGACATGCCGATCGGCTACGTGATGCTCGGCGGCGTCGGCTTCACCGGCGCGTTGGCAGCGAGCTCGGGCCGCGTTGGATTGACCAACCAGATCTCGGCGCTCCTCGACGACACGGCCGCCTATCCTCCGCTGGCCGGGGGCGTCGATGCACGTTTCGTCCCAACCTCCTCCGAAGAGGCCGCGATCCGCGACTTCGTGGTCGCCCGAGCCGAGCATGAACGAAACGGTCGTGCGGCGGTCGGCTACAACGCTGCACGCGTCGACGACTTCGTCGCCTCGCTTTCGCGCGCCGACGCCCTGCGCGGGCACGCTGACGACTTCGGTCCGCGCGGGGTGAGCCGCACGTTCTCCCAACAAAACGCGTTGACAGCGACGCTCTTGTCCTCGGGCATCGCCTGGTCGGTCACGATCGACCCGGCGCTTAGTCTCGACACGCACGATACCAATGCCGACCAAGCGGTCCAGCAGGAGGAGCTGTTCGCCGGGTTGAGCGAATTGATCGATCTGCTACGCGGGACCGATGGCACCGCGGGTGGCAGCCTATTCGACGAGAGCGTCATTGTGGTCGTATCCGAGTTGACGCGCACTCCCCGACTCAACGCGGCCCAAGGCAAAGACCACTGGCCAGTCGCCAGTGCGATGGTGATCGGTCCCACCGTTGCAGGTGGACGAGCGATCGGCGGGACGAGCGAGTCCGGCGAGGCGCTCGACGTCGACCTCGACGATGGTTCCCCGGGCAGCGGCACAACACTGACGCCCGCCAACTTCGCCGCCGGCGTGCTCGAGCTCGCTGGTGTCGAGCCGAAGGACTTCTACCCCGACAGCGAGCCACTCCATGCTCTCCGCGCGTAGTCTCTTATTGTGCATCGCCCTTGTTCCGTGCGCGTGCTTCGATCCGAGCGGTCCAGCCGCCGAGTCGGGCGGATCCACCGAGTCGGGCGGATCCACCGAGTCGGGCCAAGCCACCGAGGGCATCGCGTCTACCGGTGCAACGTCCGAGGCATCGGGCGGGCAAGACGAGGTTGGCACGTCGACCGGGGCATCGAGCGCGATCCCAGGCCGGGATTGTCCGCCCGACAGTTTTCTCGACGCTACGAATTTCGGCATGCCGTTTGTCATCACGTGGTGCACCGGGTGTCATAGCAGCGCGCTCGCGGGAGACTTGAATCGCCAAGGTGCCCCCTCCGAGCTCAACTTCGAGACCCTTGATATGGTTCGCGCCAATCTCGCGCTGATGTACATCGACGCCGCGGACGACAACAACGCGATGCCACCTGCGGGGGGACCGACAGATGAGGAGCGTCTGCTCCTCGGCGAGTGGCTCGCCTGCGGCGCCCCTTAGTAGCACCGGCAGCTAGAATCAACCGATCCCGCCGAAGCGGTGGTGAAACGGCTCCTGGCAGTCTTCGAGGTGGATCGCAAAGTCGAACTCGAGGTCCTCAGTGTTGGCATCGACGATCGCAAAGTTGCGCGCGCGCAGGGCCTGACGCACGAAGCCGGTGAACTCCGTCGACAGCGAGTGGTCGCCCTCGACATGGCGCTCGATGATGCCGCCAGCGAACCCCGAGACCGACTTGTAGCCGATCCCTGAGGATACGCCCTGGTGAACCACCGCTTCCATCTCTGCGTCGCGAAGGAACCGAGCAGCGTGCGTGCGCACCCCGCCGATCGTCGCCATATGGATATCGCCACCGAGCACGAGCACGTTGGCCCCGGTTGCCCGCCGAAACTCGAACAGAGTGCCGAATAGTCGCAGCTGATCGTTGCGATTGCGGGGGCTCGCCCACTGATCGGCGAGGTCATCCTGCAAGCCGCCGACGAGGACGCGTGGGAGTCGCGAGACCCACCGATCGGCGAAAACCGGCGGGACGCTCGTCACCACCACGAGCTGGCGGACTGCGGCCGTGCGCATGTTTTCGAGCGCCGCCTTGAACCACGCCCATTGTGCGTCGCCCAAGAGTGCGTACTTGCTCGGCGAGCGAACGTCGCGGCAGCTTCGCAGATCCAGGACGATGAAACCGATCGCGCCGAAGCGAAAGTCAAACCCACGGTGGTCGGCGAGACGACGCGCCCGAGCCAGCGGCGCGTGGACGAGCTGGAACGCATCAAATGTGCGGGCGGCGGCGGCGAAAAAAGCCTGCTGGGCGTCGAGGTGTTCGTCCCCGTGGGAGCCCCAACCATCATAGATATCGTGATCGTCCCATGTCATCAGGCAGGGCAGCTGCGCCAACACCAAACGGATGTCGGGGCGGCGCCACCACGCGGCGTAGATCCGGGCGTAGCTGCGCTCGAGCTCGCCAACGAGCGCGGCGGCTGCGTCGGGCGAAAGCGAATCGTCGGGTTCGTTTTCAGCCAGCCACTGATCGCGGATCGAATCGGCATAGATCTGATCGCCACCGAACAACGCGAATCGAACGCTCGGGTCGCCGAGGACGACCGGCGCGAGTCGGCGCCACATCGCCGTGGGGGCGAGGCCCCTGGGTGGATCGGCGAGGCCGTTGCACGACATGAACGCGAAGCGAAGGTGGTCGGGGGCGACGATCTCGGGCAAGGTGCGCAGGCGCAGCGGTTGGGCGCTGGCAAACCCGTTGCTGCCGGTCGCTCGCCCCGCGAAAACGAGCTCGTAGAAATACGTGCGATCAGGCTGCAAGTCGCCGATGGTGATCTGACCTGTGCGCTGCAAGCCGCCGGCCACGAAGTCCAATCGCCTCGGCGCTTCCGCGAGAACCACCGGTGAGAACCCACCCGTCTCAGGATCAAAAGCAGGTTCGCCCGCGGCCGCCGCGATTCTCAACACGAGCGGCTGGTCGTCGGCGGCCTGGGCCCAGATCCGCGTCGAATGCTGGTCGGTGTATCCGACGATCGGCCCCACGCGGATGTCGAGATCGCGGATCCAGTCCTTGGTTCCCATGGGGCTGGAGTCTGCGCGATGCCCGACCGCATGTGGATCCCTTGGGACCAAGGCAGTGGGGTGGCGAGCGAACACGCGGTCGCGCCCGGCGATTCGCACACCGCCGGCGCGGCCGGGCCAGCGAAGGCCAGGGGCGTCAGCCCGACTCCTCGCGCACGCGCGTGCTGCGCTTCCCGCCCTACCTCGACTTTGGTATACCGACGGTCCGACCGGCAGGATCCGCACGAATACGCGGGACGCCCGTCGCAGAGGACGCCATGGGCAATGCGATCACGATGACTGCTTCTGGGCTCAGTGTGCCCAACGATCCCATCATTCCGTTCGTCGAGGGCGACGGCATCGGTCCAGACATCTGGGCTGCATCCGTCCGCGTGTTCGATGCTGCAGTCGCGAAGGCCTATGCCGGCAAACGCAAGATCGACTGGCTTGAGGTATTGGCAGGCGAGAAGGCGCACACCAAGACAGGCCAGTGGCTACCCGACGCGACGATGGACGCGTTTCGCAAGTACCTCGTCGGGATCAAGGGCCCGCTCACAACACCTGTCGGTGGGGGAATTCGCAGCCTCAACGTGGCGCTGCGCCAAACCCTCGACCTCTACGTTTGCCTTCGTCCCGTGCGTCATTTCCGCGGAGTGCCGAGCCCGGTGAAACATCCCGAGGCGGTCGACATGGTGATCTTCCGCGAGAACACCGAGGACATCTACGCCGGCATCGAGT
>CADEGN010000352.1 GCA_902826865.1 uncultured Myxococcales bacterium
CGTACAGGCCGTCGACATGACGCGCCCGGTGTTCTCCGACGCGCGGTGCGGGCTGTTGGATCTCGCGCCGAAGATCAAACTCACGAAGAGTACGGGTGAGCCCGTTGAAGGATTGGCGCAGACGATCCGCGAGGGGTTTGTCGAGAGTCTCGCGGGGCAACCCGAGGGAAGCCCGGCCGCGCAGTTTGCCGCGAATCTTGCCGCTGAAGGCAACATGCAGACGCACCTGGATGCGGCGACGGCGTTTTTGACGGCATGCAAGGCGCGCCCGCCCGAGGAGTTTCTCGCCGACGCATTCCAGGTGGTCTCGCTGCAGCGCAACTTGGCGCGCAAGCTCGACGTCATGGAGTTCCCGTCAACCATGCCGATCGACGATCTCAAGGCCGACCCGGGGACGTTCTTCGACCCCAAGACCTGTACGCTCACGAAGTAGGGCGACGGAGCGGCGGCGGGAAGGCCTGGATCGATATAGCCCTCGGCCTCGTACTCGCGCGACGTCCCTCACGGGATGCCCCCAAGGCCGCTTCGTGCACTGATTCAGGATTCGCGGGGTCTGTCGATCGCTTCGCCCACGCGTTGTGCCCAGATTTCGAGGCCGTCGTTCGTCGAGGCCGAGAGCGCCGGCGAGTCGGCGAGGCGCTCGATCTCGCTGCGGATCGCCTGCTGGGCGCGCGAGATGCGGCTGCGGACCGTGTGTGGCGACACGCCCAGCACCTCCGCGATGTCCGCTCCGCGCATGCCTTCCCAGTAGAACATCTCGAGCACGATCTGCTGATCAAGCGGCAATCGGCCGAGCGCGCGCTGCAACAGGCGGGCTTCCTCCGAGCGCACTGCGAGCTCGCTCGGGGTCGCGCCCGCGTCGGCGAGCGAGCTGCATGCGGGATCGAAGCCCGGCGTGCGATGGCGACCGCGCAGCTCGTCGCACAGGCGGTGACGGGCGATCGCGAACAAGAACGGCCGGAACGGGCGAGTGGTGTCGTAACGATCGCTCGCCTCGATGCAGTTCAAAAACGTGCGCTGCACGATGTCCTGGACGTCGTCACCGAGCTTCGCGCGGAAGAAGCGGAGCACGGAGCGGAAATGGCGACCGACGAGCTCGTCGCCGGCCGCACGATCGCCCGAGCGCCACCTCGCGAGCAGCTCGCTGTCTGCGGTCATCCGCCCACGCTAGCAGGGATCATTTTCGCTGCGCCCGCGAACTGTCCCGAGTCATGAACCGCGCCACTCACCACGTCCGCGTCCTCGTCCTGCCGCTCCTGTTCGTCGCCGCCTGCAGCGACTCGCCAGAGAGCGTCTGCGACCACCCAGTCGAGCTCATGAAGGCGGCCGGCGCGCCGGAGCTCGATCGCAGCGCCTGCGTGGCCGACATGGCCCGCACGAAGGAGCGCAAGAACTTCATCCAGTGGATGCGGTTCTCCTCGTGCGTCACCGAGCTCGACAACATGGACGGCATGAAGCAGTGCACTGCGTTACTCGATCGCGAGCCTCACACGCAAGTGTCGTAGCACGTGTTCTCGAGGCAGCCGAGCAGCGCGAAGAACTCCGGCTGGCCCGCAGGGTGGCCGGAGCTACAGCCGTCGATGCACTGGGTGTACCCCGCCAGATCGTTGACGAGCCCGACGCAGCTGAGCGCGCAGTCGCGGATCTCGACGCACTCGGGGTCGAGCGCGCACGTGTCCGCCTGCGCGGCGCAGCTCTCCTCCAACGAGCACTGCACGCACGCGTTGCACGACCCCGCCGCGGTGCAGTCGACGGGAGGGCCGTCATCGCTCTCCTCGGCGTCGGTCGGATCGACGGGACCGGTCGAGGTGGTTCCGTCGTCGTCGGTCGGCCCCGAACCGTTGCCGTCGTCCGTGCCGCTCGTCGCCGAGGCATCGCCGCTCGATTCCGCACCGGTCGGTGGTTCGCCGGTCGCCGAGCCCCCGGCACCCGAATCGCCGCCGTCGTCGTCGTCGTCCGCGCCGCCCGCGTCGTCTTCGTCGTCCTGGCCGTCGTCCTCGCCGAGGTCACCGCTGCCGCCGGTCGAGGCTTCGTCCTCCTCGTCGAGGATGTTGTCGATGAGCCCGCAGCCCGGGCCAACACAGGCCGCCGCGAGCCCGATGATGCGAATGCTTCGATGCATGCGCGTCCGTTCGCGCCCCAAGCCGGATTGATCCGCAAGTCCGACGTGAGCCCACGCAAGCCTCACCCCAGGAGCCAACGGTGTGCCAACGAGCTCGCCGACACACGCGCGTGGCTTCAGGAGCAAGCTTCGCGTCGACAGGGGCATCCGGACGTCCGTTCTCAGCGAAGTCGGCGTCGTCATCGAGCAACGCGGTGGTTGCGAAGACAGAGCGTTGGCACCGCGCTTCGCGGGGTTGCTGGTGCGCTCGTCGGCACGGATGCGCCCAACTTGGCGGGTGGACGCGAAGTTCGAGTCATCGACGCCGGGTGGACGATCTCGATCCAGACCCAACGGGGGCCGGTCACATTTCCACGCGCATGTTGGCGGCAGAAGACTGTTCGGCGGGGATCGAGGACACGCCGATGGCGTGGGCCCGGTTGCACCCGCGGCACTCGCATGGAGTACGGATGGGGGTGGGTCGGCTGCACTGAGCGCGACGCGTCGCGCGCTCGCGGCGTTCGCTTGCGCGCGGACCGAAGAACCTTCGTCGCGCCCACGGAGATTGCGACCGCGGACCGCTCCCACGGCGCTGGAGTAGGGGACGGTGAAGACTCGCTCGCCGAGCCGGTGCGTCGCATCCACGATCCCGATCGCGATCTTGGCGAGTGCCTGCTAGCCTCGGTGCCGCCGACGCGGCCTTGTCCGCGAGTAGCGGTGGCGACGACGACGGCAGCGCGGGCGCGGGCGCGGCGGAGACGACTGGTGGCGGCGAGCCCCTCGGCTGTGCGCCCAGTTGGGTCGGTGTGCATCGCCTGAACGCCCGCGAGTACGGCAACACCTTGCGCGACTTGTTGGGGGTCGACACAGCGGTGGCCGTCGCGCTCCCGCTCGACGCGCACAAGGGTGGCTTCGACAACGCCAGCGCGCTGGGGATCACCCCCAGATCTACGAGCGCTACCTCGACATCGCCGAGGCCGCCGTGCCGGCTGCGATTGCCGCCGATCCCATGCGCTTCATCGCCTGCACACCGGCCATCGCCAGCTTCGACGACGCGTGCGTCAGCGCGACGCTGGTCGGTTTCGCCGAGCGGGCCTACCGCCGCGAGCTCGTCGATGACGAGCTCGCCGAGCTCGCAGCGCTGTACGACTCGGCAAGCCTCGAGACGGCCGACTTCACCGAGGCGGCGACCCACGTGTTCGAGGGCTTGTTACTGACGCCCGCGTTTCTCTACCGCAACGATATCGCCGTCGGTGATGATCCGTTGGCCCCGGTCGAACTCGATGACTTCGCGCTGGCATCGCGGCTGTCTTACTTCGTCTGGAGCTCGATGCCCGACCACGAATTGTTCGAGCTCGCGCGTGCGGACATGCTCCGCGACCCAGCGACGCTGCGAGCGCAGACGCGGCGGATGCGGCTCGATGCCAAGGCCGGTCACTTCTTGGCGTACTTCGCGCGCGGCGGACACTGCTGCGCGGCCTGGGCGCATTGATTCCGCTGCCGCCGCTGGAAATCATGCGGGGTCCCACGCCCGCGCAGGCGGGGGTCGGCGGGGTCAAGCGCTGGGCCACGTTCTACTTCCCGCACGGCACATACAACGACGACTGGATCATCCCCGCCGGCGCTTCGGTGACGGTGCCGTCGTTCCTGCAGGAGTCACTGGGTCCGATCGCCGCCGATCTGGTGTGGATCAACCGCCTCGACAACCAGCAGGCCGGCAAGGGCGACCATGAGACCGCCGCCGGCACCTTCCTCAACTGCGGCGAGATGGTGCTGCCAGGCCCGCTTCTGTCCAAGAGCGCGGATCAGATCGTCGCTGAGCAGCTCGGCGGCGCGTTTCGTCTTCCATCGCTGGTCGTGAGTGCGCCGGGATTCCAGTCGGCGGCCAGCTGCTGCACTGATGTCGAGATCTGCCTCAACAACATCTCGTGGAACGGGGGCGCCACGCCGACCACCAAGATCCAGAATCCGCGCGAGCTGTTCGACATGATCTTCGCCACGGATCCGACGGCCGAGGGGCAGGCGGCGGCGGAGCTGCGGGCCTGGTCGTCCAGCGCGTCGATGGAACGAAGCGCCCGTGCCGGCTCGCGCCCGCCTCGCTCGCGGAGCTCGACGCGTACCTGCACATGCTTCGCCATGCGCTCGAACAGAACTATGCGCGCCTCGATCGCCTGTTGGCGGCGCGCGCCAAGCCCAAGAAGAAGAAGAAGAAGAAGAAGAAGAAGAAGAAGAAGAAGAGAGAGAGATGAGCAAGCTCGAACTGAAGATCGAGGGCGACACCACGGTGGTGGTCACGCGCCGATTCGCCGCGTCGCCCGTCGAGGTGTATCGCGCACACGTCGACCCCGCGCTCATCCAGGCCTGGTGCACCGGCCCAGACGGCTGGACGATGCCGGTGTGCATTTTCGAGGGTAGGGCAGGCGGCAAGATGCGCTACGAATGGACCGACGGTGCCGGCAACGGCTTTTACCTCACCGGAGAGATGGTCGAGCTCGATCCGCCCCATCGGATCGTGCACATCGAACGGATGCACCTGCCCGACCCCACGCCCGACAACCGCGTCGTCACCACGTTCGTCGCCGACGGCGCAGGCACGCTGATGACGATGCGCATGTCGTTGCCTGATTCCGCGACGCGCGCGGCAATGCTCTCGTCCGGGATGGAGCACGGCATGGAGGCGTCGTATGCTCGCCTCGAGCGGCTTTCCAACTGGGGCGGCGCGGCGTGACCTCGGTGGAGCCAATCGATCGCGGCAGGCCTGTGGTGCAAGTCAGCATCGAAAGCTGTTGTGCCTCCAACCCACGACTTGCCGCGAGTCACCTGCGGGGATCGCTTCAGTGCCGCCGAGATCGCGTTTTGTCTCCGCTTCTCGGAACTGAGCGCGTTCCATCGCGCGTTCGCGCGCTGGACGGGGCGGTCTCCCGGCGCTTGGCGTCGGTTGCGTGCGCCCTGATTGGCCGCGGGAGTCCATCGCTTGGCCGCTGCGGTCCCTGACGCCTCGCCGGCCGCGCGCCAGGCGGACCCCATGCGAAGCTCCCGTCTCTTGCTTGCCACCGTGGCCGCCGCAGCGGCCTGTGCCACCGCCCGGAGGGCACTCGAGCTCGTCCGCCAGGTCGCCCGCGGCATCAAGATCGTTCTTCGTCGTTGGCGCGCAGCTGGGCCGCGACGGCCGCCGGTCGTACCTGGGCGACGAGCTCGTCGTACGCCCGACCGAGCACCAACGCGAGCTCGCCGAGCACGACGCCCTCGAGTCGCGCGACAAGGCTACGCTCGCTGAACGTCAGCGGCTCCGACGTGCCGTAGAGTCGCAGCAGCTCGTCGTGGCATAGCTGCCGCGTCTTGGGCTCCGTGCGTGCGAAGTCACCGATCCGCTCGAACCGGCGCTTGCCGTTCATCCACGACCGCCGCGGGTCTTCGAGCTCGGCGAGCGCTTCGCGAGCGACCTCGGGAGCGATGGGCCGACGCACGCGCTCGAGCCGGGAGAAGACCGATCGCTTCGTGCCGTCGGCCATCGCGACGTCGATCTTGGCCGCTTCGATGTGGGTGATCTTCGCCAGCCCGATGCCCTCGAGCACCACGTCGTCGCCGACCGCAAGAGAAGGATCGAGCGGCATGATCACGATTCTACGGCGAAAGACGGGCTGGGCGGCGGCTCTTCTCCCCGCGAACCTCGAGACGCGCGGCCCGGCACGCGCAGCTGCTCGCCGCAACGGCCGCAGGCGGTGCGCATGAACCCGTGCTCGAAGTCGCTGGTGACGAACGTATGCGGCTCGTCGGTCACGAAATCGCGGCAACTCGGCGCCGTCTTACTCGAGCCGGGCAGTATCAACGGGGGCCGCGAGACGTTATGCGGCCATGTCTTCGCATGCGCGAGCGTGGAGGGTGCTGTGCGGCTGGGTTGCGTGGGCGGGCGCCTGCGGTGACGGCGGGACGCGGTCGCAGCCCCTGGGGACCGCAGCAGCACGCGACGTGGTCGCTGGGTGCGACCACGTCGAGCCCGTGGCGGTGCTGTTCGAGTCGCGCGCCATGTTCCCGATCTGCGCCGGGGCGTTCGTGGAGATCGACCCGACGACATCGTCGGCAGCCGATGCACTGCGCCGCGACTACGCTTGGGCGCGGCAGGAGCTCGACGTGCTGTTCCCGGCCCAACCTCGCCCCACGGTGCTGCTGTGCGCGAGTGCGGCGTGCAAGGAGGATTTCGGCGCCGATCCGGAGGCGGCGGCGGCCGACGACCTGGGCTTCGTCGCCCACGTGCGACGCGGCGACACCATCGAGGGCGCTGTCGTGGTCAGCGGACCGGGCGAGCGCACCGCTGCGATCCTCGTGCACGAGTGGATCCACGGCGCGATGGGACAGCACGCCCAGTACGAGCTCTTGCCGACGTGGTTCAACGAGGGCGTGGCGACGTTTTTCGCCGATGAGCCGCGGTGTCCGCGGGTCGCAGCGCGGGCGGTGGCGTCGCTGCGCAGCATTGACACGAAGGCGCAATGGCAAGCGCACCTGCGCGCGACCGGGCGCACGCAACAGACATACTGTCAGTCGCGCGACGAGATCGCCGCGTGGCTCGCGAACGTTCCCTCCCGCGCGGATGCAGCTGCAGCGGCGCGGGCCGTAGCGGACGCCGTCGCCAATGGCAGCAGCTTCGACGCAGCGTATGGCCGGCTGCACACCGAGTGAGGTGCCCCCCCTGCGCGCTTCGTCACAGGGGACGAGCGCGTGTGCTTGCTGCAACCTCGAACGCCCCCGGGGTCGCCCCGCGCGGGCGCGCGCCGCCTTCTCGCAGATCCCCGGGAACTACATCCAGGCGGTCAGCCCCGCGGCCTCGGCATCGCACGCGTCCGTCACCGCCAGATCGATGTGGCCCTCGCCGTCGATCGCGCGCGGCTCTGTTTCCTGCGGATCCGCCGTGGTCCGGCGGACCTACGCATCGGCTCGAGCGGGCGGTCGGGTCGGCGAAGCGGTCTCGCCGCCACCGATTCGGTGGCGTCCAGGTTGCCACGTAATGCAACGACTTGCGCGCGTGGCCGAGTACGGGTAGCCGTCTCCCAGGGGCCAGGAGCCGCAAAGCCATGTCTTGTTCGCGCAACGTCCGCCCGCTCGTGATCGTGCTCGCCCTCGGTTGCCCCGTCGACCCCC
>CADEGN010000353.1 GCA_902826865.1 uncultured Myxococcales bacterium
CGGCCGGGAAGAAGAAGGCGTCGGCCGGGAAGAAGAAGGCGTCGGCCGGGAAGAAGGCGTCGGCCAAGGTCGGGAAGAAGGCGTCGGCCAAGGCGGGGACGAAGGCGCTGCCCAAGGTCGGGAAGAAAGCGGCTGCGGCCAAGGCCAGCAAGACACCGCCGATGCCAGGCCCGGGGCGGCGCAGGCAAGCAGCCGATGGGATCGCCGTCGTCGAGTCGGGTCCGAGCGCGACACCGGCGGAAATATCCGTTCCCGAGGCGCCATTTGTCGTCGGACCTCGCGCGATCACGGCGGACAGCGCCGCCAAGTTGCTCTCGGTCGCGCTGGCGCGCGGGGGTGATTTCGCGGATCTGTTCTTCGAGTATCGCCGCTCGAGCAGCATCAGCATGGAAGACGGGCACGTGCGCAACGTGTCCGGCGGAATCGACCTCGGCCTTGGCGTCCGTGTAGTGCTCGGCGAAGCGGTTGGCTATGCGTTCGCGGAGAGCCTCGAGTGGGATGAGATGGTGCGCGCCGCTGAGACCGCGAGTCGGATCGCGTCCGCCGGCAAGGGCACGCGCGTAGGTCGTGTGCACCGGACCGATGTGCCGATCCGCTATCCCGTGCGCGACGAGGTCGTCGACGTGGCAGGCGTCGCGAAGGTCGAGCTCTTGCGCCGCGCCGATCGGGCCGCGCGCGCGGCGTCGTCGGCGATCGTGCGCGTCGACACGTCGGTCGTCGCGGTGCACAAGGAGATCCTCGTGGTCGCGAGCGACGGCACCATGGCGTATGACCAGCAACCGATGGTTCGCGTCGGTGTCAGCGTGATTGCGCGCCGCGGCAGTCGCAGCGAATCGGGCAGTTCCGGCGGCGGCGGACGCCAGGGCCTCGACTACTTCCTGCGGCACACGCCCGAATCGCACGGCGAGGAGGCGGCTCGGGTCGCGGTGGTAAACCTCGATTCACGCCCTGCGCCCGCTGGAACGATGCCGGTCGTTCTCGCGCCAGGCGATTCCGGGATCCTCCTCCACGAGGCCGTTGGCCACGGGCTCGAGGCCGATTTCAACCGCAAGAAGACCTCGAACTACACCGATCGCGTCGGCGAGCGGGTCGCCGCCAGGCGGGTCACCGTGGTCGATGACCCGACGCTGCTCGGGAGCCGCGGAAGCGTCGACGTGGATGACGAGGGCGTGATCGGCGAGCCGGCCGTGCTGATCGACGACGGCATCCTGCGGGGTTACATGCACGACCGGATCAGTGCGCGGTTCTTCGGGCGCGGGTCGTCGGGAAACGGTCGGCGAGAGAGTTTTCGCGACGTGCCGATGCCGCGCATGACGAACACACTCATGCACGCCGGTAGCGACGATCCCGAGGACATCATTCGCTCGGTGAAGCGCGGGCTCTACGCCAAGAAGTTCTCGGGCGGCCAGGTCAACATCTCCAACGGGGACTTCGTCTTCAGCCTCACAGAGGGGTACCTGATCGAAGATGGCAAGCTGACAGCGCCGCTCAAGGGCGTCAACTTGATCGGCAACGGCCCGGCCGCGCTCACGACCGTCAGCATGGTCGGCCATGACTTCCAGCTGTCTGACGGCATGTGGACGTGTGGCAAGGACGGCCAGAGCGTGCCGGTTGGTGTCGGCATGCCGACGGTCAAACTCGACGAGCTCACGGTCGGCGGGACGGACGTCGGATGAGCAGGGCAGAAACCACTCAGTCCGCGGCTGCGCGACTCGAGAACATCGCGCATACGACCCTGGCTGATCTCAACGCGATCGGCGTCGACGCGGCAGAGATCAGCGTCGCCAGCGGACATGAGCTCGAGGTGTCTGTCCGCAAGGGCGCGGTTGAGCTCGTCAAGGAGGCCGGCAGTAGTGGATTGTCCGTCCGGGTGATTCGCGATGGTCGGGTCGCGACGAGCTCGACCAGCGACCTTGGGCGCGAGGCGGTCACGCAGTTTCTTCGCCGTGCCGTCGAGATGGCCATGGTGAGCGAGCCCGATCCGCTGGCGGCCCCGCCACCGGCGGACGAGCTGGCCAAGCGTTGGCCGGAGCTCGAGTTATTCGATCGGGCGACCGATCGCGTCGGCGCCGACCGTGCCATCGAGCTCGCGACCTCGGCCGAAGCGGCCGCTCTGGGCGGAGATCGCCGCATCACCGCCAGCGAAGGCGCGAGTTTCTCGCGCTCGAGCGGGCATTCCGTGTTTGCGACTACCGGCGGATTCTTTGGGGCGCGCAGCGGCACCTACCAGTCGCTTGTTGTGCAGGCGGTGGCCGATGACGCCGGGGGCAAGAAGCGCAATGGCGTGTATTGGACGGGCGGACGGTTCGTTGCCGAGTTGGAATCGGCCGAGGCTGTCGGTCGCGAGGCGGCGCGCCGAGCGGTTGCGCAACTGGGCACCGTCAAGATGGAAACCGGTGTGTTTCCGGTGGTCTTCGACAAGGAAGCCGCGCGTGCGATCGTCGGCCTGGTGGCGGGTTGCGTGCTCGGCGACGCCGTCTACCGCGAGCGCAGTTACCTGGCGAAGCTTCTCGGAGAGCGCATCGCAAGCAAGCACGTGACGCTTGTCGATGATCCGCTCTTGCCGCGCGGACCCGGCTCGCGGGCATTCGACGGCGAGGGCCGGGGCGTAAGCAAGCTCGTCGTGGTGCGTGAGGGCGTTCTCGAGCGGTTTTTGCTCGACACACACAGCTCGCGCAAGTTGGGCCTTCCCCCCACCGGTTCGGCGGCAGGTGGCGGCGGGATCCCGCACGCGAGCACGAGCAACTTCTTCATGCTCGCCGGCCGACATGCGCCGTCCGAACTGTTGGCAGGAATTTCGCGTGGTCTCTACGTCGCGCGCATGATGGGATTCGGCTTCGATCCAACCACCGGCGACTTCTCGCGCGGGGCCGAGGGGTTCTTGATCGAAGACGGGGAACTGTCCGTGCCCGTCGGCGAGATCACCATCTCGCGCAATCTGGGCGAATTGCTGGCCGGGATCGATCGGGTCGCCGACGATCTCGATCACCGGACGGCGATTGCCTCGCCTGGGTTTCGCGTCGATCAGATGACGGTGGCGGGCACGTAGCCGCCCAAGTATTGCGGCGATGCTTCGTCTGGGGGTGAGCCGCCTGGTGTGCTCAAGGATCCGTCCGCGGGGCAGCGGCGCTGACGCGTTGGGCCAGCTCGGGCTGACCGCCGCGCATGAGCGCCTCCACGAGCGATGCGGTCGTCTCAGTGTATCGCGCCGATAGATCCCGCGAAAACGGCGAGATCGCGTGCCTCGGCGGCCCCACCCAACGTGTCATCGCTGCGAGGTGGCGCTCGACGATCGTGCGTGGATCGACAGCCTGGCCAGCAGGTTGGATCCGCCAGAGCACGCCCTCCGGCGTCCGTCCCAGCGCCGCCGACGGGGCCGAGAAGTCGTTGGCAAGATAGATAGGGATCGCATGCCCGTCCGGCTCGGTCCACAACTTGGTGACCATTCGAATCGGCTTGTCGATGGTGATGTCGAGCTCTGGCGCGCGTGTCGACAGACGCTCGCGATACCAGGGGTGCGCGAGCAGCTGAGCGTCGATATACACGACCTCGGGCGCTACTCCGAGTACCTCCTGGGCGAACAGAACCGGGAAGGTGCGGTGGTCGTTTGTGCCGAGAACGAACGCGCGCACGCCCGGGCCTGCGGTGCCGAGAAGATCGCGCGCATAGGTCTCCACGCCGTCATCGTCGGCCGGAACGCCGCGCTGCGCGGTGTGTGAGACCTGCGCGGCGAGCAAGGCCGCGCCCAGCATGCCGACCAAGGGGCCTCGTCGTGGCAGGGCCCGCACACAGACAGCTGTCGCCGTGGCGATCGCCGGGATCAGCAGGGCCAGCGGCATGATGTCGAACCGCTCGAGAATCCATACGGCGAACGGTGAGCGCGGGTCGATGTCGGAGGCGATGGGAAACGCCAGGGCGGCGGCGAGAAAGGCCAGTGTGGCCGCGATCGCAGCGGGCCGATGAACGGGCGCGAGGAAGCGCCACGCCGCGGCAGCGATCGCGATGATGATGATCGGCGCAACCACAGCGCCGTCGGTGAGCCCGGCGGTGAGCGCTTCAGACAATGACGCGCCGACACGTGCGAGCTGGTCGAGCCAGCGCGGTTCGGCGTCATGCAAGCTGAGGCTGAACGTCCCGAAGTCGCGACGTAGGACGTGATCGACGAGGCCATCGACCGTGTCGGTACGTCCCCATTGCCAGGCGCCATCGCTGGCGACCGCGAGGGTGAGGTACGGCGCGAGCCCAGCCGCGGTCCCGCAGGCCGCGCGCGCGGCGGCGGATCCGAGCGCGCGAATGTTCGGCCTCTGCCGCGGCCATGCCGCCACCGCGAAGAGTGGCATCAACCACAGCGCGGTCAGGTGGTGGGAGAGCCCGAGACCCCACAGTGCTCCGGCGGCAAAAGGACGCCCGCGCCAACGCAACGCCGCGTGCCAGGCCGCCGCGATCACGACGACGAGCGGGCCCCAGACCTCCGCGTCGATGGAGTGTTCGACGACCACGTGGGCGAGCGCGACGAACAACGTTGCGAAGGCAGCGAACGCCGGCGTGACCAGCCGTGCGGTACTGGCCGCGATCCAGCACCATCCGGCGATCGCCGCTACCGCACACGGCAGCGCGGCGGCCAGCGCCGGGGTGATGCCGAGGGTCGCGAGTGCCCGAGCCGGCAGGCCGAGCAGCCGCATCCACGGATAGCCCGATGGATGCGGCACGCCGCCGCGCAGCATTACCGTTGCGAACTCGCCTGCGTCGCCGGCTTGGATCGTGCGCGGCGCCGCCCACCAAGCGACGATGGCGAGCACGAGCGCGGTCGCAGCGATCCAGCGCCTCGTCTTCGACGCATCGTTCGGTTGCTGCGCCGGCTCACCGTTCATCGCGTTAGCAGATCGTCGAGGGCGAGCATCCACGTACCACCGGCCGTCACGACCAGTGAACTCGGCCGAAGACGGGCCGCGATCGCTGCCGCGAGTTGAGCGTCGTCGCAGGTGATCGCGCTCGGCGGCACGAGCTCGCGCCAGTTCTCGGGGGCTTGCGAACCGAGGACGCGCGCGCTCGGTGGCCACGCGGCAAGCACCAGGCGTCGGCGCTCGCGATCGAGGATCGGCTGCCACCACGGGTTGCCGGACGCGCACAAAGCGTCGAGAATCGAGTCGGGCCAAGTGGCCGCGGCTTCGACCTCGAGGGAGATTTGTACGCCCTCGTTGCCACCCGCCGTTTGCGGCCGAGCGAAGCTGGTTGACGGGGCTGCGGTCGATCCGAGCTCATGGATCTCGGAGACGGGCACGCGTAACACCGCGAGGAGCTCGGCGGCGCCCGGGCGATCGCTTGGCGCCTGAGCACACGCGCGGGCGATCCACGGGCCGAGCGGTCCGAAGTTGCCGATCGGTTCGGGCAGCAGCTCCCCGACCAGCAGCGCCGCAAGCAGGGCACCGATGGCGTAGATGTCGCTTTCCACCGCCGGCGCTTGGCCTTGCCGGACTTCGGGCGCAGTCACGGCGAGGATCTCTTCGAGGCTGCCGGTCTGGGTCGCGGCCATGCCCGCCAGGTGGTGGGCTCCGAACGGTCCGAGCATCGGGCGGCCGACAGCGTCGCAGACGATCTGCGACGGCAACAGCCAGCCGTGGACGAGTCCCCTTGTGTGGGCATCGATCAGGCCCTCGAGCAAGAATGCGACGAGGGCTCGGGCGCGCGAGGGCATGTGTCCGAGACCCGGAGCGCGGATCAGGGAGCGGAGGTCGGAACCGTTGGAGCGCGGCAGGACGAGTAGACCGGTCTCGGCCTGAAGCTCGAGTACCGGACGGATCGCCGGATGGCCACTGGCTGCCGCAGCGATCGCGACGGCGCAGAAACGGTCGAATGCCGCGCGGACCTGGGGATCGACTGTGCCACCGTCGGTGGCACCATCGAGCAGCAGGTGGATCTCGACCTCGCGCATGCTGGTGCGATCCACGCCGACATACGCCGCGCCGAACAATCCAGCGCTGTGCAGGCCGGTGACGTGGAAACGCGCGGGTAGATCCGCGGCGCCGATCGATTGCCTTGGGCGGACGAGCTCCGCGGCCAGGTCGTGGCCGAGGGCGACCAGCGCTCGCGCGAGCTTGGCGGTGAGCACGTCGTCACGAAGGCCGCCGCGGATCGCTTGCTGGGCGTGGCGGGCGGACGCTTCGGCGTCGCCGAGGTCCCAGGCGAGTTCGACCGCGAGGGCGTGACCCGCCGCGGCGGTGGGCCCCGTGCCGAGCTCACCGAGTGCACGCAGAGCGTCGAGCGGGCGGCCGGCTGCCGCGTAGACCTGCGCGGCAGCCAGGCGGTCGCCGGCGCGCAGCAGCGCTTGGGCGCGCCCGTCGGGTCCGTCGTCGAGACGCGCCAGCAGGCGAGCCGCTTCGTGGTGACGGCGGCGGCGCTCGAGGAGTTCGGCGGCGGTGCGGAGATCGAGCGCTGTCCCGCGCGACTCGAGCGCAGTCAGAGCAGCGTCGATACTCGCGGCGCTCGCACTTTCGATCGCCGTACGGATCGCGTCGACCAGCGCGCCCTCGAGCAGCCACAGCTGCGAGGCCCTCGCGAAATCCCAGATCAACTCGCGCACGCGTGCCGCCGCGGCGCGGCGTCCCGCGGCCTCAAGCGCGCGCGCGACCTGCTCGTGCTCGCCGCGATCGAGGCGCGCCCGTTCTTCTTCATCGAGCCCTTCGATCACGGCTTCGCCCCCTCGACCTCGGGCGGGGTGCCAAGGGGTTCGACGGCGATCTTGGGCGGGGGACCGGTTGGCGCGCCATGGGGCAGCGCGAGGCTGTCGACGAGCCCGAGCGGGGCCCACCAAAAGGCGTCGAGGGCCACGGCTTCGGCCGGGCCGAGGCCTGCGGTCTCGAGGCCAAGGCCGGCAAGGCTCGCGCGCGGGCGTGCCTCGGCACGCGCGATCCACTGCGCCGTCGTTTGGGGCCCACAGGCGCCGGCGAGCCGCGCGTCGAGGGCCGCGTCGTCGCCGAGCTCGCCGTGGATCCACAGCGCAACTGCGGCGAGACAGGTCGCCTCGCGCGCGCGTTCGATCGCCGCCGCGCGCAGCGCGGGCTGCCGCGTCGCGACCGCAATCGCCATCGCCTGCAACATGCGATGGCTCTCAGGGGCGATACGGCCGCCTACCAGGGCGAGCTCGGCGAGGACCGAGCTCCGACGCGCGCGCGCTGCCGGCGAGACCACGCCGAGATCGATCAACCGGAGCGAGAGGTCGCGGTCGCTGGCCGCT
>CADEGN010000354.1 GCA_902826865.1 uncultured Myxococcales bacterium
CGGTTAGGTGGTCGAGCGGGAGAGCGATCGAGCCGGCGTGAAAGTTGCCGCCCGAGAGCACCTCGAACCCACCACAGTCGGCCGCGAGGACGAGAGGGTTGTCAGTCATGCTGTTGATCTCGATGCTGAGCGTCCCCGCGACGTAGCGGAGCGCACCCCGGGCGGCCCCGTGGACCTGTGGCATGCAGCGAAGGGCGTACGCGTCCTGCACTTGCCCGCACCCGCGATGCGAATCGCGTAGCGGCGAATCGGCGACGAGGCCCGCAACCACCGCTGCGCTGCGGCGTTGGCCAGGATGGGGTTTGCCGTCATGGATCCGGGGATCGAACGCCGTCGCGGTTCCGAGGCTTGCGTCGAGCGACAGGGCACCGATGATGTCTGCGGCGGCGACCAGCTCGGCCGCATCGGCAACCGCAAGCGCACCGATCGCGGCCGTGACCTGCGTGCCGTTGATCAGCGACAACCCCTCCTTGGGGGCGAGCACGACCGGCTCGAGCCCGGCCTCCGCCAGGGCTCTGGCGCCGTCATGGCGGTTGCCCTGGAACCATGCTTCGCCCTCGCCGACCAGCACCAGGGCGACGTGGGCAAGGGGGGCCAAATCTCCGCTCGCCCCGACACTGCCCTGACACGGGACCACCGGGACCACGTCGCGGGCGAGCAGTGCGACGAGGCGGTCGAGCAGCTCCGGGCGCACTCCACTGGCCCCGAGCGCGAGGGTGTGGGCGCGTAGCAGGACAATGGCTCGCACCACTGGCAGCGCCAGCGGGGTGCCAACCCCGGCGGCGTGGCTGCGCACGAGGTTGAGTTGCAGCGCGGCGGACTTATCCGCTCCGATCGGCGTGTCCGAGAGCGCCCCGAACCCGGTATTGACCCCGTAGATCGTGCGGCCACCGGCGAGCTCCGCCTCGAGTTGTGCGCGGGTGGCAGCGACGGTTTCCCGCGCGGCCGCGTCGATCGCCACCGGGCGGCGGCGGCGAGCCACGGCGCGGACGTCGAGCAACGACAGGGGGCGGCCGATGTTCACGGGCGTCGAATCCATAGGTGCGCGGAGTGTACCCAGCTGTTGCGCCTCAGCGAGTCGGCGGGCAGCTCGCACCCGGCAGACGATGGGCGGGCGCGCCGGCAGACCTTTGGCGCGCATGTCGCGTTGCGGGCCTTTGCCGGGCGCTGCTACGCTAGGTTCCGATGAAGTCGTGTCCCCAGTGCGGCGGTTACTATCCCGTCGCGGAGGGGTTTTGTCCGATGGACGGGGCGCGGCTGCGCGCCGTGCCGGGCGCCGCGGCGCCGGCCACAGATGGGCAGGTGCGCGACGAAGCCAACGCCTTGATCGGTACCGTTCTCGATCGCCGCTATCGCCTCGAGGAGATGATCGGCGAGGGCGGGATGGGGCTCGTGTTCCGGGCGACCCACGTACTCATCGGCAAGTCGTTTGCCATCAAGGTGCTCCGCCGTGAGTACCTCGATGTGCCAGACGTTGCCCGTCGCTTCGTGCTCGAGGCCCAGGTGGCCTCGAATCTCAAGCATCCGAACGTCGTCGAGATCTCGGACTTCGGCGAGACTCCAGACGGCGCCGCCTACTACGTGATGGAGTTGCTCCACGGCTCGACGCTGGCGGTCGAGATCGATACCAGCGGAGCGATGCCCGTGGCCAAGGCCTGCGCTATCGCGCTGCAGATCGCCCAGGGGCTCGAGGCGGCGCACGCGTGTGGCGTGGTTCACCGCGACCTCAAGCCCGACAACGTGTTCCTCTGCTCTCCGCGCAAGGGTAGCGACGAGCTGCGGGTCAAGTTGCTCGACTTCGGCATTGCTCGCGCCGGCCCGCGGCGCTTGACGGTCACCGGTGCGTTGCTCGGCACGCCCGAGTACCTTTCGCCCGAGATGGCCCTCGGGCGAGAGGTCGATCCACGCGCCGATCTCTACGCCCTCGGGATCATCTTGTTTGAGATGCTCACCGGCCGCGTCCCTTACTATGCGAAGGAGGTCGCGCGCGTGCTGGAGATGCACATCGTCGGCACGCCGCCTCACCTGGTCGACCGTCGCCCCGAACTGGCGGCCCTGACGTCCCTCGATGGACTCATCCAGGACCTCCTGAAGAAAGCCCCAGATGAGCGCCCCGCATCGGCCCAGGATGTCGTGGCGCGCCTCGGCGGTGCGCTTCGCGAGGATCCCAGCGACGACACGGCGGATCATCGGGTCCAGCGTTCCACCCTCACCATCGGGTCCAATGCGATGCCCGAGGCCGACGTCGTGACAGACGCTGGCCACGGGTGGGAGGAGCCGTCCGGGTGGACCCCTGGCCAGGCGACGCCCACGCCCACGCCTTTACCTGCCGCCACGAGCGCTTCGATCGTCGGCCCTATCGCGATTGGGGTGGGCGTTGCGCTGGGGGCCGCCGGGATCTTCCTGGCGATCGCCCAACCGTGGCGCACCCCCCTTCATCCTGCGGAGCCGCCTTCGGTGGTGTTCGAACGGCCAGAACCTCCTGAGCCCACCGCAGCCCCACCGCGGCCCCGCCCGCGCAAACCCTTGGAGCCGCTCGGGTCGATGGCGGATCGCACTGCGGCTGCACCCATGGTGCTAAATCCCTCACCGCCCCCAGCGGCGCCCGCGCCGGAGGTGCCGGATGTGACGCCGATCGCCGACGAGCCGCCCGCGCACGAAGCTAGGCCCGCCGAAGCCGTCGAACGTTCGAAGCAGTCGAAGCGGAAACAGCCGAAGCTCCCGGTGGAGGAGCCCCCGAAGGACGCCCCGCCCGAGCCGCGGGTAGTTCCGCCCCCACCCGAACCTGAGCCGAAGGTTCCGCAGCGACCCTCCATCGATGATCGATCCCCCAAACCGCCGGGAGACCTCAAGGATCCTTTTCAGGCGAATTAGTTGTACGCTTAACCGGGTCATCTCAACGTGACTAATCCGCAGGACCAACGAGCGAAGGGGGGGGCCACCATGGTGGCCGGGGGGGTCGATGCGGGCTCAAGTACCCGCGCGGTTCCGCCGCCCCCACCGCGCCGACCGCCTCAAGCCGGAGCGTCTGGGCAAGCCGCCGCGGCGTCGCCGTCACCGTCACCTGGCACACCAGTCCCTGCCTCCGGCGTGCCAACCCCAGTCCCGGGTGGGGCGTCGAGTCGGCCGATCCAACACGGTCCCCACGACCTCGCTGGCACCGTCTTGGCGGAGCGTTATCGAATCCTCCGCAAGTTGGGAGAAGGCGGGATGGGCAGCGTCTATCTCGCCGAGCACACCACGATCAACAAGCGGCTTGCGATCAAGATCCTCGCTTCCGAGTACAGCCACAAGCGCGACCTGGTCGACCGCTTCCTGCAGGAAGCGCGCGCGGCTTCGATGATCGAGCAGGAGAACGTCGTCGAGATCACGGACTTCGGCTCAACGCCGCAAGGGTCCGTGTTCTTCGCCATGGAGTACCTCAATGGCGAGGATCTCGCGGCGACCATCAAGCGCGAGGGCGCCCTGCCGTGGTCGCGGGTGCGACCGATCATGTTGCAGATATGCACGGCGTTGGGCGCCGCGCACGCGGCCGGGATCATCCACCGCGACATGAAGCCGGAGAACTGCTACCGGATTCGTCGCGGAGCCAACGAAGACTTCATCAAGGTTCTCGACTTCGGAATCGCGAAGGTCCAAAGCGACGAAGGCGAGGGTGGGCGCGGCCTGACGCGGACAGGCATGATCTTCGGAACGCCCGAGTACATGTCGCCCGAGCAAGCAAAGGGCGAGCGCGTTGATCACCGCGTCGACGTCTACGCGGCCGGCGTGATCCTTTACGAGCTCCTCACCGGCAGGGTGCCGTTCACGGCCGACACCTTCATGGGGATCTTGACCAAGCATATGTTCGAGGCTCCGGCCGCGCCCAGCTCAGTCGCGCCCACCGCGAACATCCCGGCCGAGGCCGAAGCCATCATCCTCAAGGCCCTGCAGAAGGACCGCGAGTATCGCTTCCAAAGCATGGCCGATATGGCGATCGCCATGGAAGCCGTGGGCACGGGCGCGAAGCCTGTCGCGGTGATCGCCGAGGAGGTTGCCCAGCCGCGATCCGGGCAACTGCGCTTCGTGGGCAGCTCGACCGCGATCAGTATGGCGCCGGGGGCGACCGCCACCGAGGAGCCCCTCCCACGATCGCGGACCGGCCTGTTCGTCGGCCTCGGGCTTGCCGCTGCCTTGCTCAGCGGAGGCATTGCGCTGGCGGTCAAGTACAACGGACCGGCGCCGGTTCCCGCGACGCCTGATCTCGCGCCGTCCGCCGCCGCGACGCCTCCGGTGCAGATACCGCCGGCCCCTCAGCCCGAGGTCCCCGCGATTGCAGTGGCCGATCCGGGCCGGGCCACGGTCGCCATTACCATCGACACCGCGGGCGTCGAGGCCGAGGTCGTGCACGATGGAAGCGGTGAGGTGCTCGGCAAGACCAGCGCTCCGATCTCGATCCCGCGCGGCAGCGAGGGCGTGAGCCTGTTGCTGCGCGCTCCGGGGTACGGCGAACTGCACGTTGCCGTGGTTCCGGATGCGCCCAAGAGCGTCAAGGCCCAGCTGGAGCCGGTCGCCGCGGATCCACTGCCCGTCGCCGCGAAGATCAAGCCGGGCAAGGGCGGCAAGCCGGGCAAGGGCGGTAAGCCCGCTGAAAAGGGCGACAAGCCGAAGCCCGACGGCACCAAGCCCGATCCCACCGGGGATCTGCCCAAGCCCGATCCGATCAAATCCGATCCGCCTAAGCCCGATGACGGGCGCAAGCCGCCGAGTTCTTCGCCCGACCTGAAGGATCCCTTCCACAACAAGAAGGCCGGCTAGGTCCTCAGGCCATCAAGGGATCGACGAAGGCGGCCGGGCGGTCGCGAGCGAGCGCCGCGTGGAAGTAGGCGACGATCCCGGGCACATCGTTGTCGATCCAGGGCGCGGGGTTGCGGGGGTTGAATCGCCAGAAACGCGTGGGCGCGCGCAAGTGCTGGCGAAAGCTGGCCAAGATGCTGAATGTCTCGACGCAGACGGCCCAGCAGCGGTGGCCGTGGTGAAGGTGGTCCTCTTGCTCGCCGGTCCACGTGTCGATGAAGCGGTTGGCAAGGCGGCGATAGCGGGTGTGCGGCTGCGCCAGCGTGAACGCCCGACAGAGCTCCCGATACGCGACGTACTGGTCGCGCGCGATGCTGCGAGCGGGGATCAGCGTGCCCATGAACGAGTGGAGGTCGACGGCGGCGTGGAAGCATTCCGCGGCGCACAGGCGGTCAAGTTCATACGTCTCGGGCTCGCTCAAAGGGGCGGATCCAACGTAGGTCGCGGTCCCGGGTTGCGTGGCGCCGGCGCCAGGAAGGTCGCGGCGACTCTGGCCGGGTGGCAGGGGGAAATTCCGGTTGAGATCGACGCCGGCCGCGTTGGTGCGCAAGGCGGCCAGGGAACCGTCGCCGGCCGCGGCCCACGTCTTGCGGTAGCCATCGGGATTGAGGCAGGGAACCACCCACAGCTCGGCCACATCGCGCAAGGATGCGGCTTGATCATCGATGCGCTCGAGCAGCCCAAGCGCCACCAGGACGCCGATGTACTCGATGCCATGGATGTTGGCGCAGCAAAGTACGCGCGGTGCAGTCGAACCTGCCCGTGACGGCACCCGCACGGCGGGAATTGGCTCGCCGTCGCGGCTCGTCCCGATCGTGACGACTTCACCTCCACAGGTCAGCGCCGCGCTCGTGAGCCGGGCGTGGCGCTGTTCGGGCGACGGATAGGGCGCAGTGATCAGCCCCGGCGTCACGAGCCCCGGCGTCACGAGCCCCATCGACGATCACAAGGTCGGTTCTTGGGCCGTATCGGCGTCGGCGACGAACTCGGGCGCTCCGACGCCAGGCTGCTCGGCCGCCCCTTCGTTTGTCGTGGGGCCGATCCCGTCCGCCTCGATGCGGGTGACCTCGAGGACTACACCCTCGACGGTCGCGCCTTGAAGCCCGCGAACGACCCGATCCCAGGCGCCCTCTCCGATCTGAAACGCGCTGTCGCGCTCGCCGACCGTGAGGTTGCGAACCGCTCGACCGGCAAGGCCGGTGCGATCGGCGAGCAAGTCGCGGATGTCTGCGGCCTTGCGCGCGTGCGCACGACCGAGGTTGAGGCGCACGCGGATCAGGTCGCCGTCACTTGCGGTCACGAGCGCAGGGGCGTTGCCGTTGGGCCGCGACGTCCGAGGCTCGGGCGCCGGCGGTTCGGTCGGTTCCGGATCCTCGAAGTCGCGGTAGGTGAAATGGGATGCCCAAACTTCCCAGAAGTCCTTGTGCGGCGGCGCCATGAGGGCGGGCGGCGGCTCGGGCTCGGCCTTCTTCTTCTTGCGACGACGACGACGACGACGGCGGCGGTTGGGGTCATCCGCGCTGCCTTCGCCGTTCGCACTGTCGCCCTGATCGGTCGCGTCGTCTTCGGCGGCGCCCTCACCCTCACCCTCACCCTCACCCTCGCCCTCGCTGTCTCCCTCCGCATCGGCGTCGCCGTTGGACGGCGCTGAGCCAGGGAGCGACCCCTCTGGCTCGCGGTCGCGTGCGCTGAGGTCCTCGAGCTCCACCTCCTCGGCCAGCGTGTCGAGGACGCCGCGTCGGCGACCCTTGAGTGTGAAGTCGTCGAGCTCGTCGATCTCCCCGAACTGATCGCGGACGAGCTGCAGCTCGGACTCGTCGATCTCGATCACGATCGCGTCCTGCGGCACCACCGGTTCGGGGCTCAGGACAACAGGGGCGGGCTCACGCGGCGTCGGAGCTTCATCCCCGGCGCCGCGGCGACCACGACGACGGCGACGACGACGTCGCCGCCCTCCGTCGGCTCCCTCTGAAGCGTCCAACGCAGTGGTCGACGTCGACGTCGCAGCAGCTTCGTCGTCTGCCTCGCCAGGTCCATCTTCGTCGTCCGCCTGGGCCGGAGCGTCCGTCGACCGGGCTGCGTCGCTCCCTGCGGTTCGCTCGCCGCCCCGCCTGCGACGCCTGCGACGCCTGCGACGACGGCCTGACGCACCTGGGTCATCGATCGTGCGGTCGCCGGCATCGAGGGATTGTTCGCCTGTGCCGGGCTCGCCGGGCGCGTTGACAAGTAGCCCCCCGCCATCCGCCTCGGCGGGACTTGCGTCCATCGCGTCGAGCTCCCCGCGGATGCTCTCGGGAGGTGCCGCGGTGGGGTCCAAAGCGGCGTCGGCGGCTTCGTTCGAGCGTCGGTGTTCGCGATGGCGGCTCCGTCGTTTCGAG
>CADEGN010000355.1 GCA_902826865.1 uncultured Myxococcales bacterium
AAATCCACAAGAGAATGCTCGCGCACAACGCAAACTTCACGCGGCAATGCTATAGCATCGATCGGATGGGGCGGCCGGCCTGGGGCACGCGCGCACCGGGTGGCGAGCGGTCCGCTCCCGCGTCGCCCCCCATGCCTGCGGCGAATTTCCGCGGCCGGAGGACCGTTGCCTGCGAAGAGCGCTATGACTCGCGCATGCGCGCCGTCCGCATCCACGAGCTCACCGGGCCACATGCCCTTCGCGTCGACGAGGTTGAACCCCCGGTCGCGGAGTCGGGGCAGGTTGTGATCGACGTGCGCGCCGCGGCCGTGAACTTCCCGGATGTCCTGCTCACGGCCGGCAAGTATCAGGTCAGCCCCTCGCTGCCGTTCAGCCCAGGCGGCGAGGTGGCGGGCGTCGTGCAATCGGTCGGCGCCGGCGTCACTGGCATCGCCGTCGGCGAGCGCGTGGCCGCCCATATGATCTACGGTGGTTTCGCTGAACGGGTCGCCGTGTCCGCCTCCGCGGTCTACCGGCTCCCCGACGCGATTGCGTTCGAGGTCGGGGCCTCCGTGCTTGTGGCCCACGGCACTGCCATGCACGCGCTCGTCGATCGCGCAGATTTGCGGCCGGGCGAAACCATGCTTGTGCTCGGTGCTGCGGGCGGTGTTGGCTTGGCGGCGGTAGAGCTCGGCAAGTGCATGGAGGCCCGTGTCATCGCGGCGGCCTCGAGCGCTGACAAGCTCGCGCTTTGTCGGGCGCACGGCGCCGATGCGGGCATCGATTACAGCCACGAAGACCTGCGCGCGCGACTGAAGGATCTCGCGCCCGCAGGGATCGATGTCGTCTACGATCCGGTCGGCGGAAGCCACACCGAGGCTGCGTTGCGCAGCCTCGGCTGGGGTGGACGGCTGCTGGTGGTGGGTTTCGCCGGCGGGGAGATTCCAAGGCTCCCGGCCAACCTGGTCCTGCTCAAGAGCTGCCAAATCGTCGGGGTTTTTTGGGGCGCGTTCACGCGCCGGGACCCCGACGGCAATCGCCGGCACATCGATCGGCTGTTCGGTTGGATCGGCGAGGGACGGGTCCGGCCCCACATCGATGAGGTACTTCCCCTCGCGCGCGCGGCCGAAGCAGTGCAGCGACTCGCGTCACGCCACGCCCGCGGCAAGATCGTGTTGGTGCCGTAGCCGTACCCGAGTGTCCGCGTGCGCTACGACTGACTCGCGTTACGCCGGAGGCGGCCAGAAGCAAGTGTCGTTCTGGCACACCATCCCGTCGGGGCAGGTTTTGCCACCGCTGCAGTCGAGTGCGCATCCCATTCCGCCGTCGGCGAGGATTTCGGCGCAGATAACCTCGGCCGTGCCGGTTGTGGGTGGCGCGAAACAATCACAGGTGTCTACGCAGCCGGAGATGAAACAGACGTTGCTGCCATCCATCATCGCTGAGTTCAAACAGCCGATAAAACCGGTAGCGCCGCCGGTTCCCATCCAGTTACATAGCGTGTTGTCGGTTTGACCCTGCTCGTCATGGCATGAGTTCCACTCGCCGGGTATGATCGGATCGCAGAGGTTTCCACCGAAGCAGGAGCACGCAACGCACGTGCCCCCGTTGGCGCACATCTCACCTGCAACGGTGCACTCCGCGTCGGGCGGGCACGCCTCGCCAGTCGAACTGTCGCCTTGACCCGTGCTGCTTTCCGCGACCCCGGTGCTCGTGCCGGGCGGCTCGGTACTGGTGCCCGGGTCACCGGTACTCGTGTCGTCGCCACCCGTCGTTTGCGTCCCCTGCATCGTCGTGACGTTACCGTCGTCACCACCGTTGCTTGGACACGCCATCATCACGAGACATCCACCGAGGGAGAGCCAGCCCTTTGCGCGCATGTGACGAGCATCGCCGCGTCCGCGCGCGGACGCTAGCCCCCCTCGACTGGGTCGCCGCTTTTTGCGGCGCCCCGACGTCGTCGAGCGTGACGCCGAGATCGCCAGGGTGAGACGTGTCGCGAATCCGACCAGCACGCAGCCTGCGAAGGGCCCAATGAAATGGCGTCAGTTGGGCTGCCAGGCCGGAAACGCTCATTTCGCGTTCCTCGTGAAGGGGAATGCCTGCTCGAGCATGTAGCTACCAATGAGATCCGTCCTGCGCCCGTGCCTGCTCACGAGTCTCAGCATGCTCGCGTGCACAGGCAGCGATGACGCGACCGCGAGCGGCGGCGACGGCACCAGCACGCACGCGAGCAGCGGTGCCGATGTCGGTGCATCGACGGGACTGGTCAGCACCGGCGCCGGCTCTGCGACCAGCGCGGCGACTGAGAGTGGCGACTCAAGCGGCGGCCCGGGTGTGATCTACGACGTGGGTTCGCTCGACGGCTCCAGCGGCGGGAACGTGGTGGACTGCAAGGCCGTCGATCCCATGGACGGGGTCTCGCCCTGCCAGCAGCAGTCGCCTCCCGACAGCTTCGAGCCCGACGTCCAGTGGGCGTGGCTCGGCGACGGCGAGCTAAACCAGGTCGTCACCACACCCCTTGTGGTCAACCTCACCGACGACAACGCCGATGGCGAGATCGACCTCTGCGATGTGCCGGACGTGGTGATCGTCGCGTTCGACACGTCGACCTCCGGCTCCCGCATCGTCGCGCTCTCGGGAGACGACGGCGAGCGACACTTCACAATCCCTGTCGACGTCGATCTCACGGTGACACCTGCCGTGGGGGACATCGACGGCGACGGCTTGGTAGAAATCATCACCGTCACAGGGAGCACACTCAACGGCCTGCCCGGGAACCTCGTCGCGTTTGAGCACGATGGCTCGGGCCCCGCGTGGACGAGCACAAGTCCGGCGGGGGAGGTTGGGTTCACTGGCATCGCCCTTGCCGACCTCGACAACGACGGTGACGTGGAGATCCTGGCCGGCGACGGCGTGTACGACGACCAAGGAACCCTGCTGTGGAGTCACCCCGAGGCCGCGCTTGTCGGCGTCGGCTCCTTACCCACGGCGGCTGACCTCGACGGCGACGGCGCACTCGAGGTCATCCATGGCCGCAACGCCTACTTCGTCGACGGAAGCACCTATTACACCACGGCACTGCTCCCCGGGTTTCCCCACGTCGCGAACTTCGTCGGGGATTCTGCGCCCGAGATCATCGTGATGAATCCCTCGGGCATCAGCATGCTCGCCGCGGACGGCACGATCGTGTGGCAAGACCAGCGTCCCACGGGTGACCCTGCGGATCCGGAGACCGTCTGGCTCAAGCCCGGCACCGTGCACGACTTCGACGGCGACGGAGGGCCGGAGTTCGCAACCGGTTCGGCCAACAACTATGCCGTGTACGAGATCGCCGACGACGGGCCAACGATCCTGTGGCAGGCGACGGTCGAGGACTCTAGCGGCTCTGCGGGCGGCACGGCGTTCGACTTCGACGGCAACGGGATCGCTGAAGCCATGTACGCCGACGAAACGCAGATGTTCGTGTTCGATGGCGCCGGCGCGCCGCTGTTCACGACGCCGCGTTGGAGCGGCACCGGGCTCGAGTATCCGGTCGTGGCCGACATCGACAACGACGGCGCCGCCGAAATCCTGGTCGTCTCAAATTTCGCGCCGGAAGCCGGGTCCCCCGCCGTGGTCGCGATCCGCGACGTCGACGAGCGCTGGATCCAGGCCCGTCGGATCTGGAATCAGCACACGTACCACGTGAGCAACGTGCGCGAGGACGGGACAATCCCGCAGATGGAGACCCCGTCGTGGACGCTCCTCAACACCTTCCGCACCAACTCGCAGATCGAGGGTGGCGCGGTGTGCCAACCGCCCGGGTGATCAGCCGGGCACCAGTTCCGCGGAGGGCGCGGCCGCCCGCCCGGCCGGCATCGGCCTTTCGACGAACAAGAGCGGACCATTTCAGGCGGACGATCGTAGGGACAAGACTGGCCGGAGCGCGCTTGCCCAGCAATACACCCTTGGGTGGAGAACAAGCGCCGGTTTAGCCGTTCGAGGGTCGCCTTTGGGTAGAGATCACTGCTCCGAGCGGAGCCGTCATTGAAGGGACGCTGCGCGACGTCAGCGTCCGTGGCTTCTTTGTTCTGTGCGAAACGAAACCGAATGTCGCCGACGAATGCGGTGTGAGCATCGTTCTCGAGGGAGCCGAACCTCCGATCCGGATCAATGGCACGGCCGTTGTGCTACGCGCCGTCGACGAAGGCATCGCTGTGCAGCTCACAGCCATCAACGTGGACAGCTTTGAACACTTGATAAACCTTGTGATGTACAACTCCGAGGACCCAGGGCGCGTGGAAGCAGAGCTCGGGGAATCTGAGATCGCGCAAATCGTGTCGTAGGCGTTCGTCCGCGAGGCCGGCCGCAGTGGGGCCGAGCTGCGAACGGGACGAGACAACGACGCGTCGCCTGGCTCAGCGGAGATCGCTGGGCTCGAGGCACGCCGACGTCGTGGTGCCACCGATGCGAACGCAGCCTCGGCCGGCGCCGCGGCCCGCGTCCGACGTGCACGTCTGACGGCATCGCCGATTCTCGACGACGTTGGGCACGCTGAGCTGGACGCACACGAGGCCGGTGGCGCAGCCCGTGGCGCCGCCGCACTTCTCGCCCTCTCCCGCTGCAGTGAGTCGGCGAAACGCGATGGTCACGGCGGCCATAAAGACGATCGTCGCGATGAACGACAGCGCACGGCGCAGGCTCGAAGGTCTGGTGGGCCCGGGCATGGCTGACTACATATCCGCGCTGAAGTGCTCCACGATGAGGCCAATGTCGCCCGCGCGCTCGCGCAGGGGTGGCAAAGCGAGCTCGATTGTATTGAGGCGATAGAGTAGATCCTGCCGAAACACCGCCTCGTCGTGGAGTTTCTCGGCCGGAAGATTGGTGGCCGAAATGACGCGAACGTCGATCGGGATCGGTGTATTGGATCCCAGCGGAACGACCTCGCGGCGCTCGAGCGCGGTCAACAGCTTGGCCTGGAACTCCCGGGGAATGTTGCCGATCTCGTCGAGAAAAAGCGTGCCGCCGCCGGCGGATGCGAAACGGCCGATGCGGTCTTCGTTCGCGCCCGTGAACGCGCCCTTCTTGTGGCCAAAGAGATCGCTCGGGGCAAGTGACTCTGATAGCGCGCCGAGGTCGACGGAGACAAACGCTGCGTCGGATCGCTGCGATTGCCGGTGAATCTCTCGCGCTGCCAACTCCTTACCCGTGCCGTTTTCTCCGGTGATGAGCACGTTGGCGTCGGTCGGAGCCGCCTTCGCGATCACCTCCAGCACGCGCAACATCGCCGGCGAGGCACCGATCGTCACGTCGCGTGGCCGGGCAGTTTCGGCGGAGAGTTCACGGTTCTTCTTGCGCAACTGTGCCGCTTCGATGCGGCTGCGGCGAAGGGCTGCGGCCGCCTGGAGCGTCGCGAGGAGCTTTTCGTTTTGCCAGGGCTTCTCGACGAAGTCGACAGCCCCGAGTTTCATCGCTTCGACCGCGGCGGTGATCCTGCTGTGCGCCGTGACGAGAACAACGACCGCCTCCGCGGCGTGGCCGGCTGGACCTGCGCAGCAGTCGTCGGTCAGGAGAACGACGTGTGCGAGTGCGAGGCCGCCACGGAGATCTGCAACGGTCGCGACGACGACTGCAACGGGATCGTGGACGACGAGCCGAGGGTCGGGATGAGATGCTCGGACGATCTCGGTGGCGCTGCGGTGTGCAGCGACGGGAGCTGCGCTTGCGACAACGGGCATACGTCGTGCGACGACACCTGCGTGTTGTTGGGCTCCGATCCCGACAACTGCGGTGCATGCGGCAACGCGTGTGTGCCCAACGCGACGTGCCAGGGCGGAGCCTGTATCTGTGACGGCGAGACCTGCGACGGGGTGTGCGTCGACCCCGGCACGGACGAGGACAACTGTGGTCAGTGCGGAACGCACTGCCCTACCGGCGCGAGCTGTCAGTCGGGTGAATGCTCGTGTCCAGCCGGGCAGGAGGCCTGCGGAGAGTCTTGCGTGAACCTCACGACCGACGATGACAACTGCGGCGGGTGCGGCTACTCCTGCTTGGCTAGCTCATACTGCTACGAGGGCTCTTGCGATTCCGACTCCAACTACCCCTTTCCAGATGCCGGTGGGATCTGCCCCGACGGCACCGCGCTGGCGGCCCTTGATGGCTGGGCCATCTGCGCACCGCTCTGCGGCGCTGGAGGTTCGTGTCCCCAGCCGGAAGGGGGTGGTGACGCCATTTACGGGTGTGGTCTCGCCGACCCTGGCAGCTCTATGGACTGCGAATTCGATAGCGACTGCCCTGACTGCGAAATCTGCTACCCCGATTCGGCCTGCCACTTCCCGCCGTGGGGCTGCGCTGTGGCCTGCGACCAGAATACCGACTGCCCACATGAAAGCCTGTGGTGCGTGCAGGGGTTGTGCCTGTACCCGTACGATCCCTGAAGGGGGCCTGGCCGCGCGTGCACCAGCCGGCGGGCCACGGTCGCGCAATGCAGTCAGTGGATCGGCGCGGGCTCGTCGATGCTCAATCCGTCGAGGAAGCGCTGACGCAACAGCGTCCGCTCGGCCGGCATGGGTGCCTGCATCGCTGCAGCGCGCCGCTCGAACGCGGCCCCGTACCTGTGATCGCGCCGCCGCTGCCGCGAGTGACGTTGACTTCCCGTCCAGAGCCGACGGGAACTTCCGGGATCAGAAGCGGCAGGTCGGACTCCACAATGAACAGCTCGGGCAGGGTGAACACGGCCTGCCGGCCGCCGTGCCCACACCCGCGGTGGCGTCGCCATCATCGTCGTGGGTTCCGTCGCCGGTGGCGATCGCTCCCATCGTCGTCTGCGCTCGCCGGCGACTCGGCAGCGGTGCTGGAGGATGTATCGCAACCTCCCCGCGCGGCCTTGCCACGAAGACATGTGACCCGACCGTTTCTGCCGATCGGTGAGCCGATCGCTGCGCTTGGTGTCGTCTGACGGGTGGAGCAGATCACATGCACCGGAACCTAACCCTCGCGGCCACCGTGCTCACAGCCTGCGCCGCCCAGATCGGCACCAATGAGAGCGGAACCTCGGAGGGTGGCAGCTCCGGCACCTCCACGACATCGACCGCGAGCGCGCCAGATGCGACGTCAAGCACGCCGGACTCGTCGTCGCGTAACTGTTCACCGGGGCGGTTGAGGGTGAGATCGCGGGCTGGCATTCCCCGAG
>CADEGN010000356.1:0-5405 GCA_902826865.1 uncultured Myxococcales bacterium
GAGATCGTAGGTCACGAGATCGGCGTCTCGCTGGCCGGGGACGGGCTTGGTCCACAGTGCTCGCGTGTCGTCGGGGCAGAGGTCGGCCCAGGCGGGAAGACCGGTGATCGCCTACAGGATCGAGCCGGTGTCGGGGTCGATGACGACGTTCTGCGGCGCGGAGTCCGGGCAGTGGTGTCGCACCAGCAGCGTGCCGATCGCGCGGACGCGGACTTCGTTGGTCACGAGGTCAAGCAGGAAGAGGCCTTGGCTGTGCAATCGCGGTCCAGCACCGCCGGACCTATGTCCGGTCACGAGAGCGTCCGAGTTCGGATTTTCACAGTCCGAAGCGGCCGCCGTCCCCTCCGATTGGGTTCGTGCGGGAGCACCCTCAAGTGGTGGCCGTACGTCGCGCGCCATGACGCGCAAGCTACCTGGGTATATCGTCCGTCGAAACCTGTACGCGCGGGTCACCGCGCCGACGGACATGTCCGATCACTGCACGTGCTGAAGTGCTGAAGTGGAAGCTGTATCGGCTGCGACGACGGGCGACGACCGGCGACCACGCCTGGGCGAGTCGTTCACTCGCGCAGTTGCGGATTGCTGGGTCGGTGAAGCCACGGTCGAGGCGTTATCGTTCGACGTCTGCGCGTCTGCGCTTCGGCGGGGCATCAGGCGGATCGCTCCAAGAAACCGCGCGTCGCGCCGGGGGGTCGCGCCATTCGGGTCGTCCATCGCGAGGAAACGGGCGTTCCATGGGTCGGGTCGTCCATGGGAGGAAACGGGCGTCCATGGGAAGGGGTCGGGCTGTCCATGGCTCTGCGGATCCCGGGCCGAACCCCGGTCGAACCCCGGTCGAACCCGCGCCGACTCCCATCACGCACCGCGTTCACGCCTCGTCGGTCGGGCGTCCGAGCAGCTCGGCCAGGGCCGTCTGGCGCAGGCGTGGATCCACGTTGCCGATCGCCCGCCGCAACGCGATCCGGCTACCGACGAAGACCGCGAGCCGACGCGCGCGTGTCAGGGCGGTGTAGACGAGATCGCGAAACAACATGGTGTGGTGTTGCGTGCAGATCGGAATGATCACCACCGGGAACTCGCTACCCTGGGACTTGTGCACCGTAATCGCGTACGCCAAGCCAAGATCGCCCAAGGCCTCTCGCGGATAGCGAACCTGCCGCTCGAAGCGAGATGATCCAGTGGCCCTCGCGGTCGTCTCGCGAACACCTTTGAAGTCTCCCGTGAGATCTCCCGCGCCGACGCCCACGCCCGCGCCCGCGCCCACGCCCGCGCCCGCGCCCGCGCCCACGCCCGCCGCACCACCCCCCGTGGCATAGGCGACTTCCACCGTCGACTCGAGCGGGTCGACCGCGACGATGCGGCCGATGTCTCCGTTGAAAACACCGAGGTCGTAGTCGTTGCGCCGCTGGATTACGCGGTCACCCACGCGCAGGACCCGTTGGCCCAAGCGGAGCTCGCTGCGATCGTCACGAGCGGGATTGAGGGCAGCCTGGAGGGCGCCGTTGAGTGCGTCGGCGCCCACGGTGCCGCGATTCATCGGGGTCAGGACCTGAATCTCGACGTCGGGCCCGAGGTGGCGGGCGATGGTGTTCGTGGCGAGCCGGACGATTGCATCGGTCAGCGACAGGCCATGGTGAAGCACGGAGTGTGGATGCAGCCGCCGCAGCACGGCGCGGATCTCCTCGACACCACGCTGCGAACGCGCCAAATCGTCGAGATCCACGTGGAGAAATCGCTTCGGGACGAACAGCTCCCGCTCGCCGACCTCGCCGATGTCCTGGCTCGCGACGAACGTCACCGGCCCAGGCCCAGCGCCGCCAGCGTCGGATCCACCCCCGCGAGCGTCGGATCTAGCGTCCGATCGGGCGTCGGAACCCGCCCCGGACCCGGCCCCGGATCCGGCCGCGGACCCGGCCTTGAGCATGCCAAGCACCCCCGCATCACTCACCACCTGGGTTGGACGGCCGGTCTCGGCCGTCTCCCTCACGAGCCGCTTGGCGCGGCGGATGAACGCGAGCTCCGCGGCTGTCGCCTCTTCGGCGTCGATGAACAAGCAGTCGACGCCCCTGCGCCAGACATCGGGATCGGCGAGTGGCGAGGGCGGGTTGGGCACCTCGCCGCGATCGATCGCATGGGCGTGGGAGATGATCGCCGACGCGGCCGCCTGGCGAAACACCTGGGTGAGGCGAAATCGGGGGACACTCGGCGCGTCCAATAGATCCGCCAGCACCGCTCCCGGACCCACCGAAGGCAGCTGGTGCGGATCGCCGATGAGCACGACCTGTGCCAGTGGAGGAACTGCGGCGAGCAGCGCAGCCGTGACCACGATGTCGAGCATCGACGACTCGTCGACCACCAACACATCGAGGGCAAGGGGTCGATCGGCGTCGTGACGAAACGTGCCGCGCACGGGATCCCACTCGAGCAAGCGGTGCGCGGTCTTGGCCTCGACACCCACGACCTCGCCCATGCGTTGGGCGGCGCGGCCGGTCGGCGCGGCCAGGACAACCCTGCGTCCCATGGCCTCGAGCAGACGAGCGAGCGTGCGCAAGGTGGTCGTCTTGCCGCAACCCGGGCCGCCGGTGAGCACGGCGAACCGCTCGTGCACGAGCCCGGTCACCGCCCGGCGCTGCTCCTCGCTGAGCGCAATCTCGGCCCGACGCTGATGCGCATCGAGCCAGCGCTCGACGCGGATAGGATCGACATCGTCGCGTCGCCCGATGCGCCGGGCGACCATGCTGGCCACGGCGGCTTCGGCCCGGTACAACGAGGGCGCGTAGTAGGCGGAGATCGTCGCCGCGCCAGCAATGACCACGTCGATCGGGTGGGTCTCGGCAGGCGCATCGGTGGCGAGCTTCGGCGTTGCCTCGGAGCGCGGCGGTGGACTCGACTCGGGCGGCTGCGCCATGACCTGTGCGGCGTCTCGCAGCTCGCGGAACATCACCTCGCCGCCGCGAACGAGCCGGTCGAGGAGCTCGCCGAGACGCAGCGCGAGCGAGTCGAGCGAGCCCAGCGAACCGCCGTCGCGGAGCGAACCGCCGTCGCGGGGCGAACCGCCGTCGCGGGGCGAACCGCCGTCGCGGAGCGAACCGCCGTCGCGGAGCGAACCGCCGTCGCGGAGCGAACCGTGCGCGTCACCGCCGTCGGGCGCCAACAGCTCGACACACTGCTCGATCACCTGCTCGCGCCGCAGGTAGCAATGCCCCGCCTCGCGGCTCGCGGATAGCACGTGGCGAATGCCGGCGTCGAGCCGGCGCGGGTCGTCGGCGACGAAGCCGAGCGCCCGCGCGACGCGGTCGGCGCTGAAGAACCCGATCCCGTAGATGTCGCGGGCGAGACAGTAGGGGTCACGACCCACGCGTGCGATGGCGGCGTCGCCATAGGCCTTGTAGATCTTCACGGCGAACAGGGTGCTGACACCGTGTTGCTGCAAGAACAGCATGACGTCCCGGATCGCGCGGTGCTCGCTCCACGAGGAACGAATGGCGCCGAGCTTGCGCTCGGCGATCCCGCGGACCTGGGTGAGCTGGTCGATTTCTTCTTCGAACACGCGAAGGGTGTCGTCTCCGAAATGGCGGACGATCTTGCGGGCGATCGCGGGCCCGACGCCTCGGATCAACCCCGAGCCCAGGTAGCGTTCGAGCGCGGCCGCCGAGGCGGGCTTGCGCTCGAATGCCTCGGTGCCGGCAAACTGCCGCCCGTGTCGAGGATGGTTGGTCCAGTTGCCGACGAACTCCATGGTCGCGCCGGCAAACACGCACACGTGATGCAGCGTGACGGTGACCCGGTTGTGGGGTTCACCAAAGGGCGCAACCTTGAGCACCGTCCAGCCCGTGCGCGGACACTGAAACGTGACGCGGTCGACGATGCCCGCAAGCCGCTCGGGCACCACGGCCGAGTTCGATCCGCGCGAGCGCGGGGGCGGGCCGTGGGCCACGGGACTACCCCAGCGCCCCACAGGCGGGGCAGCGCAGACGTCCCTGTGCGACGGGTGCACAGGCCTCACACAACACGTGCAGGTGCTCGTCGCAAAGCGCGGGTGCGGCGGTCGAACAATCACAACCCTCGCAGGTCAGTCGATCGAGCTGATGGGCACCCGGCGGCAGGTGCAGGTCGAGATCGCGATGGGATTTGCGACGCACCATGCGGACGGCCACACGCGCGCGATCGGTATCCACCCACCGCATGGTCGCGAGGCGGGCCGCGATGCGCAAGGTGTAGCGACCGCCCAGCTCGGCGAGCTTGCCGTCGCGCTCGCGGGCGAACTGAGCGATGCGAGCGGCGAGGGCCGCGGCCTCGAGTCGCCGGCGGGCCCCCGCAGCTTCGACCGCAAGCGCCTCGTAGTAGCCAACGATGCGCGCGTGGTCGCGCGCGGCTCGCCGCTCGATCTGCGCGGCGATGGGGGCGATGACCGCGTCGAGCCGCGCGGGGATCCGCCGTGCAATCATCCCGGCCGCTGCCTCCACGAGGCCAGGCGACAGGGCCACCGGAATGTCGGGCTCGCCCATGTCCGCCACGAACGACACGAACTGAGGGTCGACGAGGGCGCCGCTCACCGGATCGAAGGCGAGATCGACCAAGCCCTCGAACCGGTCATCGGCTTCTACGGTCCACGCGACCGTCGCGAGCGCGTAGATGCCGGAGCTCGGGCCGACGTCGCGGATCTCCACCTTGCCGTTGCGCACCACGAAGCGCTCGGCCAACGAGCGCGCATGCCCGGCGCGGACGCCCCCGCGCACGCGGAGGTCGCCGCGCGGACATTGCTCGCGCGCGCGCGCGACGTGACGTTCGAGCATGGCGGTGCCGATCCCGCAGGCGATGGCGCCGGGGCGCGTCGGGTCGGCACGGGCGACCAACACCACCGCGTCGCCGATGCCCTCGTCGCGCGCGAGATCGTCGGGCAAGATGGCCTCGAGTCCATCGGGCATGGGGGCCTCGACCAGGGCGCCGCGGGCGACCAGCGCTCGGCCCACGAACTCCAAGGGATCGGGGATCACGACTCGAAGTCCTCCCCGAACAAGGCGTCGTCGAGCGCCTTGCTCTGCTCATAACCCGATCGAGCGGCGCGCAGCTCGTCGGCGAGGGCGGCGAAGCCACGCTCGAGATCGGCCTCGCCGGCCGCGCTGGCGGCCAACGCCAGCACACGTTCCTCGAGGTCGCGTTCGTCGGCGAGGTTGCCCAACACCATGTCCATTTCGCCGACGACCAGCTCGAACAGGTGCAGCCGGCGATCGAGCACGTCGAGCAAACGGTCGTCGATGGTCCCGCGCGTGCTCAAGTTGTAGACGCGAACCTCCGACGTCTGGCCCATGCGATGCAAGCGCCCGATCCGCTGCTCGACGAGCATGGGGTTCCACGGCAAGTCGAAGTTCACGAGGACATGGCAAAACTGCAGGTTCTGGCCT
>CADEGN010000356.1:5415-7073 GCA_902826865.1 uncultured Myxococcales bacterium
CGCGCGGGCTTGCTCGAGGTCGCGTGCGGTGCTGCGATAGCGGGTGAACACGAGCACCTGTTCGCCCGGATGCATGGCGAGGATCTCGAGCAGCGCGGCTCGCTTGCGCGTGTCGGTCACCCCGCGAGCCCCATGCAACAAGGCGTCCAGCCACGATGTGGCATTGGGTCCACTCGTGCGTGCACGCGTGGATTCGCAGGCGCGCTCGAGCGTCGCGATCACCGCGGCCGGGGACGAGCCCGCCTCAAGCAGCAGTACGTTGGCCAGCCGCCTTTGCGTCGCATCGGCGGCTTGGCGAACGCGTTCGAGCACCGCGTCGTACATGGCGCGCTCGGCTGGGAGTGGCTCGACGGTGTAGGTCGTGACGAACCGCGGCGGGAGGCCGAGGCCGCAGCCGGCCCGCGTGGTGCGAATCATCACCTGACCGAGCAGCGCGCGCAGTTGCTCGCGGTTACGCGGGGAGGTCGGGTTCTTGGCATCGACGAACTGTGAACGAAACGCGGTGATGGTTGCGAAATGCCCGGGGCGCAACAGTGTGACGAGCGCGTAGATCTCGTCGAGGTCGCTTTCGATCGGCGTGGCCGTGAGCAGGAGCAAGAAGCGGCTGCGGAGGCCATCGACGAGCTTCCAGCCGAGGCTCGTCCGTCGCTTGATGTGGTGCGCCTCGTCGACGATCACGAGGTCCCAGGGTTGGGCGGCGACCAGTGGCGCGTGCCGAGCCGTGCGCGCCGTGCCCAGCGATGCGACCACGATGCCGTCGCTGGCCCAGAAACCCTCGGGGTCACTGCGCACGCGTCCATCGTCGGTGCTCGACGCCTCGATGCCCGCCTTCGCCGCGAGCTCGCCCACCCAGTGGCGCACGAGAGCGGCAGGCGTGAGCACGAGGATCCGCTGGGCCATGCCGCGAAGCTGGTACTCGCGCAAGGCGATGATCGCCTCGATGGTCTTGCCGAGTCCGACCTCGTCGGCGAGCAGGGCCCGCCCACCCAGGGCCCGCAGCACACGTCGGACGGTTTCAACCTGATAGCGGTGCGAGGTCACGCCGACGAGCGCCGTCAACGACAACAGCTCGTCGAACGATCCGGCCGAGGCGAGGGCGTGGGCAGCCAAGGTGTGGTGGACGTTCGCGATGGTGTCTCGCGGCGCGCCCACGCGCGCCACCAGGTCGGCCACGGCCAGCGGCGCGAACTGGCGCGGCGCGGGTTCCCACGCCGGCGGCGCAGGCAGTACCGTCGTGACCGGCTCGCGGGCCGGATCTTGATGTGGCAGCGCGCCCGCGGTGGCGGCCCGGGTCGCCGGCGGATTCGTTCGTGCCGCGGCCGAGGTGATCGCACGGTGCGTGCGCGCGGGCGGAGTGCGTGGGCGCCCGGCGGCACGGCCGTGCGCGCGGGTAAGGGCGCACTCGTCGGCGATCGTCAGGCCAAGTGTCACAGCTGCCAGCACCGCTTTGGGCTCGGGTTGCAGTCGGCCGCGTGCCAGACGAACGCCTCCGTCCGCGAGCGCCTTGCTGACCCAGCGCTGGGCGTCGCCAACGATGGGTGGCCAGACCACCGCGAGCGCTTCGGCTCGGCGTTGGATTTCGCTGGGCACCACGAGTTCCTTGCCGATCGACGCGACGAGCAGGGTGCCGAGCTGGGCATGGCTGAGGCGCTCGTAGA
>CADEGN010000357.1 GCA_902826865.1 uncultured Myxococcales bacterium
GCCCTACCGGAATTCTCAACCAGGAAGAAGGAAGGTAGGGTCTACCAATGGCGCAGCGGCCCCTCGATCTCGTACTGTTTGGCGCGACTGGATTCACCGGTGCGCTTGTCGCCCGTTATCTCGCCCAGCGGTTGCAAGGCTCGGACGTTCGGTGGGCCTTGGCGGGGCGCGACCTCGGAAAACTTGCCGGGGTTCGCGACACGATCGCTGGAGAAGATCGCCGGCTCGCGGACTTGCCGCTCGTACGTGCGAGTTCCGACGATGCCACCTCGCTGGCTGACATGGCCAGCTCCACGCGGGTGGTGCTAACAACCGTAGGGCCCTACGCTCGCCATGGGCTTCCGCTCGTGCGCGCGTGCGTCGAGCACGGCTGCGACTACGTCGATCTCACCGGTGAACCAGCGTTCTGGCACCGAACGATTGCCGAGTTCCACGAGCTCGCAGTGGCACGGGGTGTGCTGATCGTGCCCTGCTGCGGGTTTGATAGCGTCCCCCACGATCTGGGGGCCTACTTTACTGCGCGCGAGTTGGCGGCGAAGGGGCCGGTGGAGATCGATGGGTTCGTCTACATGCGCGGTTCGATTTCGGGTGGCACATGGAGCTCGGCGATTGGGGCGCTCGGCGGCATCAGAAAGGCGATGGCCGCACGCACGCAAGGCTCGTCTCGAGGCGCGGGCCGCAAGGGGCCGCGCATCCACTTCGAGCGCAGTGTTGGGCGCTGGGTGGTGCCGTTTCCGTCGATTGATCCCGCGGTTGTGCGGCGGAGCGCCAAATTCTGCCCGACGTTTGGGCCGGCGTTCACCTACCACCACTACTTGCAAACGAAGTCGCTCGCCCAGCTGGTCAAGCTCGTCACGGGGGTTGTCGCCATCGCAGGGGTGGCCCAACTGAAGTTCGGCCGCGACCTGCTGTTGAAGATGCGCAAGCCGGGCGAGGGGCCACCTCCCGAAGAGCGCGCGCGCAACCGTTTCGCCGTCACGTTTGTCGGTCGTGGTGGTGGGCGGGTCATTCGCACGCGCGTATCGGGTCACGATCCTGGCTACGATCACACGGCGAAGATGATCGCCGAGGCGGCCCTCACCCTCGTCGAGGATCGGGAACGGCTGCCTCACGCCGGCGGCGTGCTCACACCGGCGTCGGCGCTGGGCGAGTCGTTCCTGGCGCGGCTGCCGGCGACCGGCATGGAATTCGTGGTTGACTCGCAGGGTTGATCCGGCCGCCTCCAGGGAGCACGATTTCACCGGGGCGGCCATCCGGAAACTTGCAAGCACCGAGCGCACGCCGCAGCCTTAGATCGATGCGGATCGCTCGACTCGCCTTGGCGTTGATTCCATTTCTGGCGTGCGATCGTGGCCGCGAGCCAGGCCAGCCTCCGGCCGCCGCCGAGTCGGTGGCGCCGAGCGACGTGACGCCGTCGGCGAATGAGCCACCCCCGCCCGCCGAGCCACCTGCGCCCCCGCCCGTTCCAGGTGGCGGGCCAGATCCGCTCACCCTCGATGGGTCGTACTCGACGTCGATCGGCAGCCCCAACGAAGGAAGCCTCGAGGGCGGCGTACCGCTACCGCTCACCGGACCCGGGTATCGCTTTACACCGCGAAAGAAGGTCGAGCGTCGCCATGGCACAGTCGAGCTCGTCGCTGCGCTCGTGCGCGCCGCCTCGGCGGTGCATGACAAGCTACCCGGGTCGACGCTGACGTTCGGCGATATCAGCATGCCCGAGGGGGGCGTTATCGCTGGCCACGGCTCTCACCGGGCCGGCCGCGACGCCGATGTGATGTTCTACCTACTCGACGCGCACGACCAACCTGCTGAAGGGATCGCGGTGCCCCTGGATCCCAAGGGCGAGGGGACGGACTACAACGACCTGGCCGATCCCAGCGATGATGTTCCGCTGCACATCGACGTGCCGCGCACCTGGGCGTTTGTTGAGGCGCTGCTCGGCGACGAGACCGTGCAGATCCAGCAAATCTACGTCGTCGAGCACATACGAGCTCTGCTACTGAGCTACGGAAAAGAACACGGCGCGTCGACTGCGATTCTTGCTCGGTTTGGCGACGTTACGTGCCAGCCGCGATTCCCCCACGACGATCACATGCATATTCGTGTGTTTTGCAGCGCGCAAGACATCGCCAAGGGCTGCAATGATGTGGCGCCGATCTATCCGTGGCAACGCAAGCTTCTGGCGGCGGCGGGTGTAAAACCGGTGGCGCCACCCAAGCGGACCAAGCCGAGGCCCAAGCTCACCAGCGTTGAAGAAGCGCGCGCCAAGGCGGGGCCCATGGATCGCGCTGTGGTCGAGTTTCTCGATCGGCGTGCCGTCTGGGCCAAGCCGGCGCATCCCGGACGCCGGTGGTGCAAGTAGCTGACAGCAAGGGCCTGGGTTCGCAGCGTCAGCCCTGTATGCAGATGCCCTCGTCGCAGCCGCCCACGCAGCATGGGAAAGCGGATGATCCGCTGCACGCGTGTCCGGTCTCGATGCAGCAGGAGTCGCCGCCGGCCGGGTCAGCGACCCACTCGCACGCCTCGCAAAACACGGTTCCGCCGCCCACGAGTCCGATGTCGGCGCACGCGTAGGGGGTTTCCCTCGGCTCGTCGCACTGTTCGCCCGTCGACGGGTTAACTTTCAGGTCGCCGCAGCATGCCGTGACGAGCTCGCAGTTCTCCGAGCAACTCGTCTCGCCATTTCCGTACCCGAGTTCGCCGCAGCTGGGCACGCTGTCCGCCGTCTCGTCGCACTCCTCACCATCGGAGAGAATCAGGTCCCCGCAGGCAGCAAAGTGGCATCCATTCGTGCACTCGTTGGTATCAACGTCGTCGCCATCATCACACTGTTCTGTGTTATCGAGCACAAAACCGTCGCCGCACTTGGCGTGCACGCAAGTGTTGAGGCAGTTGTCCGTGTTGATGCGGTTGCCGTCGTCGCACTTTTCCCCTGGATCAACGTGCTTATCGCCGCAACTGGCTAGCGCGCACGCGTTGGTGCAGCCGTCGCCATCGAGCTGATTGCCGTCGTCGCAGCCCTCGGCCGGGCCGCGCTGCCCGTTACCGCAATAGTCCCGCCGGCAATCGACGGTACAGCCGATTCCATCGGCTCCGTTGTCTACGCCATCGTCGCACTCCTCGCCCGTATCGATCGTACGGTCGCCGCACGAAGCGATCCCTGCCGACGTTCCGTCGAGGCTCACACCCGAGCCGGCATCGCTCTCGGGCGAGGACGTCGCGGTGGCGCTCAGCGTTGCCGTCGAGGTGGATGCGAAGCCATCCGAGTTAGCCGCGCTGCCGCCACTCGTGTCGTCGAGCTCAAATATGGGATTGCCACGGGTGCATGCCGGAAGCTGGTAGGTGAAGAAAAGCAGTAGACCAAGGGAGACTGGCTGTGAAAGCGCCATCTTCGATCATCATCGCATGGCAGTGAGCGCGTAGCCGCGCGTCTGAAGCAACCGGGCGGACGCACGTCCAAATGGCCAGTTGCGTGGCCGGTAGCGTGGTGGGCGATGTGGCTTGGGCGGGCCGGCCCCAAGATGGGCAACCCCCGTCGCCCAAGTCGTCGCGCCCCACGGCGAAGTGGGAGCGTGTGCGTCTGGAAATCACGGAGGTTATTCCCGCGCTCTGCGGCTGGCACGAGCGCTGCCATGTCATTGGGAGGATCCCAAGCATTTGCCCGAACTGGTGAGGGTGTGATGACGAACTTCCAGCACGATGGTGACACGTACCCCATGCCCGACGGTTGGCATGGTCTCTCTTGCGAGAAATTTTTTTTCAAACTCGAACAGGTGCGTGCTCACATCATGCGAGCGGACGAGCTCAACCTCGAGCCGGTGATTAACGAGGACGGCGATCCCCTCGATCCCGAAGACTGGAGCAAGAGCATGCAGCAGGAGGCGACCAAGTACCACGAGTTGTACGTCCACTACTCAGAGCACTATCGACGGATGTACGGCGGCTGAGACGAAGCGCGAGGAGCATCGACATGCACGCGCAACTGCAAGTCATCGTGTCGCGCTGGGACGGCCTTATCGCGCTTATTCGCCAGCAGTTCGAACAAGTGCTCTACGAGGCTTGGGGCGCCGTCGCGCCGCTCGTCGCGGATATCGACCTCGATCTGACGCCGTTGACGCGCGCGTGGGGGGCAGTGGATCACCAACTGCGCATGCACGTTGATCGCGTCTCCGACGGTTGGGATCGGATCAGCGACGAATTCTCCGACGTAGATCACGTGCCGGATGGGTTTGTCTATCGTGAGGGTTGCAAGCGAGACGCGGCAAATCGCGAGCTCGAGCTACGCCACACACAGTTCACGCGCACTATCATGGCGCGCGCGGCCGAACAGATGCGGACGCGCGCGGTAAGTCGCGACACAGCAGGACACTTGTGTCCGCACTGTCGCGGGATTCTTGCGGTCTGTGGCACCGTGATCATTCAGGTGCGATCAGTTCGCTGCGGGTGCGGAGTAGATGTGGTGGTCGAGCCTGCCGATGGCTGGCGGACGTTTGCGGCCAACGGTGCGCGCCTACTGGCGGAGAAGGCAGCGTTGCCCCACTACGAGGCCATGCTCCGCGCCGAGCTGGCGATTCGCCAGTATCGCGAACGCAGAGATGTACCGGTCGAGTTACTGGTGGCCTACGAGCAAGCCGCGCGCGATCACTGGACGAAGGTGTTCGAGGGCGAGGCTAGCTACGTGCCGGAGCTGCGGCCGCACGTGCAGGCCAAGATCGCGATGCATATGAAGGAGCCCCACCGGTTGCTGCGCAACTACTGGCAGTGGCGCCAGCGGGCCGTCGCTCGCTAGGCCCTTTCGGGGGCGCGTCTATGTCGCCCGGGAGATCCTGACGTCGGGTGCCCACACCTCGCCCGAGAGGCCGGCGATCCGCCGCTCGCGGTCAGCCGCACGAGTTCCCGGAGGGACCACGATCACCTGCGGAGGACCGAGCTCCTCTTTCTCGCGCAGCCATGCGTAGGCCGGCGAGCGGCGGCGCACGCTCTCGTCGATGCGAGCCGATAGCCGCCCCGGCAGGTCGCGGCGGACAAGGCCCTGCAGCTCGATGCGACACAAAAGGCCGCGGGGACGGCGGTTGATTTCGGCGCGGGCGATGTTGGTGCGCGTCGTGGTGGCCCCGAGCTCGGTCTCCGCGAACGCCTCGCCCGCGCGGATCGAGGAATGGCGCCGGCGACCGCGCGAAGCGGCCAGCGGATCGGCACCGATCTCCGCGGCGACGAGGGCGGGATCGCCGGGTCCGAGGGCCTGACGCACCGCGGCCGTAAGCCACGCGCCCGCAACGGTGCAACCCTCGAGCGCGACATCGGCCGGCGGCGTCGACAATCGAACGACGCGCGGTCGCGGCAGCGGGGCAGATGCCGTGGGCGGATCGAATCCGACGACGCGGACATGCTGCTCCGTCCGCATCCGAACGAGCCCGAGCGCGGACGAAAGCACGACCTCGTAGCGGTGGCCCACGCGGGAGTCCTCGGGCAACACGGTCTGCTCGGCATAGACCCGCCGTCCATCGTCTTCGGGGTTGCTGTAGGGCAGCAACTCCACCAATGCGGTCCCCAGCGCCAACGTGACACTCGCCGTGGGTGCGCCGGGTGAGGGCAGCGCGGCACGTACGCCGCGCTCGAGCCATCCGAGCGCGGCGAGCTCGATATTTGGTGTGTGCACGCGATCGATGTCGTGCTCGCACAGCGCGATGCGCAGCTGGGGCAACAGCCGGGGCAACCGATCGCGGAGCTGTCGCTCGAACCATCCCAACCATAGAGCGCTACGAACAACGAGCACGTCGGGTTGCAATGCCCGGAGCCGCTCGCCGAGTTCCCGCGCCCCAAGATCGGCGGGCAGCAGCAGCACGTCGCCAGCGAGCGCACGGAGATCGTCGGTCAGGACTGCGGCGTCTGCCTGGCTCTGATCGCCGCGGACCCAAGCGACCCGGCCTGCGGGCGCTGGCGCGCCGATTCGTAGACGCCAAGCGGCGACCACCTGGTCGCGTTCGGAGGCGGAGCGGGCGAGGAGGTCGTCCCGCACGTCGGAGATGCCGAAGCCGACCATCTCCTCGATCTCGCGCTGGTGACGATCTCGATCCAGGATCGGAACGCTCTCGCGATAATCGGCGAGAGAACCCACGCGATCGATCCCGAACTGCCGACCGGCGCGCGTGGGACCGAGGTGTTCAACGATGGCGCCCAGGACCTCGTCGCGACCGCTCGCCATCGCGGACACCTTAGCGGGCGAGTTCGGCGCGCAGACCGTCTGCCACCTGTAACGCACAGCGCCGGCGCTGTTCGAGCTCGGCGTCACGATCGGTCACGGGGATGCGCTCGACCGCTGTACAAAACCGTTCGAGGTGAGCGAGCGCTTGGTGCTTGCCACCCACCGCGAGGAGTGCTCGCGCGAGGCCGTAGTGTGCCTCGGTCCATTCCGGGTCCGAGCGCAGGACGTGGCGGTAGCTTGCAATCGCCGACTCCGTTTCGCCGTCGCGCAGCGCCAGCTCGGCGAGGTTGCACTGCGCTTCCGGTTGATTCGGATCGCAGCGGAGCGCCTGCTCGAAGTGCTCGCGCGCGCTCTCTACATCGCCGAGCTCGGCGTGCAGGCTCCCGAGGTTGGTCCAGGCGGCGGCAAGGGTGGGATCGAGTCCGAGAGCGGACTCGTATGCGTGCCGCGCTGCAATAAGGCCGGCGCCATCACAGGGCGCGCCGTCCCGCTCCTGATCCAGATCGCACCCGCGACGGAACCACTCGTGCGCGGTGGTGGGTTCGCCGTCGTCGAGTTCAGCGAGGGGTAAGCACAACACCTGCGCGGCCTGGTGCTGCAGCGACGCGACATCGAAATCGAGCACCAGCTGGCCGCTCTCGGCTTCAAACGGACGATCTTCTTGCGTTACTACCACGCGATCGTGATCGCAACGGATCCGCAGTTGGTCGAGTGAGGTGTCGATCCCAGGCAGGTTGGCCCGCAAAGTGGGCAGCGGGCGACCGATACGGCGCAGGCTTAGGCCACCTTCGAAGCGCGCCTTGGCGACCTAAACGGCGATGCAGTCG
>CADEGN010000358.1 GCA_902826865.1 uncultured Myxococcales bacterium
CGTGCTCCCGTCGTCATCCGATGGGGCGTGCTTGCGCTGCCACTGCTTGTACTTGTGCTTTATCCACGGCTTGTAGGGTTTGCCATCAGGCAATGGCGCCAAACCATGGCGCTCGCGGATCCAGTTGGGCAACTGGCCCGTGACGGCGACGGCGCACCGCTCCGAATACTCCGTCGTCTCGGTGCCCTCTTTCTCGAGCAGCTGCTCGGGCGAGTACCACCCGTTCTTCATCACCTGCTCAGGCGATGGGATCTTGTAGGCGACCTTGACGAGCTCGACTTTGAGCGGTGCCTCGCCTTCGTGATCCAGCGCCCACTGGCGACAGAAGTACCGCGCGTGCCACTTGCGGTACCAGTCCGTCGGCCCCGACTCTCCGCCGATGATGCGGCGGTTCATCTTGCGCATCCGGTCGTTCCAGATCCACGGGATCGGCTTGCGCTCGGCCGCGTACACATCCGTCCGCATGTCCCAGACGTCGCCCCGTGCGTCGGTTACCAGCACCTTGAGAAAGATGTTCTGGCGTGGTGGGTTGGGCGCGAACATTCCCCAACCTTGATCGGTCTGGGTGACGGTCAGCCAGGTTGCGAACACGCTGCGAGCAGGGTCGCGAAAGGATTTGAGGCAGTCCTTGTCGGGCAAGAGCCAGGTGGCGACGGCGATCAGGTGCCATACCAGTGCAAGGCCAACGAACGCGCGGCCAATGGGGCCGTAGCACCACGGTGGCGCTGGCGCGTCGATTCGGTCGCCGCGCTGCATCGCCCTTCGCCGAGATGCACTGGCCGATCCCATCACGATCGCCGCGGCCACCACGATCGTCCACCACCAGCGGTGGGTGTCGGTAACGGCGTGAAGCACGACGCCGAAGAGCACCACAGTCGTTGCGGTCGCCAGCGCCGCCAGGAATATACCCGCCGTGTCGCGATGCAGGTGGGGCAGGCTGGCGTCCTCGCTCGGTAGCGGCGGCGCGCCTGCGGCGACGTCGGCGGGGATCCAGGGCAGCCCCAGCCGCGCGAGCCGCCGCCCGAGCCCGCGCAGAATCGATGCGGCCTCGAGCCCGGTGAGGTAGGCAATGCCGGCCGAGAGCATGCCGGTCTGAAAGTGCCCGACGTTCATCATGAAGAAGACGTGGCTCTGAAAGACCACAGCCAAGAACAACCAGACGCGCCTGCCAAAGAACCACGTTGAGGCCCACCGACGGTCAAGAACGTAGGTGCGCGAAAGCTTGCGTCCAAAGACCTTTGAGACCTGGAACGGACGCGTACCCATCCGCCACCACAGCCAGCCGATCAGCGCACAAAACGCGATCCATGGGCCGATGAACCACTGCGATCCGAATGGAACGAAATGGACATCCCACGAGATGACCGTGAGCATCATGCTGGTCAGCGCAATGCCGATCCAGCACGCGCGCACCGTCCACAGCCGCCAACCAGCCAGTCGAGGCAAGCCCTCGGCGATCGCCCAGCGCGTCACCATCCCGACGAGGACAAGGGGAAACAGCACTTCCCACCAGTGCGTCACCCACGTCATCAACCGCATCACGTTCGTCCCAAGCACCGACGACATCGGTTGGGGGTAGAAGCGGTAGAAGTGGTCCATGTTCAGCGCGTAGTAGAAAGCGTCACCCTTGGCCCAGACCGAGCCGTTCTTGACGATCCCCGTGTACGTGTAGATCGTCGCAAGCTGCAGAATCACCAGTCGACGCGGCCAGTCCGGGATCAAGCGATAGACCGCCTCGAGTCCCCGGGGATACTCGTCGTTCGGGGCCAGCCCGGCACCGCCACCCGGACCGCCGCGCTCAGACAAACGACCCGCTTTTCGCAAACGACGACACCGCAGCCAGTTGTCGACGCTGTACGCGTGCCCGCTCTTGGCAAGGATGAGATAGGCGAGAAAGCAGCGATAGACGAGCTCGGTGCCCTCCCAAAACAGCGGGTTGCGCTGCATCAGGCTGTTCATGAGCACGAACGTGGCAACACCCATGAGCCGGGTGCGCCAGCCGATCATGAATAGAAACGCAACGATCTCGAAGGCAGCGAGGTGGATCCAAAACGCGGTCGGGGTGTCCCAGAAGAAGAGAAACGAGTACTTGGGTCCGCGGAGAAACTGCCCGATCGCCCGGATGTCGAAGAAGCCGTAGGGCTCGCTATCGACCCAGCCGTCGCCGAATCCCTCGAACTGCTTGGCAGCAAACACCTGACGCGCAACGTCGGCCGTGAAGATCCCTTCGTCGGTGAAGAGGAAGGTGAAGTGCTCCGCGAGCCCGTTGATGTTGCAGATCGTGAAGAAGGCGAAGACGATGCGAAAAAGCGCGATCGAGCGCGGGTCTTGGGCGGAGAACCACCATCTGCGCCAGCGGTCGGCCTGGACGCCGAACATCACGGCAACGCACACCACGCCAAAAAGCAGCCACCAGCCCATCGCGGGTCCCAGCGGTAGCGCCGCCTCGTTGGGGACCTTGTCCTCGGCGAAAGCCAACAAACACGGAAGCACGGCCATCACGTGCTCTCACCGTTCACGACGCAACGAACACCGACCAGCGCAAATCTAGCGCTTTCGAACGAAGGGGAAATTACTTGGAAAGGCTGGCACTGGCATTGCAGCACAGCTCTTACAGATGACCGTGTTACTCGCCCTAAGGTTCGTTGAGTTTGGCGGCGTGTTGGTGCTTGCGACCCTGTGGATCGCCCTGGGCGGTCTGTTTTTCGCCATTGTCCGCCATGCCAAGCGGGCCATGGATCGCCAGGACCCGCGGGGCCTTTAGCGGCTGCGCGCGGAGACGCGCGCGCACACGTTGCGGTAGCGGCTGGAGTGCTGCAGCCGGTGCGCGTGCGTCAACCGACGAAGATGCCCCGCGGTCGGGTGCGATCACTGCGGTGCCCGCAGGCGCAGCTCGAAGCGGGTATGCAAGCTGCGCGCGGGCGGCTCCATCTTCGCCGGCTCGCGATCGAACGCGACTTCGGCCCGGACGGCGCCAAGGCGGGCAACCAAGACGGAGATAGGCGCTTCGGTGCCCACCGGCAGCGCGGGGTAACTCGGGATGATGTCGCTGCCGTGGGTGGGGTCGAACACCCCCTCGCGACGAAGTGCGTAGTCGCTGTGGCCTTCGGGCGTCACCGGAATCGCGCCGAAGTACGCGAGTGCGCGGGCGCGTAGCGCGGCATCGCTGCCCGCAAGCGTTGGATCGCCACGGAGCAGCGCCTCGGCGAATTGACGCGAAGCGCGTTGCCCGGGCGTCGCTTGGCTTTGCAGCGCCCACAGAGCCGCAGTCGCGAGCGGCGATCCCTCAGGTACATGGGCGTCGAGCACGAATTGGGTTTCTCCGCTATCGGCCGGGCGCGGGCGCCGGGTCTCGTCGGCGAGACGATCGATCACAAGCTCGAGGGTTTTCTGATCGACAGCAACTGCGATCGCTCCGCCAGCCTGCGCGTAGTACACAGCCAGCGCGTCCGCGTAGCGCTTCATGCTCTCGTCGGGAGCGGTCGGCGAGATCTTGATGCGTACGATCGGTACGCCGTTGTGTTCCGCGAAGTTCTCCCACAGCACCATGCCGGGGGCGACCTCCTGCAGGAGCGTCTTGCCGGCCGCGAGCGTCGCCACCAAACCGGCCGCGTTGTCGACATCTGCGCCGGCGTAGACCGGCAGTTTACCGACGCGGCGAAGCGTCTCTAGCTCGCGGCTGGCATCCTCGGTCTTGGCGGGCAGTTGGATCGGGCCCGACTCCCATTCGTTCTCGAATGCCATCAGCTCGACGAGTTCCGGGCGATCGAGCGTTCCGACCATCACCCACTGCCCCAACCACCCGAATCCAAGATCTCTCTTTCCGGCGATGCCGGCCATGCGGTCGAGCTCGCGGCGGATCTCGGTGTCTTTCCCCACCGCCCACACCGCCGAAATGCCGGTGTCGACAGCCGAGGCGCTGATCCGCTGCTCTCCAACGATCTCCTCGATCTCGCTGTACTCGCTACCGGAAATCAGCGGCAGGACGCGGACATCCAGTGTCGCTCTTGAGCCACTGTTGTCATCGGCGATGTCGATCCGCACGGCGATGGGATCGATGAACTGTTGCCAGTACTCCTGGTAAGCGCGCGAGAATTCCTCGTAGGCGGTTTTCTCGGCCGAACTCGCCATTGTGACCGCGGGGAGGTCGATGAGGGGCACGAGGGAAGCCGGGGTACCCCATGACGATCGGGCGCCCGTCTGGGGATCAAAGTCGACTCGTTCGCCGTCGGCGTGGCGCAGATCGGCGTCGGTGAGCGTGTGGGATGCCAGCAGATCTGCCGTGGAGACGGCGGCTGCGCCGCGCAACCATCCGTGCAGAAGCGCGGCATAGCCGGGCACAGATAGCTCGGCGAGGGCGCGCTGGCGCCGGGACTGCGAGATCTTCTGGGCCGGCCCGACCGCGCTGGCGATGAAGCGATCGCCGAGAAAGACGAACGCGTCGTGTGTGCCGGGATCCCGCGCCAGCATATACTTGAGATCTGCAGAGTCGCCCAGCCGAGCGGCGCGGCCGTCGATCGCATCCAGCACGCGCTTGCACGCATTGAGGCTATTCGATACCACCGCGAGCTTGCCGACTTGCACGCGGTGCTGATGGACGAGCCGCGCAGGATCGCTACGCACTGAAATCGTGTGGCCGCCATGGGCGACCTCGCTCGCAGCTACCCCAGGGACCTCGGCTTGCCACGCCTCGAGGTGGCGAGCGAGCTCGGAGTCAAAGATCGTCTGGTTCGCGACGTCGAAGATCATCGACACGTCGGATCCCTCGCGAATGTACGGGTCGCTGCCAACGATCGCGACGCCGTCAACCACGGTGTTGCCGAGGGCCTTGGCGAGACCGGTACGCCGCAGGCCGAGCTGTCGTTGGTAGCGGAGCGAGAGGTCGCGGACGAGCGGTCGCTCGTCAAAGGCGTGGGCGATCGGAGTGATCCATGCGTCAGCTTCGTCGAGTACCTGTAATAGTCGACGGATGTCGGTGAAACGGACGTACCAAAACTCAGCGGGCGCAGCCGCAGCGAGGGGTTCGGGCGTTGCGCCATTGGGATCGGCGAGCGCGGCCTGCATCGCGGCAAATGGGTGATCGACGAGCGCCGGTGCGGCAATGCGATCGAGCGGGATGTCGCGCGGCTCGGGGGTAGCCGCGAGTCGCAGGCCGCGTACGTGTTGAAGCGCCTCCTGCAGCGCGTACATGGCCGTCGTCGTATGCATGAGTTGCGATAGATCGGTGCTCGGACGCCGGACATCGTCCTCGAGCGCAGCGATTGCGGCGGCCGCGTCTCTGCCGAGGAGCGCCTCGTACACGCGTCCGGCCGCAAACGCGTGAAACGGTGTCGCGGCGTCTCCGCCGAGCCACGGCCCGCTGCCTCCACGGAGCTCAGCCGCCCACGTGTCGACGAAGCGACGCGGGAGCTCGGGATCGTCTGTGCCGGCGCCGGCGGCCACAAACGGTGTCTCGGTCCAACCCCATCGACCGCGAGAGTTGTCCTCCATGAAAATCGAGCCGTGAAGCTCCGCGGGTGGGACCGTCGCGTCCGGCCAGCGGACCATGACCATCGTGCGCCCGGCATCGACGCGCGTGGTGACGATCGCCGCCCGCCCGTCATCGATGACAGCGCGCCTATGCCTGTCCACGTCCGCAATCGCCAGTTCGATCTCCGCGTAGACGCCGGTGGCGTTACGTCGGGCGACGACCTTTCCGGTCACGGCGTCGCGTCGTGCGGGCGCGTCGATGCCCGTGCGCAGGCTTGGCAGTGCGACGCGCGTGCTCGGCTCAGGCGTCGAGTCGCTGCCTGGCGGAGTTGGCTCTGGCGTTGGGGAGGGTGCCGTGGCTGTTTGCCGGTTCGATTCGTCGTCACGGCAGGCGGGCGCAGGGAAGAGGCCGGTGCAGGCGAGCAGCGCGAGGGGCAATCGGCGTCGGATCACGCGCGCATGATGCCAGCTGATCCGAGCACACGCCGTGAAACATCGGTGAGACGGAACCGGTGCGGCGAGCAGGGTTCGGGCCTTCCCACACCCGGGTCGAACCCGGGCACTACGTGGGGGAATGGCCCGGCGCGCGCGCGCGTCCGAGGTGCAAGATGTATTGGTAGGGCAAGCTGGTCGTGTCTGCGCTTACGACCGCCAGTCCTGCCGCGTCGGCATCTCCCGCGATCTGATCGATCGTGAGACGGTGGCGCTTGGGCGGGCCGGGCGCATCGTCGGGCGCCTCGGGTTTGAAATCGACGATGACTACTTCGCCCGTCGGTGCGATGTCGTCGGCGAGGGCACGGAAAAACGCCACGCGGTCGTGGACGTGGTGCACGACGTTGACGACGAGGATCAACCGCAGTCTCTCTGGCAGGTTCGGGTCGTTCGGGCTGCCCTGCACCACCGCGACGTTGGTGAGGCCGTCCTCTTGGATGCGCTTGCCCAGATAACGCACCATGTCGGGCTCGATGTCCGACGCGTAGACCTTGCCAGCGGGAACCGCCTGGGCAAGGCGGGTGGTGAAGTACCCCGTGCCAGCGCCGACGTCGGCGATCTTGTCGTCGCTGCGCAATCCGAGTGATGCGATCACCACATCGGGCTTCTGCCAGTTGTCGCGCGCCGGATCATCGAAGCGCGCCGCCCAGTCTTCGGCGCGCTCGAATCGATGCGGCATGTCGTGCGCGTGGCCATCGGGCGGCGAGTGGTGCGCTGGCGCGGCGGGAACGGCCGGCGTCGGGCGGCAGCCGAATACAGCGAGCACCACGAACGGGAGTCGCCGCGTCATCCCTTCATCGCCTCGACCGGTGGCGTCCGTGCGGCGCGCAAGGCCGGTAGGAATCCGCCAAGCACGCCCATGATGCCGCCGGCAAACAGCGAAAACCCGAGGATCTCCGGCGTGGCGTGGAACTGGAAAACGATCTCCGAAAAGCTCGCAAAGTTCAGCATCGAGAACTTCACCATTCCAAGCAACGCGGCAGCAGCAGCCCCGACCACACCGCCGAGGAGGGCCAGCAGCACGGACTCGAACA
>CADEGN010000359.1 GCA_902826865.1 uncultured Myxococcales bacterium
ATAGCGACCGCTGATGTCCAGGGTCCCACTCGCGACGCGCATTAGCAGCGAGCCGTATCCTTGCACGAGGTTCCGAAGCGAAAGGGTTCAGTGGTCGACAACAGAGAAGGTGGCGAACGTCGCCAGCCTCGCGGAGGAAGCGGCCCACGGGGTCCGCAGAGGGGCAATCGGCAGCAGCCACCACGCTCGTCGGGGCCCAACCGCGCCCGTCCCGCGCAACCGCATGGGGAAAAGTTCAGGCAGGTAGAAGGTGAACGCTCCAAACACGCCAAAGACGGTGACCCCGACGGTCGCCATCAAGTAGAGGCGAGCCACGGGTTCGAGCCCGGGGCCGAACGTCACCATCAGCGCTAGCGCAGCACCCACGAAGTAGATCGCAAACATCGGTCGACGGCCGAGCCGCAGCGCCACCGGAACGGTCGCGAGGGTTCCGATCAGTCCACCGAAGTTGAACATGCTCGTACCAAGGGTGATGTACGCGGTCTTGTGAGCCGGCAGGGTGGCGACGTCGGTCCAGTCACTCGCGGCAAGGAAGCTCGCGATGAGCGGGATGAAGACGCTGCAACTCCACCAGGTGACGAGGGCGACGATCGCCATCGCCAATCCACCCAGTGTGCGCCGGCGAAGCGCAGGCGTGAACAGTTCGGCGATCCGCGGCGTTGCTTCCGCAGGACGCCACGATTCCGGCTCGCGGACCTTGAGGCGGATCAGCAGGGCGAAACCGGCCGGGATCAGCCCGGTCAAGAACACCGCGCGCCAGGACAGACTGGGATCGGCCGCGAGCTGCTCGAACTGGCGAGTAAACAGGTCGTTCACAAACGTCGCGAGGAACATCCCGGCAGGTGCCGAGGTGTAGAGGAGGGCACCACCGAGGATTCGGCGCTCCTTGGGCATGGTTTCAGCGACCAAGGAAGCGCCGGCCGCCCACTCGCCGCCGATCCCGAGACTCGCGACGAAGCGAAACCCCGCCAGCACCCAGAGATTCGGGGCGAACGCGCAGGCGGCGGTCCCGAACGCGTAGGTCAACATCGTGAGCAGCAGTGTCCGCGTGCGACCAAGGCGATCGGTGAGCTTTCCGAACAGCACGCCGCCGGCCGCCCACCCGAGCAGCAACATGCTCGAGAGCGCGGCGGTCCACATCAGGGTGATCTCGTTGGTGGCGGGATCGGCCGGGTCGAGTCCCAGGAGATTTGGGACGCAGATCGGGGCGACGAAGTTGAACAACAGGCCGTCGAAGACATCGAAGCCCCATCCCAACCAGGCGGCGGCGAGAACGAGCCACTGGTATCGCGTGAGGCCGAGCAACGTTGGGCGAGAGTGTCGAGGAGCCGCACCGCGGCTGTCAAAGACGGTTGTCAACGCTGCAACCGTCGCCGCTGCAGCTGCTCGTACAGACGGCGCCGGTACACCGCCTTGTGCAGCCACCGCCGGAGCAACTCAGGTCACAGGTCGATCCGGGCATGCACAACTGCGCGCACTCTCCTCCAGAGCAGGAGAATCGGCAGTCGGCCTTTGTTTCGCACGTCTGGTGACAGCGGGCGCCCGCACAGGTGAAGCGGCATCGCTGGTGGTCGGGACACGACTGCTCGCAGCGTCCCTCCACACACGCGGACTGCGTCGCTGCACGTTCGCCCGCGGGGCCGCTCGGTGTTGACGCCTCGCCTACCTCGCCAGCGGAGTCTGGCGCGACCGGTTCGCGTGCAGCGGCCCTGGCATCTGCCGGGAGTTGCTCGGCCGCGGACGGCCGATCGTGGGCCTCGCCCGGGTCGTTCGCCGGGGCCGCGAGGTCGCTCGTCCGGGTCCGACCCTCGTCCGAGGCCACGTTGCAACCGCGGTGGCACAGGAGGCTGCACACGAGTACAGCGCCGCGTGACCCCGACCCCCGCAGCGAACGGCGCTGGCAAGCCACCGCACCCATGCCGCCCGCAACCGGCCCCTGGTTCGTCCCCACCGCTCAAACTGTACGCCGCCAGTGGTTGTACGGCGGGCCGGGCGGCGCTGGGGCGACCGGGCGCGAGCCAGGGGCCCGAAATGCTCCCCGATGATCGATCCGCGCTCGACGCTGGACATGTGGGCCCTGCTCGGCGACGCTTCGCCGGCCCGGAATACGTGGTCGGCACGGGTCCGACGAAACGGGCGGAACCAGGAGACCCAATGGCAAATCTCAAGCAGATCGCGGCAACGCTCGCAGTCCTCGGATCGGGCGCCCTCATGTTCACCGGGTGCAAGAAGGACAACGCCACCACCGAGACACCCGGTGGCGCCGATGCAGCCGGCGATGCGGCCGGCGATGCGGCCAGCGATGCCGGCGATGCGGCCGGCGATGCGGCCGGCGATGCGGCCGAGGCCAAGTGCGGCGAAGGCCACAAGGAAGAAGGCCACTGCGGCGCCGAGGGCGAGGCTGCCCCTCCGGCCTGAACCGTCTTCGCGTCCTGCCGCCCCCGGCCCCGTTCGCGGGCCCGGGGGCATTCGCGTCTTGCTGGTTCAATCGGCCGGCCAGGGCTCTGGCAGTGGCGCCGTCGGTGGCGCATCCGCGGCGCCCCGCGCTACCAGGTTCGCGATGAACATCCGCATGTATTTGAGATCATCGGCGATGTCCTCGTCGTCGTGATCGCGGAGCCACGCTTCGACGGAGGCCTCAGTCGCGCGCAGTAGCGCGTTTGCTCCCGAATCGTCGCCCCACAGCGCCCGCTCACTGGCGAGCCGGAACGCCACGTAGATGTTGAGGGTGACGAACGCCTTCTCGACCCCTTGCGAGTCGAAGTGCCCGCCCTTCGGCGTCTCCCCAGGCGCTAGTGCCGAATCGATTTCGACGGTTTGGGTGACGACGACACCGTCTTCGATCCGCTCGTAGGTCATCACGAGTTGACCGACGGTGCCCGGGGTTGCCTCAGCGCCGTCGGTCGGCACAAGCTCGACGACGATGCCGCCGCCGCCCCCGCGGCGACCTTGGGCGTGGTCATCGTCGGCCGTGCGTCCGGCGATCTGGACCGAGGGAATTTCGACGTGTGCCCTGTCGCCATCGATCGTGGCCAGCTTGGTGCCGTACATCGCGCGGAGCTGGTAACCCGGATCGATGTCCACATCGATCTGGACGTTGCGCGCGAGCGGTACGAGAAACGTCTTCACCTCTTCCTCGAAGACTTCCTCCACGGCCGCGGGGTCCTCGAGGTAGTAGAACGCGCCGGCGCCGGTTTCTGACAGACCACGCATCAGTACCGGGTCGAAGTCTGCGCCCACGCCGATGGTGGTGAGGCTGAGTCCGATGCCGTTATACCGCCGGCTCATCTCGAGGATCTTCGACGTGCTCGTGATGCCGGTGGTCGCCTCACCATCCGAAAGCAGGATCACTCGGTTCTGACGGGCATCGTCGACGTGCTCGCGCACGATTTCGTAGGCCGTCCGCAGCCCCTCGTAGACGTTGGTGCGTCCGTTGGCCTCGAGGGACCCGATGGCCAGCTCAAGCGCAGCAATATCCGGATCTACGTTGCCGTCGTGCAGCACGGCAGCGTCGCCGGAAAACCCGACAAGCGCGACGCGGTCCTCGGGGCCGAGCTCATCGAGCATGCGCAGCAAGCCTTCTCGCACATACGCGATGCTCTCGCCCTTCATCGAGCCGCTGGTATCGATGGCGATGGCGAGGTTGAGCGGCAGGCGCCCGTGTTCCTGCGGATCCACAGGGGTGTTCATGCCGACGAGCAAGATCGTGCAGTTTGACCCCGTGATCATATTGCCCATCACGCCGAGCTGCCCGTGCAAGCACACGTCTTCGTCACACGCGGCCGGCGGAAGATCGATCACGTGCTCGTTGAAGAAACCGACATCGTCGAGGGTTTGCGGCCCGGGGATCTGCCCGGCTTCGAGGATCCCACGAAACTGGCCGAAGTCTTGGGCGCCACCTTGGCCCACGCCGGGGCCGTCGTCGCCGCCCGCAGCTTCTTTGCTGCTGCCGGCATCGGCACCACAACCCAGCACGAGCGCTGCCAGGACACCCACGGCGAGGCATCGGATCTGTTTCAAACTCGACATAGCTAACTCCTCCCTGTCAATGAACTCATTCGCCGGCGCGCACGGTGGCCACCACTTCGACGTCGTAGCCCAGACCCGGTGCACCTTCGGCGCACCCGTCGACAACGACATACCGATTCTGCGCGTGTGCCAATGCGACGCTGACCTCAATGCCGTCGCTCGGTGTGACTGTTACCGGGTCGTCGTTGACCGCGAGCTTTGTCGTTTCGCCCTCGGTTGCGCCGAGCACGAGCTCGGCGGAGCGCGCCACAGTGCCGCATGTGTCGACCGAGAGCTCGCAGTCGAACGACTCGATCAAGGCCGCGCTAACCCCCCGCAAGTCGGGCACGGCCTTGCCGCGGCTAATGATGAGCTCGCGCGGTGGCGTCGCGGGCTCACCGTCCTGCATGGCGCGGATGTGGAGGTACTCGCGCGCGGGCTCGGCGACGAGTTGGATATCGACGTCATCGCCGATGGCGAACGGAAGCTCGAGGTTCGGCATGCAAACAAACGTGCGATCCGCGATCGGCTCGGCCGGGCCATTTGCGAGGGCCAGCTCGACACAGCCGTCGATGCCTCGCTCCAAGCCGACGAGGGCATGGATCCCCCTAGGTAACGTCTGAGCGTCCCATGCCACGCGAGCGCCATCGTCCTGGGCCGCGCACGCACCTCCGGGCTCGAGGAGGCCGCCCTTGCGACGAAAGATGATGGGCATCCCGCCCTCGACGCTGAGCGTTCCCGCCTCGTCCGCAGAGATCGCCAGCCATCCAGGTGGCCCGTCTTCATCCAGCCCGATGCCCGGCACACTGTCTGGGGCCGGGAGGCCGTCGCGCCAAAATACGACGAAGCTGAACAACGCGTCGCCGTCGATCTCGACGGCGTGGCAGGGGCGGTGGTCGGTGCCAGGTTCGAGGACCGCGAGGTTTGCGTCGGGTGGAAGCGTCCAGCTCTCGATCGGACCGAACGCCGCCGCCGGCAATAGGCGCGCGGGGTCCTCGGCGACGATGTCGCAAGCGACCTCCGTTTCGCTGGCCAGCCGCCGGATCCGCAACACGATGTCCTCCTCGGTGTCGTTGTGGACGAAGACGTCGGCGTAAATGGGAGGGAGCCAAGTCGGAGAGGGCTCGTGCGGGCGCGAGGTCGCAGCCGACGACACGAGACCGACGACACCGAGGCCCAGCTCAGCGCTGCGACGCGCCAACACGCGGACCGAGCCGACCATCGCCGATGGGAATACGCGCTCGCTCACCAAGAGCATGGGGAGCGCCGCCAGGTCCGTTGGGTCGGAGGTGATGACCCAAGGAAATCCGATTGCTGCCATCAGCGCGGCCCACCCGTCAGCCGCCGCGGGTGACAGTTGGATCGCCGTGAACACGGCACCGACCGCGAGATGTGCGGCCCGCCATCCCGCGCGCGATCGCACACCCGTGATCGCCGCCAGCAGCAGCGGTGCGACCAGCAGGCCGGCCACGTCGCTGAGCTTGCCGGTGACGATCGCAGGCAGCAGCTCGGCGCCCTTGAGAACGTGGTCGTTGAGCACAAGCACCACCAGCGCCGCGATCCAAAGCGGGTGTAGGAGCGCGTGGTGTGGGGCGCCGAACGGGCGGAACCGATGCTCTAGCGACATGACAAGTCCTCGCTCGTGGTGGTGTCCACCGCCGGTCGGACGATCGTGCCCCGTTCGCGAACGCACGTGCTTTGCGTCACTCGGCGCGCGACAGCCCCAAGCCGAGCGCGCTATGCTGATGCGCGATGGCTTTCTTGGGATCGCGTGCGCGTGTTCTCGTCACGATGCTGGTGGGGCCCGCGTGCGGCCTTGCTGACGGTGGCTATGTCGCCGACACCGGCATGCCCGAGCCGGTCCCCCCCAACTGCGACCAGCCGACCCAAGGCGACACCGAATCGTGCCCGGCCGGTGGCTCAGGGGGCGTGGGCTCAGACTGCCGGGCCACGGTGGACTGCGACGGCGGCCTCGTCTGCGGCGCTGCCTTCGACGGTGAGATCGGCCGATTTTCGTGCCAAAGCGCATGCATCGAGGATCAGGACGAGCAGCGCTGGTGCCTGGACGACCGCGCGTGTTGCAGCGCGGGATCCGTCTGTTCACCCCGCGGGTATTGCCTGCCTGGGACTGCGGACGACACCAGCACCGCGAGTGGTACCGCCGATGGCCCGAGCACGGGTGCGGCCGACACCGCTGCGACCACGGTCGGTGACGGCGCCGGCACCTCGTCGTCCACCGGTACAACGGGATCGACCACCGCCGGGAGCACCGGCGCATGAGGCCGAACCGAGGTAGTGTCCGTGGGCACCCAAACGATTGCGCGGGCGAGACGACTTTCGCACCTCGTTAGGCTGACGATTGCTTGGTGGTGTCCACCGGCGGTCGGACGATCGTGCCCCGTTCGCGAACGCACGTGCTTTGCGTCACTCGGCGCGCGACAGCCCCAAGCCGAGCGCGCTATGCTGATGCGCGATGGCTTTCTTGGGATCGCGTGCGCGTGTTCTCGTCACGATGCTGGTGGGGCCCGCGTGCGGCCTTGCTGACGGTGGCTATGTCGCCGACACCGGCATGCCCGAGCCGGTCCCCCCCAACTGCGACCAGCCGACCCAAGGCGACACCGAATCGTGCCCGGCCGGTGGCTCAGGGGGCGTGGGCTCAGACTGCCGGGCCACGGTGGACTGCGACGGCGGCCTCGTCTGCGGCGCTGCCTTCGACGGTGAGATCGGCCGATTTTCGTGCCAAGGCACATGCATCGAGGATCAGGACGAGCAGAGCTGGTGCTTGGACGACCGGGCGTGTTGCAGCGCGGGATCCGTCTGTTCGCCCCGCGGGTATTGCCTGCCTGGGACTGCGGCCGACACCAGCACCGCGAGTGGCACCGCGGGTGGCACCGGCGATGGCCCCACCACGGGCGCGGCCGACACCGCTGCGACCACGGTCGGTGACGGCGCCGGCACCTCGTCGTCCA
>CADEGN010000360.1 GCA_902826865.1 uncultured Myxococcales bacterium
TTGCGCACGATCTACATCGACGCTGCGTCGCGCAGTTCGGCGCTCCTGCTCCGCGTACTGCTACGTAGCCAGGGGCTCTCGCCCACCCTCGTGGTGGCGCCCCACGGCGAGGGTGCGCTGCGGGCCCACGGCGACGCCGGCGCGTTGGTGATCGGTGACGCCGCGTTTGGGCTCTACGATCGCTTCGCGCAGGTCGTGGATCTCGGCGAAGCGTGGTTTCGCACCACCGGAATGCCGATGGTGTTCGCGGTTTGGGCGGCGCGCCCCGGCTGCCTCACCCCGGCCCACGTCGCCGCCTTGCAGGACGCCAAGCGCAGCGGACTGCGCCGGGCCGAAGAGCTCGCGCGTGAGCACGCCGAGCGCGTGCGCCAACGCGGCGGCACGCCCCTGCCCGAGCAGCGCTACGCCGACTACCTCCGCCGCTCGATCCGTTACAGCTTGGACGCGTATGAGCGCGAGGGTCTGATCGAGTACCTCACGCGCGCGCGCGAGGTGCTCGTCGACGACGGTCACTTGCCTCCGCTCGCCGGCGACGACATGGTCCACGTGCGGTTCGCCGAGTTCGGGTACGCGCCCCTGCAACGGGCCGCCGCCGCGCCGATCGTCCTCAGCGCCGTCTTGGACAAAGCCCGCCGCGGCGAGCGACTCGAGCTGCGCGAGGGACTCGCGCTCTACGATGATGCCGAGCTATTCGCCCTCGGCGAGCTCGCGGACCAACGACGTCAGACGCTCCATCCCGACGGTGTGGTCACGTACATCGTCGATCGCAACGTCAACTACACCAACGTCTGCACCGCGCGCTGCAAGTTCTGCAACTTCTACACCCCGCCGACCGGCAAAGACGGCTACGTGCTGTCTAAGGAGGTTCTGGCGGCCAAATTCCGCGAGACGGAGGCGCTGGGCGGGGTCCAGATCCTGCTGCAGGGCGGACTGAACCCGGCGCTCGACTTGGCCTGGTACGAAGACCTCTTCCGCTGGACCAAAGCCAACTTCCGCCTCCGCCTCCACGCCCTGTCGCCGACCGAGATCATTCACCTCGCCCACCTCGAAGACCTGCCGATCCGGACCGTCCTCGAGCGGTTGCGGGCGGCCGGCCTCGACTCGCTGCCCGGTGGCGGGGCCGAGATGCTGCACGATGAGATCCGAAACCGCATCTCACCGTTCAAGAACAGCACCGATGAGTGGCTCGAGGTCATGCGGCAGGCCCACATCCTCGGGATCAAGACGACGTGCACGATGGTGTTCGGGTTCCAAGAAACCGGCGACCACGTGCTCACCCACCTCGATCGTCTGCGCAGCCTCCAAGACGAGTCCCTCGGCCGCAACAACGGCGGCCAGTTCACCGCGTTTATCACCTGGCCGTTTCAGGCCGACGGCACACGACTCAAGCTGCGCGACGACACGAGCGCATGGCGCTACCTGCGGATCCAGGCGCTGGCACGCCTGTATCTCGACAACATCCCCAACATCCAAGTCAGCTGGCCCACGCTCGGGCCCGAGATCGGCGAGGTTGGGTTGCGCTTCGGTGCCAACGACTTCGGTTCCGTGATGATCGAAGAGAACGTCGTGTCGCAGGCCGGCGCGCACTTCATGCTCACCGCCGAGCAGATCGAACACCACATCCGCCTCGCAGGCTTCGCGCCGGCGCGGCGCAACATGCAGTACGAACGCCTCGCCGGCGTGCAGGCGTAACCCGGACACAACCATGGCTCAGCTCATCGACGGTCCCAGCATCCTCACGGCCGCCGGGGATCCGCCCAAACGGATCGAGGAAATGGTCGGTCGCGTGAACTCCCGGACGGAGGCGGTCAGCGTGGCGCACATGAAGTCGCCGGCAGGCTGGGCCGAACCCGGCCAGCGTCCGGAATTCCTCGAAGTGACCTATGTGCTGGCCGGTTGGGTTCGGGTCGAACACGAGGCGGGGGTCCTGGTCGCGCGCCAAGGCCAGGCGGTCCTCGCACGCCCGGGCGAGTGGGTGCGCTACTCCACCCCCGAGGGTGCGGAGTACATCTCGGTGTGCACGCCGGCGTTTGGCCCCGACACGGTGCATCGAGACGACCCATGAGCGAGTCGCTCGCAGCGCCCGCAGCGTCGCTGCTCGGGCAGGCACGCGCGTTCGCGTCGCTGGTTCGGCTTAGCCACACGATCTTTGGCCTGCCGTTCGCCCTGGCGGCAACACTCCTCGCCCACCGATTTGCGGTCGCCCACGATGCCCCCGGACTCACCGCCGGGCGTATTTTCGCGATCGTGACCGCGTTCGCCTGCGCGCGAACAGCCGCGATGGGCTTCAACCGAATCGTCGATCGCCACTTCGACGCCGCCAACCCGCGGACGGCGATGCGGGAGTTGCCGCGCGGCGTGATCGCCGTGAAGACGGCGTGGGTGCTCACGATCGCGTCCGCGTTGGTATTCGTCGGCGCGGCGGCGTGGCTCGGGCGATTGCCGGCGATTCTCGCGGTTCCGACCCTCGCGGTGCTGCTGGGCTACAGCCTGTTCAAGCGGTTCTCATGGTCGTCTCACCTCGTCCTCGGCCTGGCCCTGGCACTCGCCCCCGGCGGGGCATGGGTTGCGGTGACGGGCGGGTTTGAGGGGATGTCAGTCCCGCTGTTCTTGATGGTGGCGGTCGCCACCTGGGTCGCCGGGTTCGACGTGCTGTACGCCCTCCAAGACGAGGCGTTTGACCGGGCCCACGGCCTGCACTCGATTCCGGCCCACTTCGGTACCCGCGGCGCACTGGTCATCTCCGCCGCGCTGCACGTCGCCAGCGTCGCCGCACTGGTCGGCTTGCACCTGCACGCGGATCTCGGAGCCGCGCACGCCGTGGGCGTCGCTGCGATCACCCTGTTATTGGTCGCCGAGCACGCCATGGTCCGACCAGGCGATCTTTCCAAGCTCGGCCGGGCGTTCTTCGACATCAACGGGTGGGTCAGCCTGGCTTACTTGGCCGCCACCGCGACCGATGTCTGGCTCCGGGCTCCCCCTAGCCTAGATTAGCCGCCCCTTCTGCCCGAACACGCCCCGGCGCGGGGGCATCGCCGCGCCTGCCGCCGCATTCCCCGTGCGACGCGGTTTGACCACCGCCAACGGAGCTGGGATCCTGAGGGCGGCATGGTGGTGCGCTGGCTTCGTGCGTTGGGCCCGTTGGTGTTTGCGTCGTCGTGGCTCATCGCCCCGCACGCCCGCGCCAAGCCGAGCGAAGAGCCAACGTTTGTCGATCCGCGCCGACGACAACTGCCGCCAACCCATCGATTCCGCCTCGGCCTCCAGCTCAGCTACATGCGCCTGACCGCGGCGGTTCAAGGCGACACCAAGCAACGATTCCATTTCGTGCCGCTGCTGGTCGACTTGGCGTATCAGGCCCAAGTCTTCAAGTACGCGATGATCCGGCCGAGTCTGGCGATCGGTTCCAACGTCAGCAACACCCTCGAGGCGATGCCGCTGCTCATCCACCCGCAGCTCCATATCGGTTATCAGGGGGCGATCCTTGGCGTCGCAGTCGGCTACGGGTATTTCCACCCCCTGATCGCCCGCAAAGACGTGATCAGCGAGGCGCGCAACGGTCTGGGACAACCGGTGGTGTTGCACAATCACCACGTCGGCGGCGAGCTATCGTTTAGTACCCGCGTCGATCGCGGGGCCTTGTCGATCATCTTGCGGGGGATGGGCGTCAGCAGCCGACTGCTTCACTACGACCTCAACGACCGCAGCTGGCGCTTCATGTTCACGTTCAACCTCGGTTGGTACTTCGGTGATGGCAGCCACCAGGCGGCGCGTCGGGCGGCCCGTCAACGGGCGCAGCCGAGTCAATTCGGCGAATAACCGCAGGCCGACGCGCAGCGTGCCGCGCGATCAAGAGCGCGGGGGCGTCTGCAACGCGGCCCGCATCGACGCCTCGAGCTCGGCGTCGCTGCCGAAGACCTCGGCGACCGCGTCATGCTCGAGCAAGACCTCGATCAGCGCGCGCACAGGAGAGCGCTCGTCGTCGGCCGACATCGCGGCTTCGAGCTTCTTCTCAAGGCTGTCTCGGCGTCCCTTCGGGTCGAGCGCGATGTGCCCGTCGGCAGCGAGGCGGTCGACGATGAGGCGCGGGACATCGACGGCGTTGGACTGCCGAGGTGGATCCGCCGGCGGGTCGCGATCGACCGGCGGCCGGCGACGGCCAGCTGCCGCGCGGCCGAGAACTGCCGTCAGCGCCGCCAAATCCATCGGCGGCAAGTCAGCATCGTCGTCCGGCGGCGCTCCGTCGGCAAAGCCCGGTGCTTCCGGCAGATTCGCCAGCCTCGCAAGCGTCGTTTCACTCAGCTCGAGCCCATCGACGAGCTGGATGAGCGCCGGACCGGCCTGCTGCGCGACGAGTCGGAGGACCGATACCAGCACTGGGTGCGTCTTCAGATCGCCAACGCCCTCGAGCGTGATCGCAGAGCGAATGGTCGCGAGCCGCCGCAGCACCGCGGCAGCATCCGCGCTATCGTCGGGGCCACGCCCACCCGCGCGAGGCCGGACCATGGCCTGCGCCGCGGCCGCGTCAGGGATCACGCCACCGAGGCTGATCCGCCCCGCCCCGTCCTCGGCACCTCGGTGGCGGTCGCGCCACTCATCGAGGAGCACCGCAGCCTCGGCCTCCACCATGCCGAATTCACTCGGCGGCATTGGGCTCAGGATCACGATGTCGACGCTCACGCTGGGCCCACCGTCGCCGCTACGGCGGCGGCGCGCAAGTGTAGATCAGAGCCTGCCGCGCCGTCGCGGCCGTCGGAGCTCCGCATCGCCGGCCCCGCGCCCGTGACGAAGGCCTCACCGGCGGCGAGACGGCCGCCCCAGCATCCCTGAGGGCGCGCGGGCCGGCTGTGGTACGACTGCCCGCCGCGGGCGGCCCTCTGCCGAGATCTGCCCGCCCCGAGGACCCGATGAACCGTCCGCTCATGCAAGGGGCCGTCGCCGACCTGACCCAGGCGATCGGCCACACTCCCATCGTCCGGCTCAACCGCGTGGCCGAACACGTCGAGTCGGCCATCTACGTCAAGCTCGAGTATCTCAACCCGGCCGGGTCGATGAAAGACCGTGTCGCGCTCAACATCATCACCGACGCGGAGAAGCGCGGGATGCTTGGGCCCGGCGGCACCATCATCGAGGCGACCAGCGGCAACACCGGCGCCGGACTGGCCATGGTTGCTGCGACCCGCGGCTACAAGTGCATCTTCGTGATGCCCGACAAGATGTCGAAGGAGAAGATCGACGCCCTGCGAGCCTACGGCGCGAAGGTTGTCATCTGCCCCACCGCGGTCGAGCCCTCCGACCCCCGTAGCTACTATTCGACGGCGCGCCGCATCGTCGAGGAAACTCCGGGCGCCTTCTACTCCAACCAGTACCACAATCCGGCCAATCCCGAGGCGCACTACCTCAGCACGGCGCCGGAGATCTGGGAGCAGACCGGCGGCAGCTTCGATGTGTTCTGTGCCGGGATGGGCACGGGCGGCACGCTTTCGGGATGCGGGCGCTATTTCAAGCAGAAGCGCCCCGACATGAAGATCATCGGCGTCGACCCGATTGGATCGCTCTACTACGAGTACGTGAAAACCGGGCGGCTGACCAAACCATTCTCGTACTACGTCGAAGGGATCGGCGAGGACTTTCTGCCCTCGACGATGAACCTGGATCTGCTCGACGAGGTTGTCCAGGTCGACGACAAGGAGTGCTTCGCGATGACCCGCGAGCTCGCCCGTCGCGAGGGCGTATTCGTCGGCGGTTCCGGCGGCGCTGCCGTCGTGGGGGCCATCAAGTACGCACGGACGTTGCGCCAGCCCAAAGACATCCTGGTGCTCTTGCCCGACAGCGCGCAGAAGTACCTGTCGAAGATCTTCAACGACGACTGGATGCGCTCGAACGGTTTCCTCGAGATCGACGACACCGAGGGCACCGTCGCCCACGTGTTGAAGGCCAAGCCCCATCGCCTGATAACTGCGCGCCACGAGACCACCGTGCGCGAAGCGATCCAGATGATGAAAGAGCATGGAATCAGCCAGCTCCCCGTGCTCGACGAAAATGGTCGCCACGGCGGCATCGTGGCCGAAATCGACCTTCTCAATCACTTGGTCGAGCATGAGGGCGCCCTGGCTGAGCCGTTGACGGAGCTGATCGAGTCCGACTACGCCACGGTCACGCCCAACACCCGTATCCACCTGCTCCGCAGCATTTTCAACGACGCCAAAGTCGTCTTGGTGATCGAAGCCGACCGCTTGCTCGGCGTGCTCACCAAGATCGATCTCATCGACTACCTTGCGTCAACCCGAGGCTGAGATCCGCCATGGCCGAATACCGCAAAGACACCGACCACGTGCCGGAGAGCGCCAAGCTCGAAACGCTGGCGATCCACGGCGGCCAGCACCCTGAACCGATCACTGGCGCGGTCATGCCGCCGGTCTTCCAGACCTCCACCTACGCCCAAAAAGCGCCCGGCGAGCACACAGGCTTCGAGTACAGCCGGACGCAAAACCCTACCCGCTTCGCCCTGGAGCGTGCATTGGCAGCGCTCGAAGCCGGCCGCTTCGGCTTTGGCTTCGCCTCCGGATGCGCATCGACACCCACGGTGATGCAGCTCTTCGACGCCGGCAGCCATATCGTTTCGGTCGACGCCGTCTACGGCGGAACCTATCGGTTGTTCGACAAGGTGATGAAGCGCCGCGGCCAGCGGTTCACGTTCGTCGACCCGACCGACACGGCCGCGATTGAAGCGGCGATCGAGCCGACGACCAAGTTGGTGTGGGTGGAAACGCCCACCAACCCCATGATGAAACTGGTCGATATCGCTGCGGTGGCCGCGATCTGCAAGCGACGAGGCGTGCTGCTCGCGGTCGACAACACGTTTGCCTCGCCAATGCTGCAACGTCCGCTCGAGCTGGGCGCCGACATCGTCATGCATTCGACAACGAAGTACATCGGTG
>CADEGN010000361.1 GCA_902826865.1 uncultured Myxococcales bacterium
GAGTTGTGTCCGTGCGAGAACCGCCAGGACAAGCTCCACGCCCTCGATCCCGAGACCCATCCGCGGACGAACGAGAATGGCTACAACATCGGCGGCAAGGAGCTCCTGCGCATGGTCAAGAGCTTCGATGGTGATCATCCCGCGCGGATCATCTACCACTCACATCCGCGCGTTGGCGCGTACTTCTCGGACGAGGACGCCGGCGCAGCTCGAGCCGCGGCGTACCCGGTGGACTACCTCGTCATCGATGTTCAAGAGCACGAGATCGTCGAGGCCAAGCTCTTCCGGTGGGAAGGCGAGAGCTTCGTCGTGATCGCGACGTTGCCGGGCGCGAAGATCTAGTTCTAGCGCCAGGCACCACGACGAGACCGGGGCACGACTTCGCCGCGGGCGACGGCGGCGATGAACGCTCGATCGGCCGGCAAGAAGTCCGACACCGGCAACCCGGCCACCGGGTACTCACGAACGGTTGCCTCACCCTCGGTGCGGATGCGATCGCACCAGGTTCCGCTCGCCCACGCCGAGGCGTCGACGTGATAGACGAGCAAGACGACCTCCAGGCCAGCGGGATACACGTGGTGAAGCACCTCCGCGATCTGGCCAATGCCGAGGGTTGCCGCCTCGGGCCCCCATTCCTCGACGAGCTCGCGGGCGAGTGCGCCCCCCGGCGCCTCCCCGGGCTCGACCTTGCCGCCCGGTAGCTCCAGCATGCCCGCACCGAAACCCGCCCCAGGCCCGCGGCGTTGGACGAGCACCCGCGCGCCATCGAGCCAAACCAAGCCCGCGACGACCAGCAGGCGGGGTTGGCTGGGGGCGTGCGCCATGGCGCCCTCGCTTGTACCAATCCTTCGGCCTTCTCGCCCACACCGCGCCGGGGCCGGCGCCTCTGGACGGGGCGCGATCTCCCCGCCTATTCTTCGCCCGAGCCCACGATGCGCCTGTTCGCGAGCAAGATCCCGCATATCACCGAAACCCTCACCCGCAGTCTGGTCGAAGCCCGCGATCTCGAGATCAACAACCGCGACGAGTTCAAGCGCGACATCGACTCGATCCTGCGCGAGTACTTGCGCAAGGACCGTGAGCTCACCGAAGCCGCAAAGGACCAGCTCGAGGCCCGCGGCCTCCCCTACTCCGACCTCTACAAGACCAAGCGCGCCCTCGCGGAGCGCGAGGAGTTCGCCATCGGCGACGAGTCGGTGAACTGGATCGCCAATCAACTCATCGAGATGTTCATGCGCTCGACCTTCGTCGAAGAGGTCTTCGCGGAGGATGCGATGCTGCGCAAGACCCTCAAGGAGGTCCTCCGGCGCAACATGCAAGCCGATGAGGACCTCGACCGCGAGGTCCGTCGCCACCTCAAGCATCTCGAGGAGGGGACCTCGAGCTTCGAGGTCGAGTATCAGAAGCAGCTTGAGGCGATCAAACGCAAACACGGGCTGTCCTGATGGCCCATGTCCTGGTCTATCTCCAGCGTACGCCGGCGGGCCTTCATCCCGCGAGCGCAATGGCGCTGTGCTTGGCACGGGACATCGGTTCGGAGCGCGGCGCAACAGTAACGGCGGTCTGTGCCGGGGACGCGGGCGAGCTCGACCGCGCGATCGTCTCGGCCGCGGGACGTTTCGGGGCCGACGGCATCGTCTTCTGCGGGCCAGTGGGCATCGAACGGCTGCATCGACGTCTGTGCCCGGCCCACGTCTTGGTGCCGTGGACCTCGGAGGGCCTCGCAGCGGTGTCCGGCCTCTCGTCGGGCCCAGCGATCCCCCGCTGGGTTGAGTCACGGCGTCCGCCCTGGGGCACACCCGACGCGGTGTCGGGCGTGATCGCCGGCACGTTGCCATGGCACGACTTCGACGAACAGCTCGAAGCGGAGTACCAAGGCGACGTCGACCAGGTGCCGATGCCGGCGTGGATCCAAGATGCGCCCGCACCGACCGGACCGGGTGGCACCGAACCGCTCGTCGTCACCGAACCCCTGCTCGCCTACGTCGCCCCGCCGGAACTCGACACGGATCTTGTCGATACGCTCGCCGCGATCGGTGCGCGGCCGCTTGATCCGCGCGAGCTGGCGCGCTCGACCACCGGGACAACGTTGTGGTTTCAGCCGGGCGCCGGTCCGGTGCCCGAGGGCCTGGCGCAGCGCGGGCCGGGCAGCCGCGTCCTGCTATTGCCGGGGCCCGACGGTGTCCTCGACGCCAGCTGGACGGTGGTCGACTGGGCCGTCGCAGGTGCGTGGCCAGCGGTGCTCGGTCAGCTCGGGAGCCCGCAATGGCGAAGGGTGCTGAGCTAGATCCGCGGACCGAACCAGGGCTCGCGAGCGCCCTGGCTGCGCTCGGCGGTCGCGCGGGTGCCCGCGGACGCGTCGTCGTCGTCGGTGACATCGCAGATGTTCTGGCGGGCGTTGCCGTAACCGAACTCGGCAGCCGTGAAGCGATCGATCTGCTTCGCCGCGGCAAGCCCCCCGATGTATTGGTGCTTGCGACGCTCGACGCGACGTGGCTCCGGACCCTGCGCGCCCATCCGGTGCCCCTGGTCGTCGTCACCCAGACGCTTACGGCGACCGAGCACAGCGCCGCCGCGGCGATTCCCGGCGGGCACGTGCTTGGCGGGGAGGCCGCGCTCCACGTCGGCAAGGGATCGCTCGTGGCCTGCGCCCACGAACGAAGCGAGCTCGCCGGCCTGGTGCGCGCGCTTGGGCCCGATGCGATCCGGATCGGGCTCGCGCCCACTCCGGCGTGGCTGCCCGAGTGCCTGCGCGAACTCGACGGCTGCGCGGTGGCGGGCACCGTCCATGCCCGCGTGCTCGACCACAGCTGGCTCGCGGCCCGTGAGCTCGACGATCCACGACACGTCCTCGTGCCGGTCGGGCTGCCGGATGTCGCGCTCGACACCCCGCGGGCCGCGGGACTGAGCGCGGTCGTAGCCGCCCACGGACTCGAGCGTTGGACCGGGCCCGTGTTTCCGTCGCCGCGGGTGATCGCCACCTTATCCGGGCAACTTGCGCGCGAGCGCCGAGCGGCCGCCAAGCGCGAGCAACCGAGCGATGCCACCCGCGCGGTCTGGGATCAGGCCCGTCGGGCGTTGCCGCTCACCGGGGCGATCGTCGGCATGCAGGCTCCAGATCCTGCACTGCCGCACGAATCGCCGACAGCGGCGTTTTTCGCCCAACGCGCGCTGCTTCGCGTCGCGGGTGCACGGGCGCGTTTGAGTGCTGCACCGCCGATCGATGCGGGCGAGCCCTCGCCCGATGGCCTGGAGCGTGCCCGCGAGGTCCTGGCAAATGCGCCGTCGCTGCTCGCCGATCACGACGCCAAGGTTGTGTTGCGCGGGCTTGGCATGCAGGTCACCCGTCAGGCGATCGCGAACTCGCCGTCGGGCGCGGCCGGCTTCGCCGAACGCATCGGGTTTCCCGTGGTGCTCAAGGCGCTGTCGGCCGACCTGCGCCGGCGGTCGGACATCGGTGCAATCGAACTCGACCTCGGCAATGCGGCCGCAGTCCGACGCGCCTACGCAACCATCGTCGACAACGTTGAGCGGCGCGCTCCCACGGCTCACCTCGATGGCATCGTCGTCGCTGAACTCGTGCCCGCCGGACTCGATGTGCGCGCGGGCGTCATTGAGATCGCCGCGGGCATGCATGCCGTTTTCGCCCAGCCCCTCGGCGGAGGGACGCCGATCGAGCCGGTGACCGCCCCGGCGCCGCTGGGCCGCGACCGCGCACTACTGTTGGCCGACGCAGCGCTGGCACGGATCCCTGTCCCCGCGCTGCGGCGCGGCAACGATCCCGACGTTGGCACCCTCGCCGAAGTGCTGCTTCACCTCTCACGCCTGGTGGAGCTGTTCGGCGATCGCCTCACCTGGACGGAGATCAATCCGGTCCGGCTCCTCGAGGGCGAGCGTCGCTATGTGATCCTCGACGCCAAGATGCGCCAGCGCGCCCATCTTGAGGGCAGCTGAGCGTCACTCAACCGAGCGGGCGAGATCAAGCAGCGTCGCGGGGGTGTTGCGCGTCGGATCTTCGATCACCAACGCCAGCAGGGACGCGAGGAGGCGGCCGAGCGCGGGACCGGGGGCCGCAATCCCGGCCTCCACCAAGTCGCGCCCGCGAACGGCGAGCTCCCCGATAGTCAAGGCGGCGCCGGCCAGCGCCGATCCGACAGCTGCCGCGCCCGGACTGCTCGAACCAAGCAGCGCGAGGGCATCGTTGAGGTGCTCGCGACCGAGGAGCGCGGCGGCCCGACGGATCGCGACTGGCTCGGCGGCATCCCGCAGGGCCAGGACACCCGGACCGAGCAGCGCTGTCAGCCGTGCTCGCTCGGCCCGGCCATGACGCAGGCCGCCGAGCGCCTCGTCGATTTCCGCGCGGCCATCCTCGATGTGGGGCCACAGCAATCGCGCGAGTCGAACCACAGCATCGCAAGGGAGTGCGTCGACGGCTGCGATCGCCTCGGCCAGCCCGGGCTCATCGATCGGCGGCAGCACCAGCGGCCAGATCCCGGTCGCCGCCATCGGCAACAGCCCACGCGACGGACACGGCGCGGCGAGCAACTTGACGAGCTCGACATGCACGCGCTCGCGACTGACACGGGCGAGCACCTCCAACGCCCCCCCGATCGCCGCGGCAGTGGCCGATTCGAGCTCGAGCTCACGGGTGGCACACAGCCGCACAGCTCGCATCGTCCGCAGCCCGTCTTCGCCGAAGCGCCGGGCCGGCTCACCGACGGCGCGCAGAAGACCCCGGCGCAGATCCGTGAGCCCATCGAACGGATCCGAGAACTCGCGCGCGACCGGGTCCCAGGCGAACGCGTTGACGGTGAAGTCCCGGCGCGCGAGATCCTCGATGAGGTCGCGATGGAACGTCACCGCGCTCGGACGACGACCGTCGATGTAGGCCCCTTCCCCACGGAAGGTCGTCACCTCGACGCCCGCCGTTTCTCCGCCCGCGCGCACGAGCACGGTCACGGTGCCGTGCTCGATGCCGGTCGCTACAGTGCGCCGAAACAGGCCCTGCACTTCGTGCGGCTGGGCCGAGCTGGCGAGGTCCCAATCGGCGGCGGGCAAGCCCATCAGCACGTCCCGCACCGATCCACCGACAAGCACCGCCGCGTGGCCAGCGGCCTGCAATCGCTGCGCAACCTCGAGGATCTCCTGCGGGACGTGGGCACTGGCCAAGCGGCGTGCCGCGGCAACGGCATCCACAGGTAGCTCGGTCATCCGTGCAGGTCGGGCGTCGTCGGACATTTGCGGTACTGCACGCCGACCCTACCGCGCTGGTACCACGACGGCCACCCAAGAAACTGATCATCGCGCCGATCCAGCGAACACAACCGACCGGCCGACCCCTGGGGGTCGACGGCCCCGCCAAAGCGATCGAGGGCTGCGTTACCATTCAACATCGTGCGGATCTCACCCATCGCGTGCGTGGCCGGATGGCTCGTCGCGACAGCACCGGCGTGTGAGATCGTCGACGTCGGACCCGACGTCGGCGTCGCCGATCGTTGCGTGCTGGCACCGTCGTACTACATCGCGACCGTCGTGCCCGACTATCTCGACAAGTACAAGTGCGCGAACAAGGCCGGGTGCCATCGCACCAGCGACGGCAACAGCATCTACCGCCTGCAGGATACAAGCGGCACGCTCGCGCCCTCCCCGACTGACCCACTGTCGGCGTGGCCCCAGAGCTGGGCCGAGAATTTCCTCGTCACCTCGGCACAGGTCAGCGACTGCGACCTCGCCCAGCTCGCGCCCCTTTACTCCGAACCCGCCGGCGGCAACACGCTCTCCCACGGTGGCGGCGATCTATTTACGGCGGGGGGGGCAGAACTCGATCTGATCCAGGCGTGGCTCGACGGCGGCAACTGAGGGCGGACACCCAGTTTGGGTGTTGGCGCCGACGATGGGGACTCGCCCTCGCCGTCGGCGTGTGCGCCTACCATAGCCCGGCTGCGGCCAAGCCCCGACGCCGCGATGGCGCGCCGACGCCTGTCGCCGCGGCCTCAGGGCCGATCGCCCGTGTGCTGGCCGAGCGGGCCGAGATCCGCTCGGGCCCGGGCTTCGACTACCGAGTGATCGGATCGGTGACGCGCGACGACACCGTTCGCATGGTGGAGCGCGGCAAACGCGGTGGCTGGACCCGCGTACAAATGGAGAGCGGCATCGTTGGCTGGGTCCTGACCGAGCAGATCGTGTTGCTCTCGTCCGGTACCGGCGAGCCCGAGGAGGTTGGACCGATGCGCCGGTTCGGCCGCACGTTGCGGAACAAAGTGCTGGGTCCTTCCAACCTCCTCACCGCGCGGATCGGCGGGACGATCTCGGCGGGGGCGCTCGGCCGCGAGGGCCTCGTGCTGGTGCGCCCCTCGGTCTTCATCGCCCCGAGTGCCGCAATCGAGGCCTACGTCGGACCCTCGGTCGGCCGCGACAAGACGCGCGGTCTGATGGGCCTTGCCGCGAACGTCTACCTCTCGCCGGGCATCCCGTTTACGCCGTTTATCTCGGTCGGTTTCGGGGCGGCCTACACCAAAGGCAAGGCCGACACGCTCACCTCCGCGCGCTGGAACTACTTGCTCAGCCCCGGTGGCGGGATCTGGATCATCTTCAAGCGCGGCGTCGGAATCCGCTTCGACTTCCGCAATCACGTTCTCTTACGTGCCGACCACGCGTCCTCGAAACAGGAGTACTCCGGTGCATTCGCGTTTTCGTTCTGATGTCGGTCCGCTCGCCCTTGCTCTCGCGCTCGCCACCGCTTTGGGCCCAGTCGGCTGCGCCCGCGCCGTCTTGCCGAGCGAGAAGGCCTACCTCGCCGACCCGATCATGCAGTTTGACCCCGACACGCTCGAAGCTAGCGCCGACGCGCACGTGCTGAGCAACCGCGAGGGAGCAATCGGCGGCAAAGGGAC
>CADEGN010000362.1 GCA_902826865.1 uncultured Myxococcales bacterium
CAGTCGAAGATCGATCCGGCACTTGCCCGTGACCGGATCGCAGAGATCATCGGGGCCGGTGGAACCCACTGTCGACTCGCCCCACGAGGCCCCCACGCTCGTACCCGAGCCTTCGCCACGCTCGCCGGCATCGGCGGCCCCGCTGGCGTACATTCCAGTGCGACCACAAGCGACGGTCGCCAGCACCCACGCGATCCGTCCGACGCCGATCCTTGTCACCGCCCGCATCGTGACACTGGCCGCCGCCACGCGCCACCTCGGCCTAGCCCGCCGCGCAGATTTCGTCCGTGCTCGATTGTTGGCCATCTCGGCCCGGGGGCGGCCGTGGCGCGCGACGCCCCTTGCGTTTGCCGTCGGCCGGAGCCTCGCCCGCCTGGCGGCTGCTAGGGGTTCAGGGTGAGCAGCCACGCGCGGTCGGAACCAGCATGAACTGTCGCGCCGATCACGTGCCGACCAATGCTGTCGAATCCGATCGCGCGGGCCTCGTCATCGAGGCCCGTCTCGAGGTCCCGCGCCGTCTCCCAGCGCAGCGCGCCGGTGTCCGGGTTCACGACGCCGACCCAGGTGTCGCGCGTCGCACCGGTGGTGTAACCGACCACGGCGACCTCGCCACCACGCGTGATGCCGGCGGCGAAGGCCCCCGCGAACGCGGTGTTGGAATCCGGATCGATGGTGTTGGTCCAACGGGTTTCGCCGGCTGAGTCCACGCGGCGGATCCACACCTCGGCGTGATCGTTGCCTTCGTCGATCACCTGGCCGGCCACGATTGCGTCGCCGGTGGGGAGCAAAACAACGTCGTAGGCGATCGTGCCAGGCTCGGCACGACCGGGCGGCGGTCGTTCCCACACTGCGTCGCCGCGCACGTCGACCCGGCGCAACCACGGCGCTGCGTCCGGGGCTCCGCGCGCGCCAGCGATCACCAACGCCGTGGGATCCTGGGCGCTGCCATACGCGAATCGCAGGGCACTGTCGGACCGAGAGTCGTTGTCGACCCATTGCTCCTCGCCCTCGGGCCCCAGGCGCGCCGCCCACACGCGCAGTCCCGAATCCGCGGTCGCGACGTGGCCCACGACGTACGCGCCTCCTTCACCATCCAACTCCCCTGCGCGCCCCTCATCGTCCCCGAGCCCACTGTCGTGCCCACCCGACCACTGCGGCTCAAGCTCGCCGCTGAGCCGTTGCCACCAGATATCCGCATCGGATGTCGTTTCGGTCCCAATCGCCAAGAGAGAATCATCGGCCGAGATCGCCAGCGCCGCGCCAGCGGATGGACCGATACCCCCATGCTGCCACGACGCCAGCACGGCGCCGCCGTCGGGCTCGAGCTTGCGCAGCAATGCGACGGTCGACGATGCCGGGGCCGTACGGTCGCCGAGCACCACGATCGTGTCGTCACTCGCCACAACCAACGCTGCCACCGTCTCGTCGCTCGCGTCCACCGTCAGCTGTTCCGACCACACCGTCGTGCCCCCGTCCGGTAACAAGATCGTGAGCTCGATCGGATCCGAGTCGGTGGTGTTACCCGCGTCATCGATCGCGTGGATCCGGTAGGTGTGAACGCCGCTGTCTTTGCTCCCAAGCAACGCGTCAAATTCGAACGGCGGGCCCTCAAGCACGGAAATCCGCTCAGGGCCATCCCAGAGCTCGACGCTCGCTAGCTCGTTGTCATCGGTGACATCGGCGGCGATCGCAAGCCAACCAAGCATCGTGACGGGTGCAGGTGCCGTGGATCCGTTGACGGTAAACGAGAGGATCGTGGGTGGGCCGTCGACCGCGCCCGTGGTGCCACCCGCAGCGGACGTCGCATCGGGCGCGCCCGCGGACGAACCCTCGCCTTGCCCCGTCGACGAGCTCGCCGCGTCGGCCGCCCCATCGCTCGCGTCATGACCTGCGCAGGCGGAAGCCGCGAGCAGCAGGGGCGAAAACGCGGCACGGGCCACCGCACGAGTATGGGCGACGCTTGGTCTCTCGACCATTGCGCAGGCCGCGGTGGCGCCCGCCCAGCCACGCCCACCAATTCAGCCGTTCGCGTGGGAGCGCCCGGTTCGGCGACGGAGCGGACGAAGACAAACGCCAGGAACTTGCACTGGTACGGCGTGCCGAACCAAGGTGCAAGTCATGGCAAGCGCCCCGACCCCGATGACGCACGGATTCCTTGGGCTCGAGGATCGACTCTTCACCGCCGACCTGGCCAGGGTCCACGCCGCGCTTGTGCGCTTCATCGCCGCGACGAAACCGTCGTCCGAGCCAAGCCCCGCCCTTCGCCGGGGCCCAGTTCCGGCGCCGCCGATGATCGACGCATCTCGGCCGCCACCGACTGCGTTGGAGTTCGCCAACGACGCGGCACTGTCCCTCGCGCGGACGCGTGGGCGGCGCGACACCACGGAATCGTCGTCGACCGCCGGATGCCGGACTCACCGCGAACGGTTGCGGCGCAGCAGCGCGTCGAGGCTTGTGACCTGAAGCGCGGGATTGCTACGGCGGACATCAGCCAACCGCCCTCGCTCGCCGCCATACGCGTGACCGGGCAGAAGCAGCATCTCGCCCGGCAAACTCGCGAGCCGCTCCGTCAGCGTGCGGTGCATCTGCTCCGGATCTCCCCCGGGGAGATCGACGCGCCCGCAACCCTGCAAGAACAGCGTGTCGCCCGCGAGCAGCGCTTCTTCTTCACCGTGGGTTAGCCCGGCAACGCGGAAGCACTGCGACCCGGGCGTGTGCCCGGGGGTATGGAGCAGCTCGACCTCGATCCCGCCGATCGCGACCTTGTCGCCGCTGTCGTGCGTCACGAGATCGCTTGTCGACAGGCCCGTGACCGTGCGGACGCCATCGGCCTCGAGTCGATGCACGTGCGCTTTGCAGCGACAACCGCCGACGAGCTCGGCCAGGCCGGCGATGTCGAATCCAAACATGGACCCGCCGACGTGATCGGGGTGATAGTGCGTCACGAGCGCGCCCGTGATCTTCATGCCATCACGCTCGGCCGCGCCGACGATCCCAGCCACGTCCCAAGCGCCGTCAACGACCATGCACTCGCCGACGTCGCGGTCACCAACGAGGTAGACGAAGTTCTGCATGCCCGCCGCCATGACGTCGTCCTGGGAAAAGTCGCGACCGGCGAGGAGTTGGCGGAGATAGAGGCTTGCCATGCGCCAGGGCAGATTGCGCCGCCTTGCCACGGCGCGCCAGTCCCCCACGCCCGCAGCGAGGGGGCGCGCCTGATCAGCGCTCGGCGGGTGGCAGTGCGTCGAGGACGCGCTGGTACTGCGGCGCGGGGCGGCGCTCGTCACGGTCGTTGCACGCCAGCACCCAGATGGCCGTGATGTTGTCGTCACCGCCGCGCTTGTTGGCCAGATCCGTGCACATCCGCGGCAGATCGACGTACCAGTGATCCCGAGCGAGCTCCGCCAGCTCGTCCGCTTCGATGTAGTTAGACAGTCCGTCGGAACAGAGCAAGAACGCGTCACCTAGGCAGATGTTGACGGGCACAACATCGGGCTCAACCTCGCGCTCGAATCCCACTGAGCGCGTGATGATGTGCTTGTAGTCGCTCAGCGCCGCTTCTTCCTCACTCAGCAGACCGGCCTGGACCTGTTCGTTGAGCCAGGAGTGATCGTTCGTGAGCTGCCGGCACGTCCCGCCCCGCAGAAGGAATGCGCGCGAGTCACCCACATGGACCACGTACCCACGGTCGCCGCAAATGAAGAGGCCCGTCAGCGTGGTCCCCATGCCTTGCAAGCGCGAGTCAGCAAGGGCTTGATCGTGAATGCGGGCGCTTGCCTCGTTGACTGCCGCGGCAAGCAGCTCAGCAATCGCCGCGGTGCGGTGTTCCGTCGGGATCATGGGGAGCGCATCGAGCCCGCGACGTACCCACTTGCCGACGATGTCGACGCACAGCTGCGACGCATGGGCTCCCCCCGCGTGTCCCCCCATGCCGTCGGCGACCAGGTAGAGCCCCATCTGCGCATCCACGAGGTGGCTGTCCTCGTTGTGGCTGCGCACACGCCCCACATCGGTGGCCGGCCAGGCGATGATCCGCACGGGGTGCGAAGATGGCACGTCCGCGCGCGGTCGGCTAGCCGCCGGCGGCGAAACCCCACGGCGTAAGAACGCCGTCCTCCGCCCCCAGGGGAGGGCACGAGGACACAGAAATACCGAACAACGTCACCATCGGAGCTGTGGCGCGCGACCGTCGTCGCTCGGGATCTGCGGCACCGCCGGGGCGTCAGACCTTAAACGCCTCTGCCTCGTCCGAGATGCCGATCTCGGACCCATCGAAGCGAATCCGCTTCGGCTTGTCGTCAATCGTCGTGAGAATCGCGACCGGACGCCGCCACACGCGCTCCATATTCCGCAGGGTATCGCGGGCGTAGTCGAGCTTGAGATCGCTGCCCTCATGGCGGTGGCCGAGCAGGAGTTCGCCGCGATTGAGGTAGTTCGAGTCAACGACGTAAATGAACGGCTGACCGAAGTTCGTCAGTTGGCCGAGCAAGCGCTGCTTGATCTGCTGAAACTCGCGGGTCTCGATCTCAAGCCGACCGGTGCGACGATTCTCCGTGAAGTTGAAGTACTTCTGCTCGCGACAGAAGTCCATCGTGAAGAACTCGTCGATAAAAGTTACGTCGTTGTACAGCCGCCGAACCTCAAAGAGCTTGGCTTTGCCGAGCCCGATCTTCTTGTCCCAATTGGTCCGGTCGTCGAGCCGATCGCAGCTATCCCACTCGGGACCGAACTTGCCCTGATCCCAGCGGCGCTCGATATCACGGAACAACTCGACACCCAACTTGTAGGGGTTGAGTTGGCCAGGAGCAGTGGCGAACACGCCGGAGACAACGTCGGCGTAGTCGATCACTTCGTCGTCGCGAAGCGCCTTCTCCGTCATGATGCGAGAGTGCCAATAGCTGGCCCAGCCCTCGTTCATGATCTTGGTCTGCATCTGGGGCAGGTAGTAGTAGGCCTCCTCGCGGAGGATTCCGACGATGTCCGCCTCCCAGGCCTCGAGCGGCGCGTTCTGGGCGAGAAACCCCAGGATGTCGCGATCCGGTTGGGGTGGGTTCTTGCGCTTGGTCGCCTCCCGCTTCTCGCGCTGGCGTTGGCGCTGCTCGGCCACGAACTCGGGGGGGTTGATGTAGTCCTCGAGGTACCCGCGGGTATTCTGCAGACGAACGCGATCGTCGTCCTGCACGTCGATTTCCGGGGCGGCCAAGCGCTTACGCTGATCGCGAAACTGCGACCATGGGTCGATCAGGTTGTCGATCGACAGGCAAACATCGATGAACCCCTCCACGGTGTTTACGCCGTGACGATCCATGTAGCGCCGCACGCGGGCGGCGTTGTTGGCCATCACATCGATCATTCGCCGATCGGTGCGTGAGAAGTAGTAATTGTTGCGGAAGAAATCGTTGTGGCCGTAGACGTGGGCCATCACGAGTTTTTGGTCGACCTGGCTGTTGCCCTCGAGCAGGTACGCATAGCAAGGGTCGGTGTTGATGACGAGCTCGTAGATCTTCGAGAGACCATACGTGTGGCTCTTCATCATGTGGTCGTATTCCATCCCGAACCGCCAGTGCGGGTAGCGAACCGGGAAGCCACCGTAGCTGGCGATCTCGCACATCTGCCGGTAGTCGACCATCTCGAAGATCTGCGGAAAATACTGCAGACCATAGGAGTCGGCGTAGCCCTGGATCTCCACCTGCAGCTCGCGCAAATACGGCGGGAGCGGTGCCATCTAGCGCCCTCCCTTCAGGAACTCGCGAATCGAATCCATGATGTCGTCCTTGCCGGTGACCTCGCTAGTGACCAGCTTCGGGTCGCTCGGAAACGCCGCGCGGATGTCCTTGATGAACTGCCCCGAACCGTAGGGGCTCTCGACTTGGCCGTAGCCGAACTGATTGCAGGCCGGGATCAGCGTATCGCGCAGAAGGTTGATGCAAGTTGCCGTGTCATCCACCGACCAGTTGTCGCCGTCCGAGAAGTGGAACGCGTAGATGTTCCAGTTCTCCGGCGGAAACTCCTTCTCGATCAAGTCCGAACACACGCGGTAGGCCGAGCTGATCATCGTACCGCCCGACTCCCGGGTCCGGAAAAACACGTCGCGCTCGACGACCCGCGCCGTAGCATCGTGGATGATGTAGCGCGACTCGAGGCCTTGGTACTGACTGCGGAGCCACGTATCGATCCAAAACGACTCGATGCGCACGATCTCTTTTTGCTCGTCGCCCATCGAGCCGGACACATCCATCATATAGATGATGACGGCGTTGGACTGGGGGCGAGGGTCGGTCCGCCAACTGCGATAGCGGCGATCCTCGCGAATTGGAACGATGATCGGCAGGTCCTTCTTGAAGGTGCCGCTGGCGACTTGCCGCCGGAGCGCCCGCTTGAAGGTTGCCTTGAACGACCGCAAGCTCTCCGGTCCGGTACGGCGCAAACTGACGTAGCGGTCCTTCTTGGTGTCGAGTGACTGCGTGCCCTTGGGCTCGATGCGTGGCAAACCGAGCTCCTCGCCGAGGATCGCGGCGAGCTCGTCGAGCGTCACCTCGACCTCAAGGCCCTTCTCGCCTTCGCCCTGCCCCGCCTGGCCCGCGCCCTGCTGACCCTGCTGCGGATCGCCGCCGACCGGGTCCCCCGGTTCGCCCTCGCCCTGCCCGACGCCCTGCTTCTGGTTTCCTCCGAGGAGAAACCGCGGGATGTCGATCTGCGGCATTGGTATAGTGACGGTGTCGCCACCCTTGCGGCTCATCAAGTCACCCCGCGATATGTACTTGCGAAGGTTCTGCCGAATCTTGCCGCGCACGATCTCGCGGAAGCGACTGTGGTCCTTGTCGATGCGTGAGATCATGGGCCGCCGTCCCCATGGTAGCAGAGGGGACGGGGTCCG
>CADEGN010000363.1 GCA_902826865.1 uncultured Myxococcales bacterium
GGTCGATGACCGCATCGTCGAGCTCCTGGGCGTGCGCGCGAATCCACGGGCGCGAGAGCGCTGGGTTGGCCCAGGCGAACTCAACCGAGGCGCGCAGTCCAACTGCGAACGCGTGGGCCAAGTCCGGGGGAACCCAGCGCCCGACCGCGATCACGCCCAGCGGCAACGGCATTTGGGTCGCCTGCTCCCAGAGTTGTCCGAGATCGGCGACGCAGGTCAGCCCCGCAGCTTCGTAGGTGAAGCGCCCCTCATGGATCACCACGCCCGCATCGCATGCGCCCGACGCGACCGCGTCCATGATCCGGTCGAAACGCATCGGAACAGGCGTGCACGCCGGGGCAAACGCCTGCAACAGCCGATAGGCCGTGGTGCGCAGCCCCGGGATCGCGACCTTTCGTCCCCCGACGTCGGCGAGGTTCGCGAGGCCCCCGCGCCCACGTCGACCGACGATGAGGGGACCGACGCCTCGGCCAAGCGCGGCGCCGACGTCGAGCACGGCGTAGTCATCGAGCAGCTCGGGTAGCGCGCCCACCGAGAGTTTCGTGAACGGCAAACGCCGAGCCGCGGGACCGGCCGCGCGGTCGTTGAGCGCCTCGATATCCTCGATGACCGGGCTCAGACCACCGGCGAGCTCGGGCGCCACAGCGCCATGGACAAGCCCATGAAACACGAACGTGTCGTTGGGGCAACTCGAGAATCCAACCCCGATATCCGCGACTTCCATCTCAGATCCCCTCGCGCAGCAGCGCAGCGACGGCTGTAACCAGGCTGGTGCGTGCCCGCGCGAGATCCCAGCCCGCGTTGGCGCGATCACCCGTGCGATTGCTGATCGTGCGCAAGCTCGCCCAGGGGACATCGCGGCGGCGACAGGCCCAGGCGATCGCGGCGCCCTCCATGGTCTCGATTTGCGCGCCGCTGCGCGCTGCCACCTCACGTGCACGCGCATCGGTCCCCGAGCACGTTGATACCGTGACGGCGTTCACCGCCGGCGCGCCAAAACGCGCGGCGAATCGATCGACGTAGCGGGCATCGGCTCGCAGGGGCGGCGGCCCAACCATGCCGAGCGCTTCGGTGGACAGATATCCCTCGGGCGTTTCGACGCCCTCGTCTCCCAAACCGTCTGCCGCGACGCTGACGAGCGCGCCGATCGCCAACGAAGGATCCAACGTCCCGGCCACGCCAACGACAATCACGAGCTCAGGTCGCGCGGCGATGAGGAGCTCGGTCGTCGCGATCGCGGCCGCCACCTTGCCGACCCCGACGACCGAGTGGCGGGCCGGGCCCCACGCCAACCCGTCCACCTCCCGCGGATCGGCGAACAGCCACAGCGTTTCGGGCATCGCCGAGGTGTATGCCACCTCAAGCGCCACCGGCCACAGGGGTCGAGCAGGCGCCCCACAGCAAGCGATCCGCCCCGAATGGCGCGAAGAACGCCACACGTCAGTGACTTTTCCGCACGCCATTTTAAGCTTATTTCCATTGCGATTATATTAGTCCACGTGGCAAATAGCATTCATGTCGAAGGTCGAGACCGCCACCGTCCATTCCCCGCTGCGCGATTTCCTCGAGATCCACTACGAGCAACTCGAGGAGATGAACCTGGAAGCCAAGCGCCAGCGCCTCGAGCGCATGCCGCTGGACGTGGTTCGGGAGCAGCGCGTCAAGTACCTGACCGACGAGAAGCGGATCAAGGCGGTCACCGTGTGCTTCGCCGACCTCGAAGGCCGGTTGCACATGCTCGACTACGACAAGAAGTTCCTGCTGCGCTCGGCGGACAACCTCACGTTCGACGGGTCGTCGATCCGCGGGTTCTCGGCCCAGCACGAGTCGGACCTGCGCCTGGCGATCGACTGGCCGGCATTTTGGTGGATGCCAGCGGACGTGTTTGGGCCGGGCAAGGTCCTGGTATTCGCGGATGTGCAGGGACAAGACGGCACGCCGTATTCGGCCGACATCCGCTCGCGCTTGAAGGCCTTCACGGGCGAGCTATTTGCCAAGCAAAGCCTGATCGCCAACGTCGCGATGGAGATCGAGGGTTTTCTGTTTCGCGGCCGCGACGCCGAGCAGCACTATCACGACACCAACGCGTTTGAGTTCATCTCCACCGGCGGCTACTACCATTCGCTCCCGGGCGACGATCTCCGGCGGTTCATCGACGCGGCTGCCGAGGCCCAACGCGCGATGGGGTTCGCCAACGAGAAGGACCACCCCGAGGTCGCGCCATCGCAGTTCGAGATGAACTACGGCTACTCGGAGGCCTGCATCGCCGCCGATCAGGTCCTGCTGTACAAGCTGCTCTGCCGTCAGGTGGCGCGCAACCTGGGGATGACGGCCAGCTTTTTGCCCAAGCCGGTCACCGGCATCAATGGCAGCGGGATGCACACCAACGTGTCGCTGGCGCAAGGTGGCAGGAATCTGTTTTGGGACAAGGACGGCGAGAGCGGACTGTCGGCGATGGGCTGGGACTTTATCGACCGGCTGCTCAACAGCGCCGGAGATCTGTGTCTCATGCTCAACTCGAGCGTTAATGCCTACCGCCGCCTCGATCCGCATTTCGAAGCGCCCAACCAGATCAAGGCCTCGGCGAGCGATCGCGGCTCGATGGTGCGGATCCCGATCGGCAACGAGCGCTCCGCTCGGATCGAGGTCCGTTCGGTCGGCCCCGATGCCAACCCGTACATGACGGTGTACGCCCTGCTGCGGACTGGCCTCGAGGGCCCCGCGTCCGATCCCGACCCGAACAAGCGCGCGCGCACTCGGTTCTTGCCCGACAACATCTTTGACGCGCTGCGAGCCTTCAAGTCGAGCCGCCTGGCCGCCGAACTCTTCGGCGAGGCCGTGCAGGGCCGCTACGCCGAGGTGAAGCTCGCATCCGCCGAGCGATGCCCCAAGGCCCTTGGCTCACTGATCAAGCGCGCCGAAGTCCAGTTTCACCACGAGGTCACCAACCAGTTCCTCTGGAACAAGTTCTAGCCTCCGTTGCGATCGCCCCGCCGAGCTCGGCCCCCAAAACGGCCGAGCTCGGCCGCGCCGCCTACGCCAGGAGGCGAAGCGGGTGCTCGAGCAGTCCCCGCAGCGTTGCCAGGAACCTGGCTCCGCTCGCACCATCGGTGACGCGGTGGTCGCAAGAAAGCGTCACGCGCATGCGATGGCCGACCGCGAGCTTTCCGTCCTCCACCACGGCGTCCTGCGTGATCGCACCGACGGCGAGGATCGCGGCCTCCCCTGGATTGACGACCGCCGAGAACTCCTCGACGCCGAACATCCCGAGGTTGGAGACCGTAAACGTGCTGCCCGTCATCTCCGGCGGCGCAAGTCGTCGCTCGCGCGCCCGCGTGCCGAGGTCTTTGACGGCAACCGCAATCTCGCGCAGGCCGATGGCGTCGGCATTGCGAACGACGGGGACGACCAACCCATCGTCGACCGCAACCGCCACGCCGATCGCCACTGTCCCGCGACGCACGATCGTCTCGCCGTTCCAATAGGCGTTGAGTTCGGGGTGTTGGCGCAGCGCCCGTGCGCAGCCCATCACCACGAGGTCGTTGTAAGAGATCTTGATCTCGGCCTGCGCCAGCTCGTCGCGGAGCGCGATCGCGCGGCCCATGTTGATCGCGATCGTCAGGTAGAAGTGCGGGATTTCGGCATTGGCCTGGCTCATCCGCCGAGCGATGGCCTTGCGCATCTGCGACAGCTGCAATGGCGTGTCCACCGCAGCACTCGCCGCCGCCGCGGGCCCCCGACCCGCGATGACCAGCTCGACATCTGTCTTGATCACCCGCCCGCGCGGACCCGAGCCCGTGATTTCTGACAGCGGCAGATCGTGCTCGCGTGCAAGTCGGCGCGCCAACGGCGAGGCGGGGATCCGGCCATCGTCGCGCATGGCCGTGGCGGGGTGCGCGACGGGGCTGGGGTCCACCGCTGGCGACCGCATGGCCAGGGGTGGAGCCTGGGCGGGGGTCGGCGCGCCAACCGAAACAGGCACGTGCGGAGGCGTCGGCGCAACGGCCGGACCGCCGGTTTCAGCGCGCAGCGCCACCTTCGCGTCCTCACCCGGCGATCCAATGACGGCGATCGGTGCCCCGATCGGCAGCGTCTTTCCCTCGGGCGCGACGAGCTCGAGCACGGTCCCCGCGTCAAACGACTCGAACTCCATCGTCGCCTTGTCGGTCTCGATTTCCGCGATCAACTGACCGCGCTTGACCTTGTCACCGGGCGCGATGTGCCACTTGGCGATGACGCCCTCCTCCATCGTGTCGGAGAGGCGGGGGAGCTGCACGACTGTTGCCATTGTTGTCCGTCCCTCGTCGTCGAACGTCGTCAGTGCTGGCGGTACGCCACCTCGCGAATGGCCTCGAGAGCGCGCGCCGGTGACGGAATCACCAGATGCTCGAGGTTCTCCGCGTAGGGCATGTTGAGGTCCTCGTAACACACCCGCAAAATGGGCGCGTCGAGATCGTCGAAGCACAGTCGCATGACCCGATCGCTCACCTCGGCTCCGGTGCCCCCGTAGGGCCAGCCGTGGTACACGAGCACGCACCGGTTGGTCTTGCGCACGCTTGCAACGACCGCGTCGTCGTCGAGCGGCCGAAGGGTGCGCAGATCGATGACCTCACAACTGAGCCCCTCGGCCTGGGCGAGCTCGGCCGCGGCGAGCGCAATGGCCAGGCCCTGTCCCCAGGTGACCACCGTGACGCCGCTGCCCGGACGCTTGATCTCGGCCTTGCCGATCGGGATCAGGTGCTCGCCGTCGGGCACCTCGCCCTTGACCGAATACATGACCTCGCTTTCGAAGAAGATGATCGGGTTATCGTCGCGGATCGCCGACTTGAGCAGGCCCTTGGCATCGGCGGGCGTCGCCACCGAAACCACCTTCACGCCCGGGAAGCCGCAGTAGAAGCTCTCGAACGCCTGGCTGTGGGTCGAGCTCAACATGTGCGCAGCGGCATTGGGTCCCCGGAACACGATGGGGAGCGTGAATTGCCCGTTGCTCAGCTGGCGCAGTTTGGCGGCATTGTTGAGGATTTGATCGAACGCGACCGCCGAGAAATTGAAGGTCATGAACTCGACGATCGGGCGCAGTCCGGCCATCGCGGCACCGATCCCGACACCGGCGAACCCTGCCTCGGCGATCGGCGTGTCGACCACGCGCCGCTCGCCGTACTTGGCCAGCAGGCCCTCGGTTACCTTGTAGGCACCATCATAGTGGCCGACCTCTTCGCCGATGACGAACACGCGCTCGTCCCGGGCCATCTCTTCGTCGATCGCATGACGGAGCGCTTCGCGGATCTGCAGGGTTGCCATGGCTGTCTTGGTTGCAATCGACGTTGGTGGGACGCGACACCCGGGAGGTCTCCGAGCCTCGCCGCGGCTTCTGGGGCCTAGGGATCGTCTTCGACGAGATGGTGGCGGAAGCGGTGCTCAGGCGCCGGTGGCGGCGAGGCGTCGGCAAACGCAACTGCCGCGTCCATCTCGGCCACCACCGCCGCGTCGATCGACTCGAGGTCCGCGTCGCTGAGGCCGGCGCCGCGCAGCTCGGCCTCCCCGCGGGCAAGCGGATCGGTCTTACGCCAGGCGTCGACCTCTTCCTTCGTCCGATATTTGCCCGGGTCACTCATGCTGTGTCCACGGAAGCGATACGTCAGCAGCTCGACCAGCGCCGGGCGCTCTTCGTTGCGCGCACGCTCGGCGATTCGCGCCAGGCGGTTGCGCGTGGCCACGACGTCATCGACGACCCAGCGATCGTGATCGAGCGCCCACCCCGGTGCGCGCGTGGTGAGATCGTCGACGGGACTCTGCCGCCGCAACGGCGTGCCCATCGCGTAGAGGTTGTTCTCGATCACGAAGACGATCGGCAACTTCCACAGGCCGGCGAGGTTCATGCCCTCGGCGGTGGCACCGATGTGCATCGCGCCTTCGCCGAGAAAACAGAACGTCACCGCCCCATCCTGGTTGTACTTGCTGGCGAATGCGTGACCGGCCGCGACTGGAACGTGGCTGCCGACGATGGCATATCCTCCCCATAGGCCCTTGTCGCGGGCGAAGAAGTGCATCGAGCCGCCGACGCCGCCCACCAGGCCCGTGGCCTTGCCGAACAGCTCGGCCATACACGCACCGCTGTCGCAGCCCAGGGCGATCGCGAAGCCGTGATCGCGGTAGGTCGTCACCACACGATCCCCGGGCCGCATGAGATCGGCGGTTGCGACCGCAATCGCCTCCTGCCCGATGTAGAGGTGGAGAAAGCCGCTGATCTTGCCCTGGGTGTAGGCGCGCGCGGCAGTCTCCTCGAAGCGACGGATCCTGAGCATCTCGGTGTAGAGGCGCCGCTGCTCGTCGACGCTCGCGCGTGCGGCTCCACCCTCCGAAGCGGCCCCGGAACCCGCCCGCTCGTCGCCACCGTCGCGAGGTCGCTGCACGCCGGCGTCCGATGCGAATTTTCCGTGCTCGGAAGCGGCCCCGGCTGGTTCGGCTTGCACAGCTGTGTCGCGGCTCACGACGGTCCTCGGTTTGGAGGCGAACGGTAGCACGCTTTTTTCGCTATGGTCGCGACCAATCCCAATGATCGCGCCGCACACCATCGCCGAGCGGATCCTCGGCGGCGACGACAATGCCCTCGATCCCGCCGGCCTGCGGGCCTTCTTGCGGCCCGCGGCCACGACACCCCCAGTTGGCGGTGCCACCGATGCCTCGAGCGTCGACGTATGGGAGCTCATGGCGGCGGCGGACCGCGTGCGGCGGGCGCGTTTCGCCAACGAGGTCCATCTGTGCTCGATCGTCAACGCCAAGGAGGGCGGTTGCCCGGAAGACTGCGGCTTCTGTTCGCAAAGCAAGCACCACGCCACCCATGTGGTGCCGTCCAAGG
>CADEGN010000364.1 GCA_902826865.1 uncultured Myxococcales bacterium
TCGGCATCGATCCCGGAGGCGGCAAGCTCACCGGCGGCCGCGAGAACCTTCGGCAGGCAACCACCATACGTAATAATGGACACATCCGTGCCCGCGCGCCGGATCGCCGCCCCGCCGAGCTTGACCGGACCTGCGTCAGGCGGCAGCTCGCCCTTGGTGTTGTAGAGACCCACGTGCTCGAAGATGATGACCGGATCGGGATCGTCGAGCGCCGCGGCCAGCATCCACCGCGCATCGACGACGGTCGACGGCGCAACCACGCGGAGTCCCGGCACGTGCGCGTACCACACCTCGAGACTGTGTGAATGCTGGGCGGCAAGCTGGTTTCCGGCGCCCGTCGCCATGCGGATGACCAACGGCACGCTGACCTGCCCACCCGACATGTGCCGCAGCGTCGCGGCGGTGTTGACGATCTGGTCAAGGGCGAGCAACGAGAAATTCACCGACATGATCTCAACGATCGGCCGCAAGCCGCCGATGGCGGCACCGATGCCCGCACCGACGAAGCCCGACTCCGACAGGGGCGCATCGCGAATCCGCTCGGGGCCAAAACGATCGTACAGACCTCGGCTAACGGCATAGGTGCCACCGTAGCGGCCGACGTCCTCGCCGATCAGCAACACCCGCGGATCTCGCTCAAGCGCGTCGACGATGGCCGCACGCACGGCCTCGCGATAGGTTATCGCGTCGGTCACGAACCCTCCGTGTACACGTCGTGCTCCAAATCGGCGATCGGCTCAAACGCGCCGGCCGCCGCGAATGCCACGGCTTCGCCGACCTCGGCCGTGGCACGTGCCTCGAGCCCGGCCCAGGTGTCATCGTCGAGCCATCCTCGCTCGCGCAACCGCGCGGCGAAGGTCGCGATCGGGTCGCGCTCCCGCCAGCTATCCACCTCGTCTTTGCCGCGATACAGCTGGGCGTCGAACATCGAGTGCGCGCGGAATCGGTAGGTCTTGAGCTCCAGAAACCGCGGCAATCCATCGCTGCGGATCCCGTCCACTGCCGCGCGAGCAGCCGCCTCAACTGCCGCGACATCCATCCCGTCGACGGACTGCGCCGCCACGCCCTGCGCGCTGGCCTTGCGGCACAGGTCGGGCTGGGCGAGATAGCGACCGATCGCCGTCCCCATGGCGTAGAGGTTGTTCTCGCGCAGGAACAGCACCGGCAACTTCCATAGCGCTGCGAGATTGAGCGCCTCGAAAAACTCACCCTCCGCAGTGGCGCCGTCGCCAAAGAAGCACGCTGTGACCGCGGGGCGCGCGAGCACGCGATCGGCCAGGGCAAGCCCGACGGCCAACGGTAGGCCGCCGGCGACGATCGCGTTACCTCCCCAGAACCGCAGTGCGGTCGAGAACAGATGCATCGAACCCCCGCGACCACGGCTGCAGCCCTCCTGTTTGCCGTACATCTCGGCCATGATCGAACCCATCGACATCCCACGGGCGATCGCGTGGCCGTGTTCGCGGTAGGTGGACACGACGTTGTCCTGTTCACCGAGCACCTGCATCACACCAACAGCGATCGCTTCTTCACCCACGCAAAGGTGCAAGAACCCGCGAATGTTCTCTGCCGTGTACTGTTCCGCCGCCATGTCCTCGAACACGCGAATGCGCAACATCTCGTGCAGCACCTTCACGGCGCGGGCGCGCTCGTTGAGTGATGTCATTCGAAGGTCTCCAAGGTCGAAGTGTCGCCCTCGGGAAGCCCTAGCTCACGCGACTTGAGCAGGCGCCGCATGATCTTTCCGCTACGCGTCGTCGGCAATCGCGGAACGAACTCGATCTCCCGCGGCGCGACGGCCGGGCCCAGTCGGGATCGAGCAAAACCGAGGAGATCGCGGGCCAGCTCATCCGAGGGGGCATGACCGGGCCGTAGCGCGACAAAGGCCTTCACGATCGCCCCGGCGATCTCGTCCGGTTTGCCGATCACACCGACTTCGGCCACAGCAGGGTGTTCCATCAGCGCGCTTTCGACCTCGAACGGGCCGATCAAGTGACCCGATGACTTGATAACGTCGTCGACGCGCGCGACGAACCAGAAGTAGCCGTCCGCATCGCGACGCGCAAGGTCGCCACTTAGGTACCAATCCCCGACGAAACACTTCCGGTAGCGCTCGTCATCGTTGAGATAGGCGCGAAACATGGACGGCCAGCCGACGCGCAGCGCGAGTTCTCCTTCCACGTCGGGCTCGGTGACGACCTCCACTTTGCCGTCCGCCGTGCGTCGCACAATCGCTGCCTCGACGCCGGGCAACGGTTGGCCCATGCTGCCCGGCTTGACGTCGACGCCGGGGTAGTTCGCCACCATGATTCCGCCAGTTTCGGTCTGCCACCAGTTGTCGAGAAACGGCCGACCCAGGGCTTCCACGCCCCACCAGACCGCCTCCGGATTGAGCGGCTCTCCCACGCTGGCGCAGACGCGCAACGCCGACAAGTCATGCTCGCGCGCCAGTGGCACGCCTACTTTCATCAGCATGCGAATTGCGGTCGGCGACGTGTACCACACGGTCACCCGCTGTTCGGCCAAGATGCGATACCACCGCCTTGCGTCGAACTCGGCTTCGTCGATCACCATGGTGACGCCACAGGTGAGCGGCGCGATGATCCCGTAGGAGGTCCCCGTCACCCAACCCGGGTCGGCCGTGCACCAATAGACATCGCGATCGCCGAGATCCAATACGAGCCGACCGGTCGCGTGGTGCATGATCACCGCACCATGAACATGCACCGCTCCTTTGGGTGCGCCGGTGGTTCCGCTGGTAAAGTGGAGCAACGCTGGCGTTTCGGGGTCGGTCGCGATCGGGCCCGCCGCTTCGCGCGCGTCCCTCAGCAGTCGGCGAAAATCGAGCGTTCCTGGCGGGATCTCGTCGTCGTCATGTTCCGGGACGACGAGAACGTGGGCGAGTTCCGGCAAGCGATCGCGCAAGGGCGCAAGCTTGCGCAGCCAAATCCGCGAGGTCGTAACGAGCACACGGGCATGGCCGCGTTGTAGACGCGCCACGATCGGCTCGGGGCCGAACGCGGAGAACAGCGGGCAAAACACCGCCTCGTGCGCCAATGTCCCCAATGCCGTGAAGTAGAGCTCGGGGATCCGGCCCGTCAGCGTCGCCACGACCGCTCCGGGCGCCACCCCCAAATCAGCAAGGACGCTGGAGAACTTCAGCGTCTGTGCGGCCAGCTCGGCGTACGTGTACTCGACAACCTCGCCGCGTTTGGCGAACCACCGCAGTGCGACTCGCTTCGCGGCGTGGCCGCGGGCATGTCGTAATACCGCCTCGTGCGCAATATTAACGCGGCCAGATCCCAACCCCTCGAGCCAGGCACGCGCCTTCGACCAGTCGAACGCGGCCCGCGTCGCCGCGTAGTCCCCGAGTTGAGTGTCGGTCGCAACAACGCTGATTCGCTCGGGTCGGATCCCAGCCACCGGTGCAGGCTAGCCAGGCTTGGCCGCCGGCCCCAGGTGAATTCATGCAGCGTTGCAGCGACGAGACCGGCAGCCGTTGCGCCCCTCGCGATCACGCCCCCGAGACCAGGCGGATCGCCGCGTCATCCCGTACTGAGCAGGAGCCCCACCACGGTCCCGAACACGATCGCGAGGAACACCCCGACGCCCAGCCACAGTAGCAGCCCACCCGGCCGCGGGAGCTCGAATTCGTCGTCGTCCGCATGCGTCGGCTCGGGAGGTCCATTCGATCGCCGCACGATGTCCGGTGCGTCGGGTCGTCGCACGGGATGGCTGCCGCCACCGGCATGCACACCCGCCGTCGTCAGCGGCTGCATGGCGTCCGATTGCATCCGAGGAGCGGCCACCGGCAGCGACGCCACGGGGAGCGGACGAGCCGGGCCGGCCGGCGGCTCCGAACTCGGGCGGGTACGCACGACAACCGCCGGCTCACTCGCGACAGGTGCGGGCGCGGGCACGGCAGGCGCCCGCGTCGAGCCGCGGCGGAGGTTCGCGAGCACTTCGTCGCTGAGCGCGATCGTGGCGTCGTCAGCCGCGCGAGCAGCAACAACCTGGGCCGGCGGCGAAGCCACGATCGCGTGATCGACCGTCGCGGGCCCGGATTCCGACTCGGCTACCTCGGACGGCGCTCGCCGAGCGTCGAGCAGCCCCCGCACTAGGGCGGCGCAGTGCGTTCGTCCGTCGGCGAAACCTCGGAGCGCGTCTGCAACCTGCGCGCCGCTCGTCCATCGCCCGCTACCGACCGGCAAGAGAAGCGCCCCGCGCACCGACGCCAGTGTCGGCTCCACGACGCGCCCAAGCGCCGACACCTCTCCACCCGCGATCGCGCGATAGAGCGACGGAGCATCGAGAAACGCCGCACGGAAGCGACGCCCATCGAGCAGCTCGTGGAGGAGCCCACCGAGCGCGAACAGATCCATCGTGGGCGCCGCCACCCGCGCGCCGAGCTGCTCGGCCGGCAGATAGCGAAGCAACCCATGGACATGGACGCCACTGGTGTCGTCGTGGGGCCGCGCGGCGATCCCGAAGCCGCGTACGATGACATCGCCTTCGACCGTGACGAACACGCGCGTCGGTGCGAGCTGGCGATGCACGACGCCCGCACCATGGCCAGGCACGTCGCAAACGCCGTGCGCATGCGCCAGCCCGGCGGCCACCTGCGCGACGACGTGCGCGATCGCAGCCGCCCACGCGTCCCGCCGGGTCTGTGCGAGGAGCTCGAGCGACTCCTCGAGCTCCTCGATCGTCGCGCCCTCGGCCCAGGCGAACACGAGGTGCGCGGGATCGGCATCCAGCGCCGACTCGACGAATGCCTCGATGTTCGGGTGGGCGAGCTCGGCTGCGATGCGCACCAGCGGCTCGAGCCAAGCGCGCTGACGGGCGGCTTCGACTCGCCCAGGCGCGAGCAGGATACCGAATGGGCGCACCACGCCGGCGGCATCGGTGCGGCGCGCGAGCCAGCGCTCGCCGTCGTCGTCGCTGTGCTGCAGCCGGACCAGCTGATAGGCGCCGACGACCTGGCCGGGTTGGTAGATGCTGGAAGACATCGCCGACCGCTGCGAGCCTACCTCAAGCGTCGTTGAGTGCGATCGCTCCGCGACCAGGGGCCGACTTCGAGGTGGAACTGCACGCGTGCGATCGGAGTGGCGTCATTCATGGGGCGTTCGTTCCGTGTGGGCCTGACCACTGATGGGCAATCGGGATGCCGTCCACGACGACGTGCGCGGGGACCTCGCGGTGGATCCCGCGGACGAAAAGGCGCGGGAGCGGGCGCGAGCGCACAACCCAGACCGTGCAGACCGTCGCAGCTTCGGGCGCGATGGTGACCGACGCGAGCGTCGGGTCGGCAGCGATGCGCTCGCCAGCGAGTGACAGCGTAACCGCCGGTGCGGGCGGGACCGCGAACGCGAGTCGCTGGCGATCGGGGCGACAGCCGTCGACGAACACCGGGGTGCCGACCGACAGTGCGTCGAACGTCAGCTCGGGGACCGCCTCCTGGACGAAGCGCGGGTGGATCTGGCGGCTCGATCCGAGCGTTGCGACGTCGACATCGGCGGCGAGTTCTTCGGCCAGCCCCGCGAGCTCGCCGGCCGAAGTGGGCGCGCGGGCGGGGAGCAGTCCCGCGAGCGCCGAGCGCGGGAACACGTGGGGTGGGACGAAGCCGACGAACGCGGGCCTGGGCTGCAGCCACCATCGGTCGGGGTCTGCGAGCAGTCGTTCGTCGGTGAGCCGATCGTCGGCGCGCTCGAGCCTCGGGAGCTCGACCGCGTTGGTGGGTGCAGCCGAGGCGCCGCGCGTGATGTAGCCGCTGCCGTGCGGGTTGCGTGGGTAGGTCCCCGCGTGATCGAGGAGTGCTCCGAGGTCGGCCAGCGCGAGCGCGACGCGGGGATCGGTGCCGCCGTACGCACTCGAGAGCGTGAGCGGAACCTCGTCGCAGCGGTCGGCGGGGCCGATCCGCGGGCGTCCGTTCGGTTCCCACAGCATCAGCCGGCGGCCGAACACGGAGATCGCGATGGATCGTTCGCCCACCTGCACGACCACGCGCCCCGCTGGCTCCGCCGCCGCGTCCGGTCGCTGCGGGTGAGCGGCACCGAGAACGGCCACGTCAGTGGCGTCGCGCCACACGACGAAATCACTGCCGGGCGAGAGCCGATGTGGTGTGGTCGCGTCGCGGGTGTCGTGACACAGCGGTTGCGCAGGCAGTAAGGACAGGCGGCCTTCGTGCGCGTGCCACGTGCATTTGATGATCCCATAGAGGACCTGCCGGCCCAATCGGGTGCCGGCGACGTCGACGACCGCGTCGAACCTGTCGCTCACGCTCGCGCGCGTCATAGCGGCTCCTCGTCGCCGGCGAGCGCCACCGGCTGCGCAGGTGCGTCCGAGATCGACGTGCCGCTTCGAGACCGCACCCGGCGCACGGTCGGAGGGGTGTCCACCTTCATGCTGCCGTTCGGCTCGCGCTGCGCCAACGCGACGCAGCGCAGGCCGGAGGGGCCAGGCGCGAGCGCGAGCCCCACGGCGGCCGGCATCGCCGTGGCGACCAGCTTGGCCGCGGTTGCCTCGATCGCGTCGCCGGGTCCCTCCTCGAGCGAAGCGAGCAGCGCGGCCTCGGCCTGCGCCCACACGCCGGCGTGGACGTCGGCGGGGGAAAGGCCGAGATCCACCGAGGCCATCGCGTTGGTCGTATTGACGACCAAGGGTGTCGGTACCGTCGCGCACGCGATCATCGGCGCACGCAGATCGCTGCTCACCCCGCCGAGCGGCTTGCCCTCGGCAAGCACCGAGGTCACCGGGAACACCACGCGCCGCGACGACATCGCCGCGTGGATCGGGCTCATCGGATCCGGCAGCGGGAGCATGGTGATGTGCGCGATCCC
>CADEGN010000365.1 GCA_902826865.1 uncultured Myxococcales bacterium
CGTGCGGGCCGGAGAATTGCGACGAGCCGATCGGGCCGTGCAGGCCCGAGTGCGACCCGACCCTTGTGTGCGGGGAAGCGCTCACCTGCGTTGACGGCCAGCTCTACCCGACGACGTGCGGGCCGGAGAATTGCGACGAGCCGATCGGGCCGTGCAGGCCCGAGTGCGACCCGACCCTTGTGTGCGGGGAAGCGCTCACCTGCGTTGACGGCCAGCTCTACCCGACGACGTGCGGGCCGGAGAATTGCGACGAGCCGATCGGGCCGTGCAGGCCCGAGTGCGACCCGACCCTTGTGTGCGGGGAAGCGCTCACCTGCGTTGACGGCCAGCTCTACCCGACGACGTGCGGGCCGGAGAATTGCGACGAGCCGATCGGGCCGTGCAGGCCCGAGTGCGATCCGACCCTGATATGCGGGGCGGCCCTGACCTGCATCGACGGCCAGCTGTACCCGACCACCTGCGGGCCGGCGAACTGCGACACTCCGATCGACGCCTGCTGAACCAAGCGCGATTCCGTCACCCCCGCGAGCGACTCGCTCTCGGGGGCCGCGGCGGCGAGGAACTATCGGCGCGATCGCAATCACCGCCCCACCGGGCGTCGGCCACGCGTAGGTTCGCGCGCTATACTCGTCGGCTTCAGCGCGCTTGAACGGAGCGCCTCGACGAGCGACTCTCTCGCGAATGCCTCGCGCGGCGATCATCTACAGCACCAACGACAGCGCCAAGTTCGCCGAGCAAATGGAGTTTATCCGCCGTGCCTCGCCAGGCGAGTACGAGCGGATGATGGCCGATCGAAAGTTCTCGGCCCAAGATGTCGTCTTCGCCGGCGCCGCCACCGTCGCACGCGGAGAACTCGAGCACGCCGGTTACGCGACCCAGGTTGTAAAGGCGGTCACGCCGGATTCACCGCGCTCGTTTGCCGATCGGCTCGACGGGCAGATCGACGTCCTCGTGCTCTTCGCCCACGGTGGAAACGATGGGCCTGCCGCGATTTTTCGCGGCGTTGGTGGCGACAACCAGATCAGCGTCGACGATCCCAACTTCAGCGAACTTGCAGAGTTTCTTGCGACCAAACTCCGCGCTGGCCTCCTGATTGTGGATGCCTGCAATTCCGCAGGTTGGGTGCACGCGGTCGCTTCGCGCGCGAAGATCCACGGGATTGGGTCGCGGCAGAAGACGCCGGCCGCTGATACCGGGCAGGCCCGCGCATGGATCCGCTGGGCGCTCGTGGGCGGCCCTCGGCCGCCGAGCGTCGTTGTCTACGATCGTGGGGGCGGCGAGGTCCGGAATTGGGAAGGTTGGCTGAGCGTCCCCAAGTGAGGACCCGCTGCCAGCATCGGGCAGATGCCCCGGGGATTGGAAAAAGCAGCAGACGTAAGTCCTCCCACTTCAACGAATCCACTTGCGCCAGAAACCCGTCGCCGGAACCAAACTCCACCGGATCCGATCCCCGAACGGTTGCAGTCTTGCTACTGTCGCGCCAATGGTCCTGCCAACCGTGGTGATCACCTTCTTCCTGCTCAACTACGTGCGGGCAGGTGTTTTGCTCACCGCCGTGACCGCCGCGCTGGCCGAGCAGAACGTGAACATCCGCGTGATACGACTGGGAGGGCCGCATTGGCCGTGGGTCCGTCTCCCTCCGGGCCCATTGCGTCCGCTTAGCGATGAGGTCAAGGACATCGTGCTGGAAAGGAACGGTCGCTACTTCCGTCTCAGCTTGGACACCGAGACGAAGACACTGAAGATCGTGCCGCAGGGCGGAGGCCAGGTGCCTGTCCCGATTGACGAGGCCGTGACCACCGCGCTCATCGATCTCCGACAATCGGGCAAGCTGGAGGACCTGAGTTATCTGCGCCATACCCAACAGGTCGACTGGTTCCAAGATCTGACCGATTGGCTGTCTGCCTTTGCCATGAAACACCTCGGGCTCGGGAATTTCCCCGGCCTGTAGGCCCTATCGCCGGCAAGTTGCGCACACCTCAACGCCCCGGTTGTGCGATACGCTCACCGGCATGCGAGTACTGATCATTGGGTTACTAGTGGCGGGCTTGGGTGTCGGTTGTGCGGACGATGCACCTGCTGACGACGCCGACTCCACCGGAGTTGCGACAACCTCGCAGACGACTGGCCTCGACAACACGACGACGCCGGCCTCCACCGGTGCCGTCGCCACCACCACCAGCGGTGAAGCCACGACCAGCAGCGCGGACGATAGCGCGAGTACTGGGACGGGTGTCGTCACGGCGTCGAGTGACGGATCGTCCGGGGTTGTCGACGATGGCACGACGGCCGCAACGAACGTCCTGTACACCGCAGTCGCGATACCCGGTGGATTGGACAGGCTGCAGATCCGCAAGGCCGACATGGATCAGAATCGATGCCTATGGGTGACGCTCGTCTGGCCGGGGGAGGGCGGCGGCGGTGCGTTCCCCGGCGTGACCACGCCGGCCGAGTGGGGCGTGGACAACATCGGTGGCAACGATGATGCGGCCGCCTGTGCGGCCGACGTGCCCTCCATGTTTGGTGGAGAAGCCGCGGACGACGCTTCTGGCACCGTGACCTTCGGTCGGCTCGGCGGCGCTGGCCACTATCCATGCACGGTGGATATCGACGTCGATCTCCAGTTTCCCGGCTTGCTGGTCGGGACTGAAGAGACCATGTTTGCCACCGGCTTGGTCGTTGAAGGCGCCTGTTGATCGGGCCGTGGCGCAAACCGACCGGCTGGAGGCTCGAGGCCCGACCGGTGCGGTGAGGCGCTACGCGATCGCGCTATGCTCGGCGCGACGATGGCGTTCTGGAACCGGAGACCTCCGAAGGGCGGGCTACCGGCGGCGGGCGGCAAGCTGCGCCGCGGCCAGAAGCACGGGCGCTGGATCGAGCACGACGAGCCGCGGCCAGGCGAAGCCGCGGCGACGAGCTGGAAGGAGCTTTCGTACGTCGACGGCGTGCTCCACGGCCCGTTCGCCTGGCGGACGGTGACCGGAGTCGTGACCCGCGAGGGCCGGTACGACAATGGCGAGCTGGATGGCCCTGTGCTGATTCGCTACCACTGTGGCGCGACTGCCGGCAGCGGGCCGTACCGCGCGGGGAAGGCCCACGGCCACTGGCGCCAGCTCCACGAGACCGGCCACCTGAGGTACGAGTCCGACTACGTCGACGGCGAGCGTCACGGACCGTGGCGCGCCGGTTACCCCAACGGCCAGCCCCGCGAAGCGGGCGCGCACGTGCACGGCAAGCGCGACGGCGAATGGACCGAGTGGTCGGCCGAAGGTGTGGTGATCGAGCACGGCACGTACGCGAATGGGAACCGGGCCGGACGCTGGCAGCTCCGCCGCGCCGACGGCTCGATCTTCGGCGAAGGTGAGTATCTCGACGGGGTGATGAGCGGCCAGTGGCGCGCGCTCGCGCCGTCTGGCACCGCGGTCGAGCCTATCGGAGTCCACGAGCCCGCCGACCTCGAACGGTGGGGAGATCTCATGGCGCTCGTCGAGCTCCTCGCGGTGGTGGATCACGATGACGCTTGGGCGGCGCGGGCACGCACCCAGCTGTGGGGTCAGGTGGAGTCCGCCGTCACCGTGAAGACCGATGCCCTCGGTCAGGTCACCGTGAGCGCGCCTATCACCGCGATGTGGCAGCTGGACGTGGCGCTCGGAAGGCCGCTGCAGTTCGCCTGCCACAATGAGTGCTGGTCCCGCATCGTGCTCATCCTCGACGCGCTGCCTGCCGCACAGCGCGAGGGCGCGGTCTCGCTCGTCGAGCGTGCAGGCGTGGTGTATCCGCACGATGCCCCGCGCCGGTGGGTCGAGCAGATCATTGAGGGCGACGTCGCGGACCCCCGCGTGCGACTGATCCGGTCGCTCGAGCTCGCGCGGGAGCTGACCGGCGAGATGCTCGAGCGGGTCTCTCGCAGCGTACCTCAGGCGGAAGCGCTGGTGCTGCGCCGTTGCCACTTCCCCGACGGGCTCGCACCCCTGTTCGAGGGTGGCTACCCCGCGCTCCGGAGCTTGTCGATCGCGCGCACCGAGATGGACGAGACCACGCTCGCGGGCTTGTGCGAGCTGCTGGGCCGTGCGACGTGGACCGGCAACCTCCAGCAGCTCACGCTCAGCGAGCCGGGCGCCAGCATCGGTGACGAGCAGGCCGCCGTGCTGCTCGAGAATCCGCACCTCTCAGGGCTGCGCTCGCTCGCGCTCAGCAGCGTCACGTTCGGACCGTGCTGTGCCCGGGCCCTCACCACGGGCGCCGCGGGCAAGTCGCTCGCGCGGCTCGAGCTCACGTACGCGACCCTCACGCTCGACGCGCTCGTCGCGGCCGCCGCGTGCCCGGCGCTGGAGTCGCTCGTGCTCGGGAACTGCACGTTGCCCGCGATGACCTCGCGCGAGGCCATGACGATCGCTTCCCCCGCGCTCCGTCGGGTCGACCTCCGCGGGTCACTCGGCATCGAGCGCTGGGCGCGTGGCGACGCGCGCTCGGCCTACTCGGTGGCGCGGCGGCTGGCGGTGATACCCGCGCTCGCCGGCGTCGAGGAGCTCGATCTCTCGGACAACGACTTCGACGATCTCGCGGCCCGCGTCCTCGCGCGCGCGCCGAATCTGCGCCAGCTGCGTGTGCTCGTGTGGCCGGGTAGCGAGGACCCCGGAGACGGCACGGCGAAGCTCTACGCGGTGCTGGGGCACGCGCTGGGGGCTTCGCGTACGCCAAAGCCCGCGGTCTTCGTCATGAAGGCGTGAGCGATCAGTGGTGGCCCGCGGCGGGCGGGTTGTTGTCAGAACCGGCTGGGGCGCTACGAGCTCGAGCTTCACCGCTCGATCCGAGGAGCACGACTACTTCTTCTTCGCCCGCTCTTGGTCGAGCCGAGGACGGTGGCAGTCATGGAGCTTCATCGTCTCGTACTCGGCGAGTGCGAGCAGGCAGTCGACCTCCTCCTTGCTGAACTTCTCAGTGCAGTGCTCGATGGCGAGGTCGAGGTACTGCTCCTGGCTGACCTCGCCGCTCTTCTTCATCAAATCGACGACGTGCTCGTAGGCCCTCCTGCAATCCTCGGCGGTCGCCTTGTCGCCGCAGGCGGACGCGGCCAGGAGTAGGAGCGGGACCAGACGGGGAACGGTCGGCATCGCTCGCATCAAACCGCGTTCGTCTCGCGCGGTCCAGCGCGCCCGACCACCGGGGTCGACGGTCATGTCGTACCAAGTCGGTTGGCCCTCGGCATCGCCCGCGCCGCCGTACAGGCCATGGCTGTCGCTGACCAGCCCCGCGACCGGGGCCACGTCGATCGCCGCGCCGCTCTGGCCATGGAGCAGCGGTCAATGGTTTTGAAGTGGCAAGGACGTGGGGAGGCTGAGAAGGCTCCGAGGGCCGAGCGTACTTGGTGTGACGGCGGTCATGCGAGAGAGTCCGGATGTTTCCGAGGTGTGCAGGCGGCGGGGCCGAGGGCGGCTTACCGGGCACAACGGCGGCAAACGGACCAGAGCCTCGCGAACGCAGACGCGACGGGCCAAACCGCGCCCTTCAACCGGAGGGGCCACTACAACGCGTCAGTCGCCTCGAAACCCCCTCGGGCTTGGCAGGGGCATCACGAGGACGTCACCGGGCGCGAGGTGAGACCCCGCCGGGTCGATCTACTGCGGGCTCGGTTTCAAACTCGCCGAAGGCAAGGTCGTCGAGATGTTTCTCGGTGCCATGGCCGAATGAACTCAGCTGCACTGCAGCGCGACGGCGGTGCCATCGGCTGCGATGGCACCTCATCCGCGCGCCGGACGATTCATCGGGCAGTATCGCCGCCGCAGTTGATCACTACCTCGACCGGTAGCATCTCCGATGACTCGATGCGCACCGCTGCAAAGGTGCTACCGGTGAGGGCCACGGGAACCGGAGCGATGACTTGCCCTTCGACGGTGCCACAGATGGAACCCTCGCCGGTGATCGTACCGGGCATGGTGACAGACATCGTCGTATCGGCTCCGCTCACCGGGTTCGTCGGTCCTGCGAGGTCCAGCGTACCCTTGATCTCGAAGCTATCGTCAACAACAGGGATGTCCGTGAACACCAGCGGTGCCCCGAACGGCAGACGCGGTGACGTCACGCTCCCCGGTTCCAGGGTCAATGGCTGAAGCTCCAGGGACGAGATGCCCGACGCGTCGGTCTCGACCGTCGCTATGAACTGGAACGGGGTCAAAGGCGCGATGTTCATCGACAGGGCGAACAAGTACGTGCCCCCAATGTCACCAGCGTCACCGGTATCGTCGCCCCCATCGTCACTGGCCGCATCGCAACGAGGTTCATCTGGAAGCGCCCCGTGCAACTGCTCGAGCCCGGCGCGGCACGCATCGAGACACTGCTCGGCGGTCTCGGGAGAGCCCTGCCAGCAGGTGCCGTCGGGCCCGTAGCCTTGCTGCGCGTCGGGCAATTCGGACGGCGCGGCGACGGCGAGACAATCGAGGTAGCGTTCGCACACCTCCATCGGCGAGGGCCCACCGGTCGGCTCTCCGGTCGTCGATGCTTCGCTCGAACTCCCCGCCGCGTCATCGTCCGCGGAACCACTGGCAAGGCCGGCCTTGTCATCGGTGCAACCGCCAACCACGGCCATGAGCACGACTGCCACGTGCACGACTCCCGCGTCCCTTCGAACCACGATCCCCACGTGCGGACGCTACCCATTTCCCCGCGAATCGACAACTCACCCAGGAGGCTCGCTCGAGGTCGTCGCACAGAGTGGCGACAAGCTCGCTCCAATCGACGTCGCGGCCAAGCTCGCCGTGTCGTTCATCGTTCGCTAGTCCTGAAACAAGCGATGGGGGAAGAAGCGCGCGCTGAGCGGAGGCGTCGCC
>CADEGN010000366.1 GCA_902826865.1 uncultured Myxococcales bacterium
CACGGGCACGGGCACGGAGGAGCGAGACCCCTTACGGGGTCACGCTCCTAGCTGCTAGCGCGGGACGACGGCGACAATGCGTAGCGGGCCACCGCTGCCGTCGCCGATCTTCATCGGCAGCGCGATCACCATCGCGCCGCGCTCAGGCACGAGGTCCAGCCGAGCGACGTTTTCGAAGGCCGGCACATCGGCGCGGGCAAACACGCGGTGAGCCGCGAAGTCCTGTGATGGGCCGTGGTCGAGACTCGCGGTGTCAATGCCCACCGCGCCAACTTCGCGGGCGACGAGCTCGCGCGCGGCGGTCTCGGAGATCCCGGGGAAATGCAGGTTCCTAACTCTCTCCCCGGCGGGGTCCCCAAGGTAGCGGGCACGATCGGGCCAACGCGAGCTCCAACCGGTGCGTACCAGCACGACCGACCCGGGCACGATCTTGCCGTGGCGGGCCTCAAACGCGGCGATATCCTCGGGCTCGAGCAGCGCATCGGGATCGGTACTTGCGCGCTCACTGATGTCGAGCACCAACGCCGGCGCGAGAAGCCGTGGCAACGCGATCTTGTCGACGGTGGTGCGTCCCTCCGCGAAATGCGACGGTGCATCGATGTGGGTGCCGCCATGCTCCGGCAACGAGATGCGATTCGCCTCGTACCACCAACCGCCGTTCGTAGTTCCGCGATGGCCACGCTCGAGGACGAAGCCGGATTTTTCGCCGGGCCAAACGATCGTGCGGGCATCGAAGGTGTGGGTTAGATCGATGAGGACGGAGCCCGGCGGAAGGATCGAGCTCACCTGGATCGGTTCGACCAGGGCGCGTCGTCTCGCGACGCTCGGATTCTGCCCGTAGGCATCGTGATAGCCGATCCGATCGGTATGGACGATCGCGTCGTCGTAGGTGATCCGCTTCGACGCGCACCCACAGAGCACTGTCGCCAGGGCGACGCGGGCCATCTTGCTCATGACAGCGTCAGTTGTACCATCCAATGCGGTCGAACTGGGGTGGAAGCCGGCAGACGCCGGTCAGCGCGGCGCCGCCCATCGGCAAGAACCGCCGCAGCGCGGCTGCCTGACTTGCAGCACAACCCTTGGCGACGCTGTTCTCGGCCAATTACATGCGCCAGTAAGCGTCCTCAGGGGCGTTGTGATCGGCGGGGTGACGTGGCTCTGCGTGGGAGTCCGGGTCGAGCGTCGGTTGGGCGGCATCGCCACCTTTGCCGGGATCATCGCCGTCGTCACTCGCCTCGGTGGTGACCGCTTCTTCGGATCCGTCGACGTTGTCGTTGGCGCCGTAGCTCGGCGCGGCGACGCTTGCTTCGTCGGATCCGCGTGCTTCGTGCATGGGCGCGTCCATCTCCTCTGGTGGTGCGGGCAAGCTGGCCGCCAGGGCTCGTGCATGGGCATCGGCGTCATCGCGCTCGCGCTCATCGTCCCTATCGCGACGCTCCTGCATCCGATCGTAGCGCTCTTGCACGCGCGCAAGCTCGGCCTTGGCATGGACCGCATCGAGCCGAGCGTGCTCGGCCTGGACGCGTGCCTCCTCGGCGTCTTGCCACGCCCGTGCGAGCTGCCCGTTGCGCTCGGCCTCTTCTTGCCGCCGGCACTCGCCAATCGCTGCCTCCATGTGAGCCTCGCTGAGCCCGGCATACTCGCGTCGCTCGCGATCGACCTTGTTGTGTGAAAGCTGGGCACCAACATCATTTGGACCGCGCGCCGCGACGGCAACCTCCCGTCCGCGGTCCTGCTCGATGGCACGGGTTCGGAAGGCCTCAACGCAGCGGGTAAACACGATGCTTGGGCTCGGCAGACACAGGCCATCGATGCGTTGCTGCCCGCGCGGACAGTTGGGCTGTCGATCGGCGTAGGTGACGCACGCCATCGGGAGGAGAACAAGAATGAGCGAAGCCAAGCGGTAAGGCATGTTTGTGGGTGTCCGCGGCCGGCCCGCACGGATGCACGGTGCGACAGTTCGCCGCGTCCGCCGCCTCACTCGCGAGGTAGACCACGCGACGGCCGTGACGGCTTGGGCAACGCGAACGATCCGAATGCTCGGCCCGAACAGAGCTCAACCCGCGCCCAACGCAAAGCCGTCGTGCAGCGCCCGCAGGGCGAGTTCGCCGTAGCGCTCGTGAACCACCACCGAGATCTTGATCTCCGAGGTAGACACCATCTGCACATTGATGCCGTCGGCGGCGAGCAACGAGAACGCCCGGGCTGCGACGCCGGCGTGGGTTCGCATGCCGAGGCCGACGATCGAGATCTTGCAGATCTCGGAGTCAGTCGTAACGGTGGGCGAGGGGCCTCCGAACTGAACGGCGGCGATCGCCTTGGCAGCGCGATCGAGTTCAGATTGAGGTACGGTGAAGGTGACGTCCGCACGCCCGTCTACGCCCGCGTTTTGGATGATCATGTCGACGACGATGTCCAGCTCGGCCATCGCGGTGAAGATCTTGGCGACGACGCCTGGGACATCCGGAACGCCCACGAGCGTGACCTTGGCCTCATTGCGCTCCAGCGCCACTCCGGAAACGAGTACAGATTCCATATCCGGCTCCTCCGGCACGATCATCGTACCTGGGCGATCATCAAAGCTGGTGCGGACGCACAAGTGGACGCCGTACCGCATGGCGAGCTCGACGCTGCGGATCTGGAGCACCTTGGCGCCGAGACCCGCGAGCTCGAGCATTTCTTCGTAGCTCAGTCGAGGGATCTTTCTCGCGCTCGGAACGACCCGCGGATCGGTCGTGTACACCCCGTCGACATCGGTGAGGATCTCACAGACGTCGGCATGCAGTGCGGCTGCCAGCGCCACCGCGGATGTATCGGAGCCTCCGCGCCCCAGCGTCGTCACATCGCCTGAGGCATCCGTGCCCTGGAAACCCGCGCAGACCACGACGCTGCCGCGCTCGAGCTCGCGATGCAGCCGCGTCACATCGATCCCGAGGATGCGGGCGCGGCCGAAGCTTCGATCCGTCTGCATTCCGAGCTGAGATCCGACGAGCGAGATCGCGCGGCCGCCCACGTCCTGGATTGCCATCGCCAAAAGCGCGGCACTTACAACCTCGCCGGTGGCGACCAGCTGATCGAGCTCGCGCTCGTGCTCCGGTGTGCGCTTGGCCGAAACAACATACGGACCCTTGGTGACCCCAACGCGGTGCGTTTCGGCCACGAGCTCGTTGGCCAGCGCGATCAGCCGATTGGTCTCACCCGACATCGCCGATACCACGACCACCAGACGATCGCCTTGGGCCACCCTGGCCCTGCAGCGCAGGGCGCAGTTGCGGATCAGCTCGAGTGTGGCGACGGACGAGCCGCCGTACTTCTGGACCACCAGCATCGGATTGCGCGGTTATAGCAGCTGGGGGGCAGTTGCGCGCGCTCGTTCCCACGTGGCGCTTCTTCAGCGGGATCCGGAGTTCCTCGATCTGCGTGACACCGAGACGCTGCGCGAGAGCACCTCGAGGCGGCGATCCTTTAACAAGCTGTCGCAGTTCCGGCTTGAGCTGGGCAAGGGCTTCGCCTTCGTCGCGCGGCAGAAGCGGCTCACGTTCGAAGACGAGGAGTTCTACGTCGACCTCGTCTTCTACAACATTCTCCTGAAGTGCTGCCTGTTTTGATCGACCTGGAGCTCGGCAATCTCGCTCACCAGGACGCCGGTCAGATGGACAGTAACGTCCGCCTGTTCGACACGAAGGGCCGCCGCAGAGGCGACGCGCCGACCGGGGTGCTGCAACGCGCGCTACGGGGCCTGCCCGACGGGTCGCGCCGACTTGCCCCACTCGGTCAATACACGATCTCGTGCGTGCGACGATGACCGATCGGAGGTTGTCGATGTCCCCGGCTCATTGCTGCCGCCACGGGGGCGTTGTGGGACGTGTGGAGCGCGGTCTCAGAACTTGCAGTCCAGCGGAGCCGTCGCCTCGCGCGATGCTCTGCTTGCGGCCGAGCACGCGCTGGGCAGCTGGTCACGAGCAGCCCCCTCCAACGTCGCCCAGTACGCCGCGTGCCTGGCGATCATGGATTCCGGCGTCCAGCAGAGTCGCGTCGGCCAGTCGCGTGGACAGCTAACGACGACCAAAGTGCGGCGCAGGTTGTTGTCGGTGGAACGCAGGTCGTCGTAGTTCTTGCGAGAGATCTTGTACGTCAGGCCAGCCGCCGTGGGTTGCTGGGCGTAGGTGCACTTGAGTTGCATACCGAGTTGCGGCGAGCGCATCTTCCCTTGTTTGCCGTTGTACATCAGGTAGCCGCGCGCGATGATCTGGAAGTCGACGCTGTCGAAGTCGTTCTCGATCTCCGTGACCCCGAGCTGGAGCGACGCGGCCAAGGCGCGGATGTACGCCTTGCATAAAGCTCTGCATGCACTCGTTCTCTGGGAGGCCGTCTGCCACGGGCGACTCCACGCCAGCAAGAATGCGATCCTGCGGCACGGTCCCCCAAGCTCGGAGCGGCCACGGAGGACTGGCGCAGTTCCAGGCGCCCGTCAGCTGGCGCCTCGGCATCTCCTGCGTGCGGCGCTCCCGCCGTCGCACACGGCCTTCCCGTCAGGGCGCATGCCGCCCCCGCACCAACCTACTGGCCGCGAAGGGCTTTGGGCTCGGGCTTAGCGCGCAGCGTTCGCAATGGCCGTGGGTTGCGCATGGCGGGGCCTCGACCCTACCCAGACAAGGCCCGGAGAGAACGCCGCTGCCGCGCGAGCCACAGGGTGCTTCGCCGGCTTCTACCCTTCGAAGCCATGACTCATGAACCCAAGCGCCCGACAGTTCTCGGTCACCGCAAGACCACCGCATCGCCGCGCGCGCGGACGCGTCGAACGTGGGCGCTTCTCATCGGATCTCCATGCTCGTCATGCCCGGTTTCGACGTGGTCGACATTCGATGGCATCACGCGACCAACATTCGACGAGGCGACTCTACATCGGGAGCAGCTCACCCTGGAGTAGCCCGAGGCTGAGCCGTACGTGGCGAGCCTCCGGTAAAGCTCGCCGGGCCTAGTCGCTTCGTTGGCGGTTCCGCTAGGATTGAAGAAGGGGCGAAGAAGATGACCAACGAGGATAAACTCCGCTGTGCGCGAGCCCTTAGGGAGGTGGCTGCGTATCGTCGAGGGGAACTGACGTTCCGCGACGTGATCATGCGTCTTCCGTCCCAGGCGGAGCTCGAGGACGAGGATCTGTCGGAGCTCGTGGATCTGATCGAGCACGAACCGGGTCGAGGAATCTCGCCCTCCGGCAAACGGGCGTACGCCGACTGGGAGCGCGCGCTCAACGACGTATTGCAACGGATGACTGCCAAGGTCTCATCCACCTGATCATCGCCGCCGCTCGCGGACGGGTCGAGATCCAAGCCACGCGTTTGCTTCGACAACTTATGTCCGCGAGCTGACGGGCGCCGAACTCAGTGCACTCGCACGCACCGACCTAGCCTTCCGGGGTGAACGGCGCGCAGGTCGACACGGCAGCGCCCACCACGGTGGCGCTGATGTCCGCTAGATCCTCGACATCGCCCGTGTCGGGATCCCAGGTGCGAACGCCCGAGCCGTTGCCGCTGGCGTAGAAGAGCCACAGGCGCCCGCCCCATTGGGCGAACGCCCAGGGCGAGCCCACGCCGAACGACAGCGGGTGGTTGGCGGCAATTTCCGCGGCGGGTGCATCGAACTCGGTGATCACCGCAGTGTCGCCTGGGAAGAACCCGAACAGCTTCGCCTCACCGGTGCCCGTCAGGTCCGCGAACTGGTAGTGGCCATTGGGTACGAGCTCGGTGGTTCCGAGGATATCCAGTTTCATCGTCGCGAGATCGATGCGCCCCAGAGACATCGGGTTGTTGAAGTCGAACGGGTCTCCTTCGTTGACGCCCATGTAGAGGCTCTCGGTCTCGCCGCCGAGCTCGTCGGAGACGAACACGAGCCCTGTCGCATAGATATCGCCTTCGTCGAAGTCCGTCTTGGTGCACTCGAGGGTCACCGGATCGATCGTGTAAATCGCACGGTAGCCGCTCTCTGACGCCATCATCGCCCATAAGATGCCGGTGCTGTGAACGATGTCATCGCCATCGGGAATTTCGACGCCCTCGCACGCGGGCACGCCCAGCGTTTCGAGTTCGTGGGTCGCCGGTCGGAATTGATGCAACGCCCCGTTTAGACCCAGCAGGAAGATCGAGTCACCGGCTGTGGATTGGCAATCCGGCGGCGGCGGCGGCTCCTCCGTGCCAACGTCGAGAACAATCGGAGGATTCCCAGCGGTGCCCGAAGCGGAGGGATCCGCGGTTGTGTCGCCCGTCGCCGGCGACTCGGCACCGGAGCCTCCGGTGCTCCCCGAGTCCCCATGGTGGGCTTGTGCTGGTTCAGCGGAAACGTGACGGGTGGATGGGTTGCGTAACATAGATTCAAGCCAAGGCGGAAGGCTGCTCGTCGACGGCGGGGGCCGTCGCGTCAGCGCGGGCAGCGCGTCGTCGATCGCGAGCAGTCTCGAGCCGGTGATCGCGAGTGGCCCAGATCTCGAGTTCGCGCGCGGCGAGTTTGTCGGCGGGCGTGACGTAGCCGATCGCGCTGTGCAGACGCGCGTCGTTGTAGTGGGCGACGAACTTGGTGACGAGCGCGACGGCATCGTCGAACGACGCGGGCGCATGAGGTCGGATCGTGGTGTGCTTCAGCGTCTTGTTCCATCGCTCGATCTTGCCGTTGGACTGCGGGTAGTACGGCGACGTGCGGACGTGCGTCATGCCGGTGAGGCGGACGAAGGAACGAAAGTCGCGCGCGATGAATTGCGGGCCGTTGTCCGGAGGGTGTCCGACTTTTTGTGTAAGCGGAGCCCGCATGATCTCAGACGGGCAAG
>CADEGN010000367.1 GCA_902826865.1 uncultured Myxococcales bacterium
GTGCTCGATCCAGCTCGTGTGCGGCCTTGACAGCAACCTCGCCGAGGGTGACAGCCGGATGGTCGTCGGCCAGATTCCGGCGCCGCAGGGCGATGATGGCGTCTGAGGGAGAACATCACCGGAAATCGAAACGCCAGCTACCGCAATGATGGCGTCGATCCCGGGACTTGCCGCCGCGGGGTCTCGTCTGGGCGCCGACCTCTCGCGAGATCCTGGCGCCCCCGCGGCAACATCGGCAACGTCCACAGCGCGGGAGGTGAGCGAGGGCATCGGCAAGCTCATGCGCGCGTTCGTGTGGTCGCACGAGCGCACGCGCATCCCCGAGGTCGTCGCGGCGCTGGAGCACACGCAGGAGATGCGACGCGTCGCCGGCTCCCCGTCGGCGGGCGCCGGCGAACGGCCGCTTGGGGCGTCTTGCCGTGCACGAGCGTGCGCCGTGTGTCAGCCTCCGGGCATGCGTGCGGCAGCGTTGTTCGCCCTTTCGATCGCTTCCTGCGATTCTGGGTGGTTCGGGCCGTCGCACGACGAGATCGAGCGTGTGCGTCTGGATGATGGCAGCACGATCGAGGTGCGCCTGCGGGTTTCCCCGACGCTTCTCGATGACACGGCGGAAGTGCGGGTGATGCTCCTTCGCGAGGGATCCGAGCCGCTGCCCGTGCTCGAGGATCAGGCCGAGGCGCAGGGGCTCCGCGGCGAGACCCTCGCGACCCGGCTCAGCCCAGGGGACGCCATCGGGGTCCACCTTCGCGTGACGCTGTGTGTGCTCCCGGTGGGCGCGCCATCGTTCGAGTGTTTTTCGCTCGCCGACCACGCGCCGCACAGCGAGCTCTCGGAAGACGTTCTACACGGACTCGAATGGGTGAGCGGCGAACCACGAGCCGGCGAGCGTCAGCGCGTTCGCGCAGCCTGCGCGTTGGCGAGCGCGAGGGCCGTCGATCCGTCACGCGCACTGCGAGTGATCGACGCCGCGATCGACGTCGCCGAGCGAGCCCAAGACCACGAGGGATCGCTCGAGCTACGCGCGTTGAGGCACGGACGCACACCCGCCGAGCCGTCGCTGCGCGAGCTCTCGACCGCCGTCCGCGAGGGCAGCTGGGCCGACGCGTTGTCCGTCGCGCGAGGCTGCGCGAAGTCGCTCGAGGCGCCGCTCGAAGAGAGGTTGCGCGACTCTCCCGCGTCGGTGCAGCGCGAGTACGACGCGATCCGTGCCCGCTGCCGGCGCCCACCATGAGACGCATCGGGGGTCGTTGGCGGCACGATGGATCGGATCGTCGACGGCGTGCGCTCGCACGCGCCCGTTGATCCTCGTGTCGCGAAGCCCACGTCTACGCCATCGACCCCCCCGCGACCGGCTCGACCACGCTTGCACCGTTCCCCCATAGCAACGCCTCACCGCGTTTGCCACGAAGCACGGCGCACAGAGCCGTGGTAGAAGAGGCGCATGCTGCTTAGGTGGGTATCATTGGCTTCGCTGGCGCTCGTTGGTTGTGGACCGTCGGTGGGATCAGGCTCCGCGGAAGGCGGTGGGACTGGATCGTCTGCGGGATCAGGCTCTGCGGAAGACGGCGGGACGGGACCGTCTGGGGGAGCGGGCTCTGCGGACGGCGGTGGGACGGGCGGCACAACGGGTGACGTGTGCGATGCACTGGAATCGGTGAGCGATCCGGGGCCGGCAGTCACGATCTCGATCGTCAACCAACGCGCGACACCGGTCTCCATCCAGATGAACGGCTGCGTCGGGACGCTGCCGCTGACCTTCACCGATGCCGCGGGCGAGATTCGCCCCTGGCAGCTCAGCGATGACTGCTTCCCCACGGAGTGCGCAGGGTTCATCACGCAGGGCCACTGCAGCCAGGCTTGTGCGGACTGCGGAGGCGTGCCCCCGCTGCGCCTCGACCCCGGCAACGTCCACCACGTGACCTGGTCGGGTGGCCTCTTCAGCGAGCACGAGCTGCCGCCGGTGTGCCTCGGCGGTGCAACGTGTGCGACGACGTGTCTGCGCCTCGATCAGGTCGCCCAGGGGCGCTTCGATCTCGTGCTCACCTATTCCGGCACGTGCACGGGCGACTGCAATTGCGAGGTTTCCCCGATGGGCGCGGCGTGCCCGACGATCGACCCCTATCCGCAGCTCGGCGACAAGTCGAGCGCCGCGGTCGCGCTCGACTATCCGGCGCAGACGTCGCTTACCCTCGCGTTGCAGTGACGGCTGCCCGCCCGTTCACGCATCGCGTCGTCGACAAGTCACACACGGGTCGCGTCACGTTGCGCCGGTCGTGGCATGAAGACCGCGAATCGATGGGCCTCAACGCTGAGGCGCGACGCGCTATCGCCCGCTGACTTCACCGTGACGGGTTGAAAATCGCGGGCTCATTTCCCTTCAGCCTCGATTTCGACGTGCCACCGCGTGGGATATCGTTGCTCGAGCTCGGCGCGCAGGCTGGCGCGTGCCTGCTTCTCGCGGTCGGCCTGAATTTGCTTAAGCAGGGTATCGCGCACGCGATCCAACGGCAACGCACCCGGTGACTCACGATCGATGAGCTTGAAAACGCGGACATCCAAGTCGGTGCTTACCGGTTGGCTGACTTGGCCAGGCTTGAGGCGCGCGATGGCAGCGCGGGCGTCAGTATCCAGGGATTCGATGGGCACGAACTCGCCGGGTGGCGTCATCGCAAGCCCCTCGGCTCCGGCGACGGCCGCGAAGTCGGCCCCCTTCGCGTTGGCCCGCGCGCGAAAGCGCTTCGCCTGCTTCACCGCGGCCGCCTTGCCGTCCTTGGTGAGCGGGACTTGGGCCGCCGATCGCTCCCACACGCAACCCATTGAGGTGGTCGCCTGTTTCATAGCGTTGAGCGCCGCTGTACAGGACTCATCGAGTTCGACCCCGTTTGTCGCGGCCTCGCGCCAGGCCTTTTCGCTCATCTCGAGCGCCTCGATCATCGGAGCCCGCGCCGAGTCCGGGACCCTCTCATCGACACACCGACGATAGAGGTGCAGATAGTCGTTGCACGACGCTGGTAGCCCTGCGCTGCGTGGGGTCACGGCCGCCGTGGCGAGACGTACCCACCCCTCGGTCGCGACCACCTTCGCGTGCGAGCCGTCGTAGGCCGCCGCCAGGTCTTCGTTCGTCACCGGGGCCACGCGCGATGCCACGAGTTCTCCCTCGCACAGGCTCGCGCGCGAGATCGCTTGAAGACTTGCCTGGGTCTCGGCGCGGAGACGCAGGTGTTCGGCGACGTCGGACACGCCGCGCAGCGACGCTTCGACCGCGTCCGCGACGCGAGTTGGGCTGAGTTTCACACCCGCGGCGTCGCAAGCTTGTTCCAGTTGGGCGTGACGGACGAGACGCTCGGCGAGGGAACGTCGGTATCGCGTTGCGACCGTGACCGGAGCCTCGCGATCATGCTCGGCATACTTCCTGAGCTTGAGCCCCAGTAGCTCTTCGAGTTCAGCCAATGGGATCGTCACTTCACCGACGGTGGCAAGCAACGCCGGGGCCTGCGAATCCGTCGGCCTCGGCGAATCCGTCGGCGCGGCTTCGGTGGGCGTTGTGCTCGATATCGCCGCTGTGGACGCGTTTGGGCGACACCCCGACAAGGACAGGCAGAGGACGGCGACGCGGGATCGGAGCATTGCGTCGGACCGTACGATCAACCGCGCCGCCGTGCCAGCGCGATCGCTCGGGGGCAACAGCTCTGCCGGCGCGACCGTTATGGCCGGACTGCGCCGACGCGCCGACCTCGTCGAATGGCTCCTAGACCGGCGCCAAGGCCCGTGCAACCATGCCGGGTCTCGATGGTTGGTCGCATGGTCGGTGAAGCAGTAGGGGGTATTGAGACGCGCACGGTCGCGGCGTGGGCTCCACTCGGGGCCGCATTCGTCAGGCGCTCGACGAGGTGGCTCGCGTTTGCGTGGGGAGTGCTGCTGGTCGGCGTCGACTTCCTCGCCGTCATGAAGCTGACGCCGTTTCCGCGATCGCTGGTCGGCCTCGTCGCGTTGTTCGTCGGCGCCAGCTTTGCGCTGCGTACGCCGGGAGGCGCTGAAGCGTTGGGCTGGCGCCGCCTATCTGCCACCGAGCGGCGACAGTGGATGCGCCTCATCGGCGCTGCCGCCGTCATCACGCTGGTCGCCATCGCTGCCTTGGTCGCGGCGTCGCGGTTCACCGACGTTTCGCTCTGGCATGCCCGGGACCGCAGCAACCCGATCAAACATGCGATCTTCACGACCCTGTGGTCCCCCATCCACGAGGAGGCGATCTATCGCATGAGTCTTCTGCCCGCGGCGGTGGCGACGATTGGACGCTGGCCCGCCGTCGCGCTCGGGGCCTCGGTTTTCGCGGTTCTTCACGCGCTCTACGGCAACGTCGGTCCGTTCAACATCTTCGGGAGTGTGGTCTTGCCGCTCGTGTTCGTTCGCACCGGGTCGTTGGCGTTGACCGTGCTCCTTCATGGTCTGGGCAACGCCGCGCTGATTCTCACAAACCTCGCGGTGCTCCACTTGGTGTGAGACCACTCCGTACTCGGTCGCGACCGTATGCGCCGCGGCCCGCCACCGCCGAGGTGGGTCATTCTCAAGTTCGGCGCCTTTGGACCGTTCGGCGGCGCGTTCGCGGTGTCTACAGCACTGCAATGCGACGTTCGACTTCCCTGTCGTGGAGCATCCTGCCGCTGTTGCACGGTGCGTGTGGTCCCGCGGTGGGATCGGCCGAGGCCGGCTCCGGTGACCACGGTGCGAGCGGTGACGGGACCGGCGGGGCGGTGTCATCGGCCGGCCCGGGGTCGGGCGGTCCGGCCACGACGTCGGCGAGCTCGGGGCCGACGGACGAGGGCGACGACGGCGCCGCCGACGACGGTCCACGGTTCGATGTTCCGGGCCCCGATCATGGCGGCTCGGTGGGCTGTGGCAGCGAGTGCTCGCTCGATGCGGTCGTATGCGCGGCGCAGCCGCCGTTCGATCCGTCGATCGTCCATTGCGGGTCGGTCGTCCTCGAGGACGACGCGAGCGCGTGGCAGCTCGCCCATGACTGCTTCGCGGCCGTCTCAAGCATGGGGTCGAGCGTGATCGTCCGCTGGCAGGAGCGGGCGAGCGAGATGCAGATCGACGACCATGCGCTCCTGAGCTTAGGCGCACCCGAACCGACGATCACCGCCTGGGCCCAGCGCGCGGACGAGGTCTGGGCCAGCTCGTGCTCGACCGTGACGGTGCTCGACCCGAACACGTGCACCATCGGCGCCGGGCAGATCTGCCTGCTCTGCTCGGACGCGCCCGAACCGGTGCTGGTCTGCGAGGACGTCTGCAAGACGTGTCCTTCGGGTTGAGCGACCCGGCTTGCACGGATCCAGCGGCGTTTCCAGCGATCGTCGCTGAGCGAGGTGTTCTCGATCTGCCGCAGGATTTTCCCCGGTCGCGCGATCCTACTCGTACACCACCTCGTAGCCAGCGACCCGAGCTGCGAAGTCCCCGAGCTCATCCAGCAAGAAACGGTCGATTCGGTCCCCGCGCACGTCAGGACCAGTGGCCCACACACGCACCTTCCCGTCGTCCGTCACCTTCACCATGAAATGGTTGGCGTTTGGACCGAATGCTACGGCGTTGCCGACGATCCCCTGCATCTCGTAGTTCCCATAGCGGGCGATGAACGTCGCGAACCGCCGCGGGCTGTCGATCTCCTCGGACCGGTAGCCCAGGGTCCGAGCTTTGTCGATCACGTTCTCGAACACCGCGGCTGGCTCGAGCGCCTGGGCAGCGGGTTCGACAATGGGTTCGTAGTCCCGCCAGCGACAACCGCCCGCCAAAATGGCAAGTACCACGAGCTCGATGCAGCGAAGCTTCATGCGCGAAGGATGCACACCGCCCGCCCAACGTGCATCAGCCCCCAGGGGTTCGATGCGGGTATCCGTGCTGCTGCCTCGCGCACGCCGCCTGCGGCCACTTCGGACCCGCCCGGTTCGGTCCGACCCCCGTGAACCCTCGCCACGACGCTCGATCGCGGTCGCTCCTACGCCGGTACCGCCCCGACTGCACCAGGTGCAGCTCGTCGCGCCCGCGGAGCAGCTCGCCGGTGCACAAAGCCCCCTGCAAACTGCCGCCTGGTGGTTTTTTGCGTGGTATACGTCACCACCTTGCCGTGACACCCGTGCCATGATGGCTGCCATGCACAGACGTCGGGTTCCCGGTGCGTGGGTGCGGTGGTCGTTCGCAGCGCTGCTTGCGATCGGGGGCGCTTCGGTTGCCCGTCAAGCCAACGCTGCGGTGTCGGGACGACGGGGCATCGAGATCGAGGGCGCGCAGGACCGCCGGGGTTTCTACGTCGGCGGCGGCTTCGGCTTCGGCGGGACCTTCTTTTGGTACGACGACTTCTTCCCGGCGGCGCGCGTCGATCTGGTGCTTGGCGGCGGGATCACCAAGCGGCTGACGCTGGGGGCCGACCTCCACGTCACGCCGTACTTGAGCAAGGGCGGTGGTGTGGCCTTCGGCGGAGACATCGAAGCGACCGCGTATGTGTTCCGCGGCCTGTATCTGCGCGCGGCGCTCGGCGCTGCGGGCGTGCCTAAGCGCGAGAGTCGGGATGAAGCGATTCGTCGCGAGCTCACCGCGGGTCTCGGCGGAGCAGTGGGGTTCGGTTACGAGTTTTTCGTCAATTCGACGGCGGCGATCGCGGCGGGGTTCACCTACGACGCGCGCTTTGTGCCGGGCTCGAGGTTCCCGCGCCAGGGTTTGCTGGTGGGGTTGCGCTTCACCTGGTATTAGCGAGGCAGCGAATGGACTGCCCCGACGAGCACCAGTTGATC
>CADEGN010000368.1 GCA_902826865.1 uncultured Myxococcales bacterium
CGCCGGCGCCGAGAAAATCGACGCCGTACCGCGGGGCGGCGGGAAGCCCGGACCCCACGGCCCCCGATTCCGCTGGTCACTTCGCCACAGGGAGGGAGCTGGCGTATCCTTCAGCGCCCGTTGGGCGGCGTAGCCCGACAACCCGGAGAGAACACCCATGAAGCTCACCAAGGCCGTCCTCGTCGCGTCGCTGTCCGCGTTCGCGGTTTCCGTCACCGGTTGCGACAAGAAGGAAGAGCCCAAGAAGGAAGAGAAGAAGGCCGAAGAGAAGAAAGCCGAAGAGAAGAAGTAATCTCTTCGTCCAGACGCTCTTCAGTCAAGACGCGCGAGGGCGCCCGCCGGGCGCCCTTTCGCAATTGTGCATCGTCCGTCGCAGTGGAACGCAGCGACCTGGTCGGTGTAGCTTCGGCCGATGCGAGATGACGGACGTCGCCCGGCGGACCTGCGCCAAGCCTCGATCGTGCCCGGCTTCATCGGCGCCGCGCTTGGCTCGGCTCTGATCACGACGGGGCGAACCCGGGTGATCTGCACCGCCAACGCGGAGGAGCGACCGCCGAGCTGGTTGACCTCGGGGGGCTGGGTGACGGCGCAATACGCCATGTTGCCCGGCGCCACCTCGCCCCGGGGGTCGCGCGACCCGGGAGGACGTGGCAAGGAGATCCAACGGCTCATCGGCCGTGGGCTACGGGCTGCGGTCGATCTGCGCAAGTTGAACGGTGCGGGGGGCCCCATCTCGCTCGTCTGCGACTGCGACGTGATCGAGGCCGATGGCGGGACCCGGACCGCCTCGATCACCGGCGCTTGGGTGGCGTTGTCGCAGGCGATCGATCGGCTCTTGGCCGGCGGTAGGATCGCCGAGGATCCACGGTTGGCGCCGGTCGCTGCGGTGAGCGTCGGCCTGGTCGGGGAAGGGCGCGATGCCCTGCTCGATCTCTGCTACGTCGAGGACGCTGCGGCCATCGTCGATCTGAACGTGGTGGCAGTGCAGGCGCGCGGTTTGGTCGAGGTTCAAGGGACGGGCGAGCACGGCGTGTTCTCGCGCGCGGACCTCGATCGGCTGCTCGATTTGGCCGACGGAGGGCTCGCGGAGCTCTTCACCCTCCAAGCGCGTGCGATCGCCGGGGGATAGGGCCAGGGGCGCTTGCGGCGGGCGTGGTGTCGACCGGTGGGCCTTTCGACCGCCGGTGTGCTTGACTTGATCGCGTGCGGGGCCTCGCGCTCGTTGTCGGGCTGTTCGCCTGTGGTGGCGCTTCGCCCGGGGGGGCGGCCTCGGCCTTCGCTTCTTCCGCGGATCCACCAGCGAGTCCTTCCGCCGATCCGACAACGAATCCGCTAACGAATCCGTTAGCGAATCCGGGGCAGGCGTCCATGCGTGTCGTGGCCGGAGGTCAGCGGGTGCTGATCCTCCGCGGCGACGCGGCGAGTCGCGGCCATGGGCATGGCCGGTTGCTGCGCGAGGAGATCCTCGACATCGTGGACGCCTACGCCCTCGACGTGGTGCCCCCCGCCAGCTTTGAGGCGGTGGCTGCCGGCTTCGCCGCAACCGCCCAGGTCCCGGCGGAACTTCGCGCCGAGGCCGAAGGAGTCGTCGCGGGCATGATCGAGGCCGGGGGGGCCGAGAGCGAACGGCTCGGCCGCACGCTCACGGCCACCGACCTGCTCGCATTGACCAGCATGACCGACCTCCTCGGGCTCGCCTGTTCCTCGCTATCGGCGTGGGGACCGGCCACCGCGGACGATCCCGTCTTGCGCGGCGCACCCGCGCAGATACGCAACCTCGACTGGAGCGATGACCCCGAACTGCTCGCCCATCAGATCGTGTTCGTGTGGATCCCTAGCGAGGCCGATCGCCAGCCCGTGATGTCGGTTGGGTTCGCGGGCTTTCTCGGTTGTCTAACGTGCATGAACGCGGCGGGCGTCGCCGTCACGTTCAACATGGGGTACGGCGATGGTGCAGGCACGCGTCGTGACGCACGCGCCGGATTCGCGCCGGCAACCCTGCTGGTGCGCGACGCGATCGCCCGGGCCGACGCGGAGGACGACGGCGATCAGGACGGCGATGACGTCGAGGCGATGATCCGCGCCGCCGATCCGATCGGCAGCTTCATCTTGCATGTCATTGAACCGCGTCGATCCGATCGCGATCCGGCGCGTGTGCTCGAGGTCGAACACGCCGGCTGGGCGCGTCGTGAGTCCGAGTCGCGCTCGGCCCTCGGCCGCCACGCCCTGGCCGCGACGAATCACCTGCGCCAACGCCAGCGGCCCGCGGCGTGTCGGCGCTATGACAGCCTGGGAGATGCCTTGGCGGGTGGCACGATCGATCGGAGCGGGCTATGGGCCGCGGCGGCTGAGGTTGCGCTGCCCGACGTGGTCCACACCGTCCTGCTCGAGCCGGAGGCCAGGCGCATGACCGTGCGAATGCGCTCGCCCCACGCGACGATGGACGCGGCTCCCGAGCCCGTGGTGCACGATCTTGCCGCGTTGTTGGCTGCCGAGGTTGTCCAACCGTCGCAGTGAGCCCGGCGCGTTCGGTGGCGAGCGGCGACCGCCGCGAGCTCCGCGAGATGGCGGCCACCGTGGCCGAGTCGTCCCGGCCGCGCCGGTGGCGGACCCACGACGGCTTGACCGGGGGCCGCGTTGCGGCACGTCTCCGTGGGGGGCTGCTGCCCGCCGGTCCGCTCGCGAGCGGGTCTTCGCGGCGGCTGGTATCCGGCCGCCGATCGCGGTATGCTGCGGCGGTTCGGGGCGTGGCGCAGTCTGGTAGCGCGCCTGTTTTGGGTGCAGGAAGCCGGAGGTTCGAATCCTCTCGCCCCGACCATGCGCCCGTAGCTCAGTCGGATAGAGCGTCGGCCTTCTAAGCCGAATGTCGCAGGTTCGATTCCTGCCGGGCGCGCGGGCGTTATGCGGCTGGTTCGGGTTCGCAGACCTAATCGGCCGGCGACCGGTTCGCTTCGTAGCGTGGCCGAGTCGCCTGCATCGCGCAGCGCCGTCGCAGCTTGAGCCCGCCCGCCGGTTTCGCGGGGCCAGAGCGGCGCCACGCGAGGCATGACAGGCGTCCCGACCCGGCTGGGCGTTTGCGCGTGTATGGACGACCGCGTGTGAGGCCGAGCATCGTTGCGAGAAGGGTGAGCAACATCCCTCCGCCGGCGCCGCCCTCGGGGCTCGCGGCGCACGAGCATCCGGCGGGGTCGTTGGGGTCGTCGTTGCCGTTGGCGTCGTCGTCTCCGCCAGTCGTCCCACCGTCGGTTGTGCCGGCGACGGGCCCATCGGTCGTACTTCTGTCAGACCCGTCGGTCACCCCGGTTTCGTTCCCGCCAGCGTCGGACCCGCCAGTGTCGGACCCGCCAGTGTCAGACCCGGGGGGGGCGAGCGTGTACTCGAACGCGCCGATGTCGAAGGCCGCGTCCTGCGGGCGCGGGGTTCCGCTGAAGTCGACCGTGACCTCGCGGACCACCACGCCCGCGTCGCGAGCCGGGGAGTCGGGCAGCAGGCGAAAGTCCGCGCCGGCAGGATCTTCGACCATGGGGTCGAACTCGAAGTTCGCCTCGAGCACGGTGCCCGTCGCGCTGTCCATAATTTGCGCATCCCCGTTCTCCCACGCCAGGTTGTTGACGACGTGCGCGTTGAGGCTGCCGCTACCCGTACCGTTCACGTCGATGCCGTAGGTCTCGTTGCCGTAGACCGTGTTGTTGGCAACTAGGGTGTCAGCAGCCCCGTACGTAACCCAAACGCCAGCGTAGTTGGCGTACAGGATGTTGTTGTAAAAATGATTATTCGCACCCCTTGAGATAATGATCGCAGGAGCATCGCGCAAATTGTCGGGGTCACTTGAGTGGTAGTAGCCGAACCCATTGCCATAGAAGATGTTGCCGCGGATGACGTTGTTCTCGACGCCTCCGTCGTCGCTGTAGAGGTGGATTCCAAAGCCACCGCAGTCATGGATGATGTTTCCTTCGAAGAGCCCACCGCTGCCGTCGTGGGAATAACCGGCGTAGATGCCATAATTCGTGAGATCATGGATCTCGTTTCCGAGGATCTCGCCTGCCTCACCGCCACCGTGAACGCCGGAGCGTCCGCCCGTCACCTCGTTGCCGCGCAGGCGAATATGCCGCGACGTCTCGATCTTCACGACGTATTGTGTCCCCGCCGTCGTGGCTGTCCCGTTCGAGCCGTCGAGCACGAGGTCGCTGACCTCGATGTACTCGCGAAAGCTGCCAAAGTAGACCACGAAGTACCCGCTGGAAGGTCGAAGCACGACCGTCTCGCCGGGGTAGCTCGAGTACCGCGTCATCGCGTCCATCGACGTGCCGTTCGTAAACCGAAACCCCTGCTCTCCGTGGATCATCGCTTCGGTGTATATGCCGCCGCGAATGAGCAGCGTGTCGCCGGGGTCAAGGCGCGTCGAGCCTTCGGCGATCGTCCGTACGGGGTCCGCCTCGGTGCCTGTTGCGTTGTCGTCGCCCCGGGAGCCGTCGACGTAGTAGGTCGCCGCCGCAGCTTCAGTCGACCATAGGGTCGCGGGCACCATGGGCAGCATGGCTACTAGGGCGAGTCGTTGAATCATGAGAGGTAGGTCGGCCCTGTCGCGTCCCGGTCACCATGTTGTTCTTGTAGGCTCGGCTACGCGCACAACACCTAGGCGGTGATTTGATCAGCGCCCGCAGCCACCCGTTAAACAAACGGCGCTTCCCGCAGTAGCTCTCGTGCCGCAGCTCAAGTCCCGAGATAGCTGCGAGCGTTCTGCAGGCCCGCAACAGACTGGTCCCACTTCGCGAGCTTCAGGACCGTCTCGATCGCGCTCGCCGAAGTCGCGACCACGCGCGGGCGTTATGCAGGTCCGTCGAGCGCGTCGAGAATGCGGCGGTAAGCAGCGACGAGGGGCTCGAGCTCGGCCAGCTTGCTGGCGAAGTCGTAGTCGCCCGAGCCGACCGCCGAGACCGTATCGTGGAGCCTGCGCTCGAGCGCACTCGGATCATCTTCGCCGAGGCGGCGCGCGATCGCGGCGCCAAGGGCCCCGGCGAGGTTGGCGATGCGGCGCTCGAGGTGGGCGCGCGCGAGCAAGAGCCGCTGCTCCAGCCGGGTCGCGAGCGGTTCGCCCTGCACGACGGCGCCAAACAGGATCGCGGTCGACGAGCTCGCAACATCGCGCCGACCAGACCAGGCCTCGATCCACGCGCTGACGTGGGCCCGGATCTGGACGTGCTCAACCACCAGTGGGTCCATGCTCATCGCCAGGATCGTAGCGCTGCGGCCGGAGAACTCAACGCCGCCCCCGGCGACGCAGTCGCGTTTCGCCGATCCCAAGGGGGATCGCAAACCCGATCGAGATCGCGGCCCCGCCGGCCAGCAGACCGTAGCCGATCCCGCCGGTATTGAGCAGTCGGTCGCACGGGTTGGGACCATCGGTCGCGCGGTCCGGGCACTGGCCGTCCACGCCGACGAGAATGCTGCCGGCGATCATCAGCGCGGCACCGGCGGAAATGCCGAGGATTCCCGCCCACCGCGGCAACCTGCGCGCGGATGCATCCGCGCCCGCGCCCGAGCCCCCTTCGCCCGCACGCCCGCCGAGGTGCAGCTTCGCCGCCCCACCCCCAACGAGGTCGACGTCGGTCGAGATCGAGTGACTCGGAACGATGGGATCGAACACGACGATGTGCCAGCGCCCCGAAGGCATCTGCACATGCAGCGGTGCATCGGGGCCGGCACAACCCATGACGACGCCCTCAACCACGGCTTGGCAGGCATGCGTACACGCCACATCGAGGGTTCCTACCTCGCGTTTGGCCAGGGCCGCGCGGCGTTCGGCGACGAAGGCGACGAGCTCGGGCCCGTAGAGATTGATCGGCAGTTCGCCGATGGTCACCGCCACGATCGGATCGACCAACGCGATCGCCGGCTCGCGGCGCTGCTGGGCGAGGTGGTGGGCCGCGAGCGCCAGCGTTGCGTACAACCGAGCCTCGCGCGCGTCGGGATCCCGGGCGACCGCGATCGCGTCGAGCCGTGCCCGCGTGAGCTCGGTCGGGAGCTCGCGGTCCCCGGCCTTCGGATCGTCCGCCGACCTCGACTCCGCCTGGCGAAGGGATCGGGCGATCGCCCGCGCGCGGGCCACTTCGGCCTCGGTGCGTGGGGCGTCAGGACAGCTGGTGCCGCCGCTGCGTCGCACCCCGAGGGTGCCAGCGGTGCCAGCGGTGCCGGTCGGGCCGGCGGCAATCACAGACACCGCGACGGCGAGGCTACGGATCACGACGCCTCGAGGGCGAGCTGCCCGCAAGCCGCCGAGATGTCCTCGCCGCGGGGCGTTCGCAGGTGGACCGCAAGGCCGCCGCGGCGACACAGGTCGACGAAGTGCGCGGTGGCGGCCGGGCTGGGTCGGCGCAGCGCGGTGCCGACGTGGGGATTGAACGGGATCACGTTCACGTGGCAGTCGAGGGCTCCGACGAGCTCGACCAGGCGTCGGGCGTCGGCGTCCGAGTCGTTCACGTCCGCCAGCAGGACGTACTCAAAGGTCACGCGGCGACGGCGGTTCTCCGGCAAGCGGCGGACGACATCGAGCAACGACGCGATGTTCCAACGCTCGTTGATCGGCATGATCCGCGAGCGTACCTCGTCGGTGGTGGCGTTGAGCGAAAGCGCAAGCCCAACGTCTTCGGCCAAGCCTTCGCGCACGAATCGCTCGATGGCGGGGACCAGCCCAGAACTCGACACGGTGATCCGGCGCCCGGCGATCTGAGCGCCCTT
>CADEGN010000369.1 GCA_902826865.1 uncultured Myxococcales bacterium
GCGGGGCGGCTGGCCGTTCGGGCCCGGAACCCATTGCCCGCCTGGCTGGCCGGTCTGGGGCGCAACTACGGAGATACCAACCCGGCGATCCGCGCCGATGCCGGCGTCATGGCCGACGACGACCGCGCCTGGGGTCTCGCGCCGGCGCGGGAGTACGCCCAGGTGTTCGCGCGTGCGATCGAGCGCGACTTGATCCCCCGCTTCGAGGCGCGAGGCTTCACCCTGCCGCTGTGATGCGCTCGGATCGGGTCGTCGGCCGGGACCTGCGAAACATCCGGGCCGTCCCATACCCATTGAGCCCGTGGCGGACGGCGTGAGGTCATCTGCGTAAGCGCCGTGACGCGTTGCACCGCGAACGGGCTTGCGCGCGCCGATCTTGCCGACCCTCGCACAACGCCGTCGTGGTACCGATCGAAATATGGGCGGGGCGTGCAGGCGGGGCGTTGGTCGGGCGCTTGCGATGACCGTTGCGGTCGCAGGCTGTACCGAGGGCGATGCGAGCGACGGCTCGAGCGCCCGCACCGACACGAGCGTGGAAGAAGCGGGGGCGTCGGCCGGCACTTCGGGGCCACCTCCGGTGACATCGGGAGGTGACACCAACCCGATGACGGCCGGCGGCGGCAGCGGCGGCGACAGCAGTACCGGGGAAGTCGATCCCGGGGCCGAGGCGTGCCCGTGGATCCTTGATCACGACTATCAGCACGCCAGCGAGGCGTTTTTCGAGCCGACGCAGGTGATCCGGATCGACCTCGAGATGTCCGATGAGGATTGGCAGTTCCAGCTCGACAATCCGGATCTCGAGGAGTACCGCCCGGCGGCGGTCACGTTCTGCGGGCAGCGGCTCGAGGGCGCTGGCATGCGTTTCAAAAAGAGCACGCACCCAAATGCTGATCTGATCGAGGGCTATCCGAAGAACCCGATGGTGATCGACGTCAACCGCTTCGTCAGCGGTCAGGAGCTCCGCGGGCTGAGCAAGATCAACCTCGAGTACGGCGGCGACATGCAGATGGTCGCCGAGCGGATGAACTGGGACCTCCTCGCTGCGTTCGGCGTCCGGGCCTCGCGGACGAACTACGTAGAGCTCTACCTCAACGGCACGTACATCGGCGTATTTACCAACATCGAGCGGGTTGATCGCGATTTCGCCGCCTACCATTTCGGCGACAACGACGGTCAGCTCTACAAGCACGCCTACTGCGGCACCTTCCAGTGGCAGGGGCCCGATGTCGACGCGGACACCGACGATCCGCGGTGCTATGCGCCCGTGCCCGAGGACTCGCCGACCGACTACGCCGATCTCATCCACGTCATCGACGTGGTCAGCAACACGCCGGACGATGAGTTTGAGGTGGACCTTCCCACGGTGTGGAACGTCGACGCCTGGCTCCCGATGACCGCCGCGCTGCAGGTGATGGCCATCGGCGACACGCCGAATGCCAATGCGAACAATTTCTATACCTATCACCCGGCAACGCCGGGCCCCGCTGAGGTTGCGCTGTGGGACCTCGATGGCGGCTACTGGCGGGATGGCAAGCCCTGCGAAGGCGGCGCGAACTCGCTCGATTGGGGTCTATTCCGCATCGCGGCCTGCTACGACACCCTCCCGCTTTTCGATCGGGTCATGGAGGTCGACGCCTGGCGCGACCGCTACCTCGAGCACGCGCGCGCGTACGTCGACGGCCCGTTTGATCCCCCGGCGTTCGCGGCCCGCGTCGACGAGTTTGTCGAGCAGTTGTCGGGCCCGTTGGGCGCCGATCCCAACCGCAGCGGCGACGACGCCGAGTGGGCTGCCGATGTCGCGCACGTCAAGGACCGTCAACAGCAGCGCGCCGATGGTGTGCGCGCACAACTCGACGAGCTCGGCGTGCCTTGAGGTTGGCGCGGGCCAAACGCTCGCGTCAGCGTCGGCGGAGTAGCGAGCTCAGGGCGGCCCGGTCCGCCGCGCCGCAATCCACGAAGCGCAGGGCGATGCCGTGCCGCCGCGCCCCTGGTGCGGGCGTGTCGAGTCGAACCACCTTGGCGCTCAAGACGAGCGGATTCTTCTCGCCCCCACGGCAGAGCTCGAGGCGCACGGTCTGGCCGATGTCGAGTTGCGCTGCACCGTGGACGAGCGCGCCGCCGGGACTCACGTCGAGGGTATGCGCGCGGAGGCACAAGCGATCGTCCACGAACATCTGCATCCGCACCGACATCGAACTGCGGTCGTGCTGGCGTCGGTCCTGATCTTCCATCGACGTCGCCTCCTGCATGGCGCTGTGTCCACTAGCACGGAAGTGGGGGCGGTTGTGCAGGTGCCACGCGTGCGGTTGGAGCAGATCCGACGAAGGGTCCACGTTCGCGCGGCGGCGTGTGGCCGCGCTTGCGCCCTCGACCGCCGGTGAACCCGTCGCGGGGGTTCGGGGTGCCACCTCGGAATTGTCGGTCCGTGTTGTGGGCCGCGGCGCCGCACGACCCGCCTGGGCCGGTCCCGATCTGTTCGCGCTGGGGCCAATGCCAGGCCGGATCGGTTGTTGGCCGTTGATTTGTTGGCGGGCCTGGGCCATAGGTTGCGCCGCCTTGAAGGTGCACTTCATCGCGATCGCCGGGACTGGCATGGGCGCCCTTGCGCGCCTGCTCAAGGAAGCCGGCCATGACGTCCGGGGATCGGACGTCGCGGTCTACCCCCCGATGTCGGAGCAACTCGCGCGGGCGGAGATCCCCGTGCTGCTCGGGTTCTCCCCCGACAACCTCGCGTGGGGTCCGGACTGCGTGGTCGTGGGGAACGTGATCGGTCGTGAGCACCCGGAGGTGCTCGAGGCCGAGCGACGGGGCCTCCCGCTCGAAAGCTTCCCGAGCATGCTCGCCAAGACGCTGCTATCGAGCCGCGAGAGCTTGGTCGTGGCCGGGACCCACGGCAAGACCACGACCACGAGCCTGCTCGCGTGGATCCTCGATCGGGGCGGACGGGACCCGACCTTCCTCGTCGGCGGGGTTCCGCTCAATTTCGGGATTGGCGCGCGGTTGGGGAAGGGCGGCGCGCTCGTCATCGAAGGCGACGAGTACGACACCGCGTTTTTCGACAAGCGCTCGAAGTTTCTCCACTACCGACCGCGGCGGGCGATCCTGACGTCGGTCGAGTATGACCACGCCGACATCTTTGCCGACCTCGATGAGGTGCGGGCCGCATTCCGCGCCTTCGTGGCACAGATCCCCGAGGACGGAGATCTCGTGGTGCACGCGGAGGACTCGGAGGCCATGGGCGTTGCGGCCTCTGCCCGCTGTCGGATCACGACCTATCGGGTGATGCCCGAGGGCACCGGGGCCCACGTGCCCGGGGGCGCCGACTATGTCGCGCTCGCGCGGCCACGGGCGGCCGAGCGACGCGTCGTGTTTGAACTGTTCGAGCGCGGCGTCAGCCTCGGAGAGTTCGCGACCCAGCTGATCGGCCGCTACAACCTCGCGAACGTGGTCGCGGCCGTCGCCTTGGCCCGCGCCGACGCGGTCGCGCTCGAGGACATCCGTTCCGCAGTACGCTCGTTCCGCGGGGTCAAGCGTCGACAGGAGCTGGTGGGCCTGGCCCAGGGGGTGCGGGTGATTTCGGACTTCGCCCATCACCCCACGGCGGTGTCCCTGACGGTCACGGCCCTGCGCAAACACTATCCCGACGCGGCCCTGCGCGTGTGCTTCGAGCCCCGCAGCGCATCGTCCCGCCGCCGGGCGTTTGGCGACGCGTTTGCCGCGAGTTTTGATGCCGCCAGCGCGGTCTACATCGGCCCGCTGTACCAGCCCGAAAAGATCCCGCCCGACGATCGTCTCGACCCGTTCGCCCTGGCGCGGGCGATCGCTGCCCGCGGCGTGAAGGCCCGGGCGTTCGAGACCGTGGACGCCCTCGCCAGCGCGGTGATCGAGGCCGCGTCCCCGGGGGACACGGTGGCCATGCTGACATCGGGTGCATTCGGTGGTCTCAGCGACAAGCTGCTGTTCGGGTTCGGGGATCCGGTCACCTTCGCCACCCCGGAGGATCTCCCGAACATCGATCGCCTCTTGGCCCGGTATGGCCTGCCCGCGATCGTGGCGTCGGGCGACGTCGAGACCGTGGTCATGCGGGCGCTGCCTGCGGCCGGCGGCGAACCCGAGATCATCGGTTGCTGCAGCCTGCAGGTCGATCACGAGGCCGGCTTTCTCTTCAGTCTCGCCGTCCAACCCGAGCGGCGAGGGACGGGGCTTGGCTGGGTGCTCGGGGATTGTGTGCTGCGGCGGGCGCGTTCCCTCGGGCTTCGTCGCATGTACTTGCTCACCAATACGGCAGCCGATTTCTTCGCCGCCAAGCTCGGGTTTTCGCCGATCTCGACGATCTCGGTCGACCCGGGGATCCGCGACGGCCCAAACTTCACGGCCGCCGCGGCTCAGCCCAACGCCGTGTGCATGGAACTGTCCATGGAACTGGCCACGGAGCCGCCGCCGGCGGCCGGCTGAGGGCGCCGAAGGCCGCCCAGGGCTCACCCGTTGACGAAAACGCACCGTCGGCCTAGTTTCCGCACCGCGAAACGGTCGTGGCGGCAAAGCAACTATCCAACGAGATCGAGGCCCGGATCCGGCAGCTGTGGCCGCGCTTCCCCGAGGGCAAGGCCGGGCGCGCCCTGTGCCTGCCCGTGCTGTACATGGCCCAGGAGCAGTTCGGTCACGTGGACGCCGAGGTCATCGATCTCATCGCCGCGCGCCTCGAGCTGACGCCGGCGCACGTCACGGGCGTGTCGACGTTTTACTTCATGATCAACAAGGATCGGCCGGGCCGATATCACCTGCAGGTCTGCACGAACATCGGTTGTCAGCTCATGGGCGCCTATGACGTGTTCGATCGGTGCAAGGCCCGGCTCGGGGTCAGCAATCGGCAGACGTCCAGGGACGACAACGTCACCTTGACGGAGGTCGAGTGTCTGGCGGCCTGCGGCTTCGGTCCGGTGGCGCAGATCGCCGAGCGCGGCAAGCCCGAGATCCCGCTGTACTTCGAGAACCTCGATCTCAAGAAAATCGACGCAATCCTCGACGCCTTGGCCGAGGGCCGCGTCCCCACCGAGCTGGGCAACTGAGCCGATACTGGCGGAGAAAACGCGTGGGCTGGTTCGACGTCAAGATCATCAGCGAGCACTTCGGCGTCCCCGAGGCCAAGCGGCTCGAGTACTACGAGAGCAAGGGTGGCTACCTCAACGCGCGCAAGGCCACGGCGATGGCGCCCGAGAGCATTGCGGCCGAAGTGCAGGCCAGCAACCTGCGCGGACGCGGAGGTGCGGGCTTTCCCACCGCGATGAAGTGGAGCTTCGTCCCCAAAGACGCCGAGACGGTGTATTTGGTCGTCAACGCGGACGAGAGCGAGCCCGGCACCTTCAAGGACCGCCACATTCTGTTCTGGAACCCCCATGCCCTCGTCGAGGGCATGATCATCGCCTCGATCGCGCTCAAGGTCCGCAACGCGTACGTGTACATCCGTGGCGAGATGGCCCGGGAGTATCGGGTGCTCCAGGCCGCGATCGACGAGGCCTACGCCAAGGGCTATCTCGGCGAACGGATCTTCGGCTCCGGGGTCTCGCTCGATATCACCGTCTATCGCGGGCTCGGGGCGTATATCTGCGGCGAAGAAACGGCGCTGCTCTCGAGCCTCGAGGGCGGCCGCGGCTGGCCGCGGCTCAAGCCGCCGTTCCCCGCCGTCAAGGGCCTGTGGGGCCAGCCGACCATCGTCAACAACGTCGAGACCATCGCCAACCTGCCGTGGATCGTCGAACACGGCGGCAAGGCGTTTGCGGATCTGGGGGTCGGTCGCTCGGGCGGGCTCCGGATCGTTTCGGTGTGCGGCCACGTCAACAAGCCCGGGGTCTACGAGCTGCCCCTGTCGATCACCGGGCGCCAGTTGATCGACGAGGTCTGCGGCGGCGTCCGTGGTGGGCGCAAGGTTAAGGGCGTCATCCCTGGCGGCGTCTCGATGCCGGTGCTTGCGGCCGACGAGCTCGACGTCCCGTTCGAGTTCGACGCGCTGCAGAAGGACGAGCGCATCCGCGAGGTCGAAGTCCGCCCTGGCCAGAAATTCGACCTCGGCGGGGGCCGAACCCTGCGCACGATGGCCGGATCCGGCGGCGTCGTGGTCATGGACGATCAGACCGACATCACGAAGGCAGCCTGGCGCATCGTCCACTTTTTCGCCGAGGAGAGCTGCGGGCAATGCACCCCGTGTCGCGAGGGCACGGGCTGGCTTGCCGCCGTCGCCCATCGCATCGCCTTCGATCACGGGCGCGCCGGAGACGTCGACCTCCTCGCGTCGATCTCCGATGGGATCGCCGGCAATACGATCTGCGCCCTCGGCGACGCGGCTGCGTGGCCAACCCTGGCGTTCGTGACCAAGTACCGCGACGAGTTCGACGCCAAGGTTCGGACGGCGTCACTGCACCATCGCTCGAGCCCACACCCCGCGCCCTCCCACGCGCCGGCCGCCCCGCACGATGAGGGGGGTGGGGCATGAGCGGCGAGCAGCTCACATTCTATCTGTTCGCCGCGATGGGTCTGCTCTCGGCCCTCGCGATGGTCACTCGCCGCAACCCCGTCGTCGCCGCGGTGTGGCTGGTCGCCACCTTTTTCTCGGTGGCGGTTTGCTACCTCCTGCTTTCGGCCACGTTTCTCGCGGCGATTCAGGTCCTCGTCTATGCCGGCGCCATGATGGTGCTCTTCGTCTTCGTGATCATGGTGCTCGACGTCGACGAGCGCG
>CADEGN010000370.1 GCA_902826865.1 uncultured Myxococcales bacterium
GCCCACGCGCTGGCGCCTCGCCGGCTCGACCGCCAGGGGTCGTATCGCTGCCGGTATGCAGCAAGCCACCCAGAAAGGTCCCGGTGGTGATGACCACCGCGTCGGCCGAGATCGCGCTGCCATCGGACAGCACCACGCCCACGACGCGATCGCCTTCGAGGGTGAGCGCGTGAACCATCCCCTCGCCCACATCGATGCTCGGCGTGGCGAGCAGGCGGGCACGGGCATAGGCACCGTAGCGCGCCTTGTCGACCTGGACGCGGGTCGAACGCACCGCCGGCCCCTTCGATCGATTGAGCACGCGCCCATGGATCGAGCACGTATCGGCCGCGCGACCCATGAACCCACCGAGGGCCTCGATCTCGGCCACCAGGTGACCCTTGGCCACCCCGCCGACGCTCGGGTTGCACGGCGTCTGTCCGATCGTGGCGATCGAGCCCGTGACCACGCGGACGTGGGCGCCAACCCGGGCCGCGGCGAAGGCGGCCTCGAGTCCGGCGTGGCCGGCACCGATCACGAGCACGGTCGGCATGGGTTCCGAAGCATAGCAAAGCGGCTCCACGCCGACCGCGGTATCGTCGATGCCACGTGACGGGGTTCGTCTCGCTCGTCGGTGCGGGTCCGTGGGATCCGCAGCTGCTCACCCTGGCGGGGCGCGATCGGCTCGCGCGCGCGGATGTGGTCATCGCCGACTATCTGGTCAACCCGGCGCTGCTGCTCCATTGCCGGCCAAACACCGAAATCCACCAGCGCAGCGCCGGGCCGCGGGGAGGTGTCGACCTCGATCAATCGGCGACCAACGCGCTCATGGTGGCGCGCGCGCGCGCGGGTGCGCGGGTCGTCCGCCTCAAGGGCGGCGATCCGTGTATGTTCGGCCGCGCCGGCGAGGAGGCGCAGGCGCTCGCACGCGCGGGCGTCGCGTTCGAGATGATCCCTGGCGTGAGCTCGCCGATCGCCGCCCCCGAGTGCGCGGGAATCCCGGTGACCCACCGCGACTTCACCCCGGCGGTGACGTTCGTGTCGGGCTGGGAGGCGTACGACAAGGCCGGGCTCGCGGTCGCTTGGGAGCATCTCGCGCGCTCGGCCGGGACCCTGGTGCTCATGATGGGGGTCCACAACGCCCGCGAGAACACCGCGCGGCTGATCGACGCCGGTCGAGATCCGACGACACCCGCCGCGGCCATCCGCTGGGGTACGCGCGGGATCCAACGGACGCTGGTGGGGACGCTGGCGAATATCGCAGATCAGATCGCCGCGGCTGGTCTGCGGGCCCCGGCGATCCTCGTCGTCGGCGAGGTCGTGCGTCTGCGCGAGGAGCTGGCGTGGTTCGAGCGGCGACCGCTCTTCGGCAAGCGCGTGGTCGTCACGCGGGTCCAGTCGGCAAACAACGCGCTCGCGGATCACCTCGCGGAACTGGGGGCGGACGTGGTGCCCTTCCCGACCGTGTCGATCGCACCGCCGCGTGATCGCGAGGCCTTCGATCGGGCGCTCGCCGGCATCGGCGATCACGATGGTGTGATCGTCACGAGTTCCGCCGGGGTGGACGCGATGGCCACCGGGCTTGCGCGCCTCGGCCTCGACGCGCGGGCGCTGGCCGGCCGCCGGCTCGCGGTCGTCGGTGCGGCGACCGCCGCCGCATGCGAGCGCGTCGGACTGCGCGCCGACGTGATCGGCACACCCGCGACGAGCGAGGGACTGGTTCAGACCCTCGCCGACTTGGGGCTGCTCAGCCAGCGCTGGCTGCACGTGCGCGCCGAGCAGGGTCGCGACGTGCTCGGCACCGCGATCGCCGCGGCCGGCGGACGCTACGTCCTCGCGGTCGCCTATCGCAGCGAGTCTGCGGTCGTACCCGAGCCCTTGATCCGATCCCTCCGCAGCCGGGCCGACGGCGGTGAGGGCATCGATGGTGTATGTTTCGCCAGCGGCCAAGCCGCGCGCAACTTCCTCGCGATCGTCGGCCAGGCGTTTGGCCCCGCGAACGCCCACTCGCTCCTCGCCGCGGCCCGCATCGCGGTCCTCGGCCCGGTCACCGCGGACGCGGTGCGAGGGCTGGGCCTGCCGGTGCACGCCATCGCGACCTCGGCCAACGAGCTCGCGCTCGCCGACGCGATGCGCGACGCCCTCATCGGTCCCGGGCCGCCGACATGACTTCGCTGGCGTCCGGCCCCACGCCGTGGGTCCACGCGGTCCCGCGCGCGCCGGGTGCCCTCACTCGCGGCCGGTGATGCACGGGCGGCCGCCGGGCATTTCGCCCGCGCCACCGCGCTGTCCCTGAAGTGGAGCCGCCCCTACCATCTCGCGTGGGCCTTGGTGGCGCTTGGCGACCCTTCGGCCGAGGCCGCACTCGCCGAAGCGGCGCGACGCGATCCCGCGCGGACGCAGGCGGCGGCCGCGAGCGACGCCCGGTTCACGCCCGTCCGCGCAACGCCGTGGTTTCGCGCGATCGTCGATCGCTGAGCTCCAGCATCCGCGGCGACAACGTCATGCCGGTCGATCCTGGCAGGTCGGCCTCGGGCCCGGCAGGTCCGCGGCTCCGTCCCCCGGCGCCTCCGGTTTGGCCGTGCGCGCTGCAACCTGGCGACGTCGTCGTCGCGGCGCGTAGGGTCCTCCGGAGTCTGCCGCGATCACCCACGCACCGCGCAGCTCCGATCCGAACACGCCACCACGCTCCTGTGGACCGGGGGCCAGGGCCACGTCGACGCCACCCCGACCGTCGGCGAGCTCAACTGCGATCAGGATCTCGCCGCTGCGCGCGAGCTCGGCGGCGAGCTCGACGAACGAACACGGCCGCTGGCCGGGCGCGACCACGTGCTTGTGCACAATCGACTGTCCCCATGCCCCGAGCAGCTCCTCCCAAACCGCGTCAAAGCCGGGCACCGCCACCGACTGGAACAGGAGCAGTGCGCGCAACTGCTGGCTCGAGAACACCTGCACGCGCGCGTGGCCGAGCTGCCGCGCGCGCCCGGAAAGGCGTGCCGCCAGATTGTCGTCGAAGATCTCGGCAACCACCCATGGACGTTGCTCGTCGCCGTCGTCGTCGCGGGCGCACAGTTGTTCGAGCTTGAGCAGGGCCGTTGTCGTACGCGCATCGTCCTCGGCCCCGCGCCCGGCGACGAATGCGATTGCGTCGAGCTCCCGGACCGCGCCAAACCCAACGGGCAGATCGACCAGTACGCTGGTCTCGACCCAGTCGGCCACGGCCAAGCGAAGCTGTCCGGTGATCTCCGGCTGCTCGGGCATGCGCACGCGGAAGCTCCCCGGACCGTCCGCGACGAACCCTCCGTGACGTCCCGGTAGCAGTCCGTGCCCCACCAACTGCGTGTGGGCGACGAGCGTCGCCTCGGCACGCGCCAGCGCGCCAGCGTCTGGAACGAGCACGAGCACCTCGCCGGCCGGGTCGCTGCGAAAGAGCTCTTCGATCAAGTACAGCGTCCCGGGGCGGAACCCACACACCAACACCCGGGTGGTCTTCGTCCGCCGCGTGCGTGCCAGCCGAGGCAGGTGCTCGCTGTCCTCGGCCGCACCCACCGTCGGTAACGGCCCGCGCGCGAGTGAATCGATCCACCGCCGCACCCCGCCGAAGTTGTCCGCAAGCCCGACGAGCCCACGCACCGAGGCCTCGTCGAACACCTTGCCCGGCGCGGGATTGAGGACGACGTCAAAGTCGCGGTGATGTTGCCCGGCGCCGCATTCGACGAGCACGCCGATCGGGATGACGGGGTTATCCCGGTCGACGCTGCGGCCCGCTGCAGCCAGCAGCGGCATGAGATCGCGGGCATCGCCACCGAGCCCGGGTGGCCGATCGACCTGGAAGCCAAGCCCCGGGGTGGCAAAAAAGCAGGTGTGGATGTCGTGGCCGGTGCCGGCCAGGAGGATCTCGAACAAAGCCCCGAGGCCCGGTCGGCGCAGGGCCCCGGCGAAAAATAACCCCAACATCTTCTCGGTCGGCACCACCCAACCGCGGAAGCTGGTTCCCGACGTGGCCAGGGCCGCGCGCGCGGCGGCAATGTTGCTCTCGTCGAGGATCTCCGCGATGACCACGCGCGTGCGCGCGGGCCCAGCGATCCCGCGTCGGCGCTCTCGGGCACGAACGCGCTCGGTCATCGTGAGCAGCATCCGAATCGTCTCGGCGTCGGGATCGGGATCGTCGACGTCGGCGAGCAAGAGGACGCGCTTGGCTGCGACCATGTCGGTACGCGCGATCAACTCCTCCTCATCGCCGGGGCGCGCGCGGTAGGCCACGTGGCCGAGGTCGGCCTCGCGCAGGTACTCCGGGGCATCGCTGCCCTTGCCGACCACGACGTAACGCAGGCGCGCGAACCCCCGGCGCCGCAGATCCGCGAACCATCGGCGCGACAGCGGCCGCGCATCTGTCGGAAACAACCGGCGATAGTACGCCCACAGCTCGAGAAGCAGACGTCGGGTCGACGGCGTGATGTTGACGATCACGGTGTGCCCGGCGAAGTTGGGTGCGCGTTGGCGCGTGCGCTCGAGCAGCTCGTGCACGACGTCGGTCCCCAGGCCGATGAGAAAGGACACCAAAAACAGCCCGAACACCGTCAGCCCGAGGCTGACGAGCACAACCGGAATCGCCGTCGGCGACTCGAGCATGTTCCCGGGGTCTTGAACCTGGCGAAATGCCCACCACAGCAGGACAAAGAACGTGCGGTCGTCACCGGAGAGCGCACCGTCCTCGTTGGCGTCGAAGGCATCGGCGGCGCCTTCATACAAGACCACGGCACCGGCGAACGACAAGCCGCCGACCACCAGGGCCATCAACCACAGCTGGCGGATCCGCTCGCGCCGGCCGAGCACCTCCCACATGTCGCGGACCAGTGGCGCCCAGTAGCCCATCAGCGCCAGCAAGCGGGTCAGTCGCAGGACCCGCAGCCACGAACTCAAGCCCCCCCATGCCGCAACCGCAAAGGAGGCGAGCGCGACGGCGTCGAGCAGCAGGAGCGCGATCGCCCCGCCGCGTGTGCGTCCGATCGCCCGCTCACCGCGGCGCGCCACGAGTTCCTCGGGTGGCGGTATTCGCAGGACCGCGCCCACCGCCAGCGCGCGCAGGACGAACTCCACCGCGAACAGCCCCAAGAACACGACGGTTCGCTGCTCGAGCCAGGTGATCGGCAGCAAGCTCGCGAGGATCGCCGCGCTGAGCATGAGGCGCACGCCCACGCGCTCGAGCAAGCGGTCGCACGCGCGGCCGACGACCTCGATCCGTGTCAACGCCGGGTGCATGGCGACGGCTCCCGGCGGCGAAGGGCGCGGGGGGCGGGAGCATACCCCGCCGGGTCGGGGCGGTGTTAGCCTTCGGTCCGACGACGACCATGGACAAGCACACCCGCAGCGAAACCGACAGCATGGGCGAGATCGCCGTCGCCTCCGACCGCTACTGGGGCGCACAGACCGAACGCTCGCTCCACCACTTCGACATCGGTTCTGACACGTTCCCCCGTCCGATGATCCGCGCACTCGGCGTGCTCAAGAAGGCGGCGGCGGTCACCAATGGCGAACTTGGCACGCTCACCGCGGACAAAGTCGCGCTGGTGGTACGGGCGGCCGACGAAGTGATCGAGGGCAAGCTCGACGCCCACTTCCCGTTGCACGTGTGGCAGACCGGCAGCGGAACCCAGAGCAACATGAACGCCAACGAGGTGATCAGCAATCGCGCGATCGAGCTCGCGGGCGGGACGATGGGCAGCAAGAAGCCGGTCCACCCCAACGATGACGTCAACCGCGGACAATCCAGCAACGATACGTTTCCCACGGCCATGCACATTGCGGCCGCGGAGGTCACCGTCGGACAACTTCTGCCCGCGGTGAAGGAACTGCGCGACACGCTGGCGAACAAGGCGGTCGCGTTCGCCGACATCGTCAAGATCGGACGGACCCACCTCCAAGACGCGACCCCAGTGACCCTGGGCCAAGAGATCTCGGGTTGGGTCGATCAGCTCGAGCACGCCAGCGTGGGGATCGAACGCGCCCTGCCCCACGTCTACGAGCTCGCCCTCGGCGGCACCGCGGTCGGCACCGGGCTCAACACCCACCCGAAGTTCGCCGTGACGGCTGCCGCCGCCATCGCCAAGCTCACCGGGCTGCCGTTCGTGTCGGCGCCCAACAAGTTCGCCGCGCTCGCCGGGCACGACGCCCTCGTCGGTCTTCACGGCGCGTACAAGGTGCTTGCCGCGGCTCTGTTCAAGATCGCCAACGACGTCCGTTGGCTCGCGTCCGGCCCGCGCTGCGGAATCGGGGAGATCGTCATCCCGGAGAACGAGCCTGGTTCGTCGATCATGCCCGGCAAGGTGAACCCAACCCAGAGCGAGGCGATGACCATGGTCTGCGCCCAAGTCATGGGCAACGACGTTGCCGTCAACATCGGTGGCATGAGCGGGAACTTCGAGCTCAACGTGTTCAAACCGCTCATCATCCACAACGTCCTGCATTCCGCGCGGCTCCTGGGAGACGCGTGCCGGGCGTTTCGTGAATTCTGTGCCGAAGGGATCGAGCCCAACCGCGAACGGATCGCCGCCAACGTCGAGCAAAGCCTAATGCTCGTCACGGCCCTCAACCCCCACATCGGCTACGACAACGCGGCCAAGATCGCCAAGAAGGCCCACAAGGACGGAACCACCCTGCGCGAGGCCGCGATCGCGCTCGGCTTGGTCAAACACGAGGACTT